>JAOUCZ010000028.1 GCA_029859505.1 Lysobacterales bacterium | reverse complement strand
TGTTGCCGGATGGTCTTATAGAAGAATCGAAACCATCTTTTGGCACAGGGTGGCTTTTTGCTCATAGGATTTTTTCTAAAAAAATTGAGATAATTGAAAATTAAAGAGCAGTTCATAACTTGGAAGGTGTGATGTGAAGAAAATCGAACAAGTTTATTTCAAACTGCAAAGGCATCTAGACAAGCAGCCTGTTGGGTTCCCTGCCACGCAGTCAAGAGCTGAGTTGAAAATCCTTAAACATATTTTTACCCCGGAAGAAGCGCAGATCGCTACATATTTAAGCTACAAGTTTGATCCCCTTGAGACGATCTTTGATCGAGTCAGGCATATCGTTGGCTCGTCTGAAGAGTTGAAAGAACTTCTGGATGGGTCACAAAAAAAGGGAGGAGTCGAATCCAAGATAAAGGGCGACAAAAGGCACTATTGCCTTGCGCCCCTCGTTGTCGGGATGTATGAAATGCAACTGAAGAGGCTTACTCCAGAGTTTATCAAGGACTACAACGAATATATCAATGATAAAAAGTTCGGGATCGATTTTCTAAGTGCGGAACCTCCACAGACGCGCACCATCCCGATTTCCCAGAGCATTCATCATCAATATCATATCAGTACTTTTGATGAAGTAGCGGCGTTGTTAGAACAGGCTGAAGTGCCATTTGCCATCTTGGAATGCATATGTCGTAAAAAAAAGGCGATGGAAGGTGGCTCGTGTAAGGTTACGGATCGAAAAGAAACCTGCCTTGCCATTGGCCACATAGCCCAACATGCCCTTATGGGCGACTTTGGTAGAGAAATTACCAGAGATGAGGCGATGTCAATCCTTGAAATAAACCAGAAACAGGGATTGGTTCTGCAGTTATCTAACACGGAAAAGGCCGAGTTTATTTGTTCATGTTGCGGGTGCTGCTGTGGTCTGCTCGGAGTTCATAAACATATTCCCAAGCCTGTGGATTTTTGGGTGTCCAACTTTCATGCCGTTGTGGACAAAAGCGCCTGTGATGGGTGTGGTGTCTGTGAGAAGCGTTGCCAGATTAGCGCGGTGCATGTCTGCGAAAAGGAACAGCCTGCTGTAGTGAATCTGGACCGGTGCATTGGCTGTGGTCTCTGTGTTCCTACCTGTCCTCGAAATGCCATGACTCTTCTGAAAAATCCAACCGAAGTGAGGCCACCTGAAACCCGTGAAGAGCTTTACGACATCATCATGTCCAATAAAAAAGGCCGATTGGGTAAGCTAAAACTGACTGGGAAGTTGGTTGTCGATGCGATCAAAACAGGACAGACGAATTTGCTTAAATAGCTTACTCTCTTTCCTTCTCACTGTTGTTTTATCGTTTATTTGTATTTCTGGTGTTATGAGGTAAATACAAAGCTTGTTGAGTGCCCCATATATAACCATTCATAAAACACGAAAGCTCTCAATCTTCGGATCGGGGGCTTTCTTACATTGCAGGGTATCCAGTAATTCTTCATTTCAGCCAAATGCACACCCGCCAAACAATGCGAGAGGATAAACAAGAAAGCCCTCTCTTTGACATTGCCATTCGATTGCTATAGATGGGCAGTGTCTTATATTGCAGGGTTTTCAGGATTCGCCCTCCCTTTTGACTGCAATGACTTAAATTTTTCTTGAAAAGTAGTATTAATTGGTTTAATTTGTAATACAAATAGGTTGTGGGTTTTGATTTACGTGTTATTCTAATTATTCCGATGCAATTAAATCTGCAATGATCTTCTTTTGCACTAGAGATAAGTCAGATGTATCGTAAAAATGCGCTAAAGAAAAAATTGCTTGCGGGTGCCCCGGTTCTGTCCAGTTGGTTACGCCTTGCCTCTCCGGTAGCAGCTGAGATCATGCCTCTGGTTGGTTATGACGGAGCGGTTATTGACCTTGAGCATGGACCCGTAGACTACTTTTGTTCGACCACCTTAATGCGAGCCATGCCTGCAACTCCAACCACCCCCATTTACGTGTTCCATGTAACGATCCAGTCGAGATCATACGCGCCCACGATACAGGTATCGAAGGGGGCATGATTCCAAGCGTTGATACCCCTGAAGCCGCTGAAGCTGCAGTCTCTGCATGTCATTATCCGCCACGCAGCACCCGTGGGGCGGCCCATCTCCTTAATAGGGCCTCGTCTGATGCGCTTTTACTCCGTGATGCCGCGCTTGGAAACCGACTTAAAAATGATCCTGATGTGGGACCTACAGCCTGTAAGATTAATAGTCGAAGACCCGCAGGAATAAGCGTGGCGCTTCATGGCTTTTAACCAATAAATTTTATCCAGAAAGAATCAACAGCTCTTAACGGGAGAAAAACACGATGAATAAAAACTCTGAAGCAGCGCCAGTAGGAGTAATTGGACTTGGGTCTATGGGCATGGGAACAGCACTCGCATTACGAGAGGCTGGCCATGAGGTCATTGGCTGCGATGTTAGTGCCGAGGCACGTCAGAGCTTTGTAGCTGCAGGTGGCCGCGTCGCTGAAAGTCCTTCTGGGGTGGCTAGTGAATGCGATGTTGTCCTCATTGTTGTGGTCAATTCCCAACAGGTTGATGGCGTTCTGTTTGGTACTGATGGAGTTGTCAGCACTATGCGCGAAGGTGGTCTGGTTATTCAGTGCGCAACGGTTGCTCCGAGTTATGTTCGAGATCTGGGAGAGCGACTTGCTACGGCCGGTATCGGTTTACTGGATGCTCCCATTAGCGGAGGTTCAGTTAAAGCTCGCGATGGCCGTCTTTCGGTGATGGCTTCGGGAAGTCAGGCTCATTTCGATCAGGCCGCTGCCGTGCTTGATGGTATGGCCGAGAAAGTTTATCGCCTTGGTGATGCGCCGGGCTTCGGGTCCAGCGTCAAACTGGTCAATCAGCATCTGGCCGGTGTTCATATTGCTGCTGCCGCAGAGGCGATGGCGTTAGGTATCAGCATGGGAATCGATCCTGATACTCTCTATGAAGTCATTACCAACAGTGCAGGCAATTCATGGATGTTTGAAAACCGTGTGCCTCACATCCTTAGTGGTGACTACACTCCCTTCAGTGCTGTCGATATCTTTGTCAAGGATCTGGGTATCGTTCATTCCACTGGGCGTGAATTGACGTTGCCGTTGCCAATAGCCAGCACCGCACTGCAGCAGTTCACTGCAGCGAGCGCTGCTGGTCATGGCCGCGAGGACGACTCGGCTGTGATTAAGGTATATCAGCATATTGCTGGTCTTGACCTGCCCACCCAAAAAGAAGAATAAGGAGTCATTGATTATGTCTATTGTACTCGGCGCTATTGCTGATGATTTCACCGGGGCTACCGATCTTGCCAACAATCTGGTGCGTGCCGGCATGCGTACTATTCAGGTAATAGGTGTCCCCGGTAACGATTTTGACCCTGGTGAAGCTGATGCAGTGGTGGTTGCGCTTAAGTCGCGCAGTTGTCCGGTAGCGGAGGCGGTGTCCGATTCAAACGCAGCGCTTACATGGCTACGTACAGCAGGGGCTCGTCAACTTTTCTTCAAGTATTGCTCAACCTTCGATTCCACCGATCAGGGCAACATCGGGCCGGTGGCAGATGCTCTGCTCGAATCCATCGACGATGATTTTGCGGTCATGTGTCCATCATTCCCAACCAACAAGCGCACCGTTTACCAAGGCTATCTGTATGCCGGGGATCGGCTATTAAACGAAAGCGGAATGGAAAACCATCCACTTAATCCGATGGCGGATGCTGATTTGGTGCGGGTATTAAGTCGGCAGACAGACGGGAAGGTCGGCCTGCTTGATTTCGCCACCCTTCAACAAGGCGTTGAGTCGTCGTGCGAGCGCGTCACTGAGCTGCGTCGCCGGGGTTACCGATACGCAATTTGTGACACCCTCGAAGATTCTCAACTCGAAGTAATTGCTGCCGTCGTCGCTGAACATGGACTGGTCACTGGTGGTTCTGGAATCGCTCAGGCTCTGCCAGCAGAATACCGTCGTCTCGGTTGGTTGCAGCCGGTTGCTGACGCTGGTCACCTTTCAGCTATTTCAGGCCCAGCTTTGATCGTTTCTGGGAGCTGTTCGACGGCAACCTTGGGTCAAATTAAACACTTCACTTCTGAGCATGAAGCCTTTGCCATCGACCCACTGGCCCTTGCCGAGGGGGGCGATCAGGCTGCTGAAGCGATCGACTGGGCTCGCCAGAGACTTGGGGAAAAGCCGGTGTTGGTCTATGCCTCCGCACCTCCAGAACGAGTTCGTGAAGCGCAGGAGAAACTGGGTGTTGAACGAGCTGGAGAGCTTGTTGAACAGGCTCTGGCGCGCGTCGCTAGTGAACTGGTCAATGCCGGAGTGAGACGTTTGATTGTTGCTGGCGGAGAGACTTCCGGTGCGGTGGTTTCGGCTCTTGATGTTACGTCGTTGCGCATCGGCCATCAGATCGACCCCGGTGTGCCATGGACTGAAACCGATGTCGATGGAAATAACATCGCACTAGCACTTAAATCCGGAAATTTTGGAGCAGAAAACTTTTTCAGCCGAGCCTTTGAGGTCCTGTAATGAGCGATTCCTTAATTCGAGAAGAAATAGTCATGTTTGGAAAGTCGTTGTTTGATCGTGGCCTGACTATGGGAAGCAGCGGAAATATAAGCGTGCGTACTGAATCTGGCTGGTTGATGACGCCGACGAATGCTTGTCTTGGTCGACTTGATCCGGCGCGAATCTCACGTCTTGACTTTGATGGTCGTCACATCGATGGTGACAAACCGACCAAGGAAAGTTTCCTGCACATGGCGATGTATGGCGAGCGACCTAATGATCAGGCAATCGTTCACCTGCACTCAACCCATTCAGTGGCGGTTTCTTGTCTACCTGGTATTGATCCCTGTAATTGTATTCAGCCGCTCACCGCTTATTACGTCATGCGTGTCGGTAAATTGCCGCTGGTTCCATACCACATCCCAGGGGATAGAGCGTTGGGTGATGCGGTCCGTGGCTTGGCGGGGAAACATAGTGCGGTCCTGCTGGCCAATCACGGGCCGGTCGTTTCTGCAAAGTCACTGGCGGCTGCAGTTTATGCCACCGAAGAGCTTGAGGAAACAGCCAAGTTGAGTTTGTTGCTACGAGGAGAGAATCCACGCTGCCTTACAGAAGAACAGATAGAAGCGCTTGAAAGGCGCTTTCCACAGGGCTAAAGGAGTTCCCATGCCGAAATTTGCTGCTAATCTGAGCATGCTCTTCACTGAGTATGATTTTCTAGATCGTTTCTCCGCTGCTGCTGATGCCGGATTCACTGGTGTTGAGTATCTATTTCCCTATGCCTACGAGGCCGAGGAATTACGTTCAGCCCTCGATTCAAATGGATTGTCTCAGGTACTGTTTAATCTTCCTCCGGGGGATTGGGATGCTGGTGAGCGTGGCCTAGCTGCACTTCCTGGTCGCGAAGTTGAGTTCAGAAAATCTGTTTCGACAGCGATTCGCTATGCAGAGGTTCTTGACTGCCCTAGGCTTCATGCAATGGCCGGTTTAAAGCCCGAGAGTGCTGATGCTGATGCATGTTTTGAAACTTATATATCCAACTTGCGTTACGCTGCCAAAGAATTAGCAACGGTTGGCAAAACCCTGCTGGTTGAACCAATTAACCCACGCGACATCCCGGGTTTCTTTCTGAACCATCAGGAAGTTGCTCGTGAGGTTATCAAACGTGTCGATGAACCTAATCTCAAGGTTCAATTTGATGTCTACCACTGTCAAATCGTCCAAGGAGATTTGACTCGGTCTCTCGAGGCACAATTCCCACACATTGGTCATATTCAGATTGCCGGAGTCCCTGATCGTCATGAGCCAGATATTGGCGAAGTAAATTTCCCGTGGTTGTTTGATAAGCTTGATGATCTCGGTTATGAAGGTTGGATTGGCTGTGAATATCGTCCGCGTGGCAACACACTTGAGGGCCTGTCATGGGGTCGTCAATGGGGTTTGGGCTGAGCAGCAGAACAGTGTTTGTAATTTTCTTGACATAGCTAGTTGATCAGCTCATTATAATTGTATTACAAATACATGTTAAAAGTAATACCTATCAAGGGAGCTCGGATGTTGTATTCTTTGCCTGCTTCAATAATCAAGGATAAAAGAGGTATCTGTGAGCACCTCGCACGGTTGATTCTTGAGGGCAAGTTCAAGCGCAATGAAATTTTGCCAAATGAGTTAGATTTGGCAAAAGGCTTTGGTGTGAGCCGAACATTGATGCGCGATATTTTGAGGAGCCTTGAGGGAAAGGGGCTCATTGAGCGAAAGGCGCACACTGGCACGCGGGTACGCGGCATTCATTCCTGGAACTTATTGGATAGTGAAGTGCTGAATTGGGGGTCCGTAATTTTTTCTCAGCAACGGTTATTTGTCTCCCTTTTGGAGTTGCGATTGATCATTGAGCCTCAAGCGGCAGCCTTGTCAGCAATGCGGGCAAATCACGACGAATTACAAAATATCCATTCCTCGTTTGAAGAAATGTTGGAATCTGATTCAGACGGTGACATTGAACAAATAAACCCACAGGGTGATATGGCATTTCATGAAGCAATCATTAATGCAAGTGGTAACCTTTTTATATCTCAGTTTGGTGGTGTGATTCGGGCTGCGCTTTTTCATACGATTAGCTCCTCTGTTCGAGCCTTACATGATCATTCCGAAAGCATTGAAAACCATCGAAGATTATTAAATGCCATTGAAAGCAGAAATCCCCAACAAGCGTATGCTGCAATGGTGCAGGTTCTACAAAGAACGCTGACCGATATGAAAATTCTTAATCCGGGCATCATTTTGTCAGATCTTGGAAATAACAATCAGGATGTTGCCATTCCATAGCACTCCCACCAGGGAGAAAACTCAACGAAGATGAGGAGGAAAATCATGAAAGCTTGGCAGAAGATTTTAACTGTTTTGGTCCTGCTAGCAGTTTTTACAGGGACCGCCTTTGCGGCAGAGTTCAACTGGACATTCCAGTCGTCAGGTGCTGCTGGTGACGATGTATTCGCTCTTGAGACGACATGGGCAAAAGAGATCGCAGAAGAGTCAAAGGGACGCATTCAAGTCACGATGCTTCCAGCCGACTCTGTCGTGAAGTACACGGAAACCCTTGATGCTGTTGGTGCCAACATTATTCAGGGTGACTTTACCGACCCCTCCTACTTTGCTGGAAAAGACCCTGCTTTCTCTCTTGTTGGCAATATGGTCGGGGCCTGGAGTCATCCAACTCAGCTTTTCGACATGATGAAAAATGGCGGTGGTTTTGAAATTTTTGACGGTCTGCTTGCACAGTACAACGTTAAATTAATCGGCGTTGCCAGCACTGGTGTAGAAGCGTTTATTTCAAAGAAACCGATCAAAGGTATTGCTGATTTAAAGGGTGTCAAGCTTCGTGCGCCCCAGGGCATGGTTAATAATGTCTTTACCGCAGTTGGTGCCACTCCTGTCAACCTGCCCGGTTCCGAGGTTTATACTGCACTTGAGAAAGGTGTCATTGACGCGGCGGATTACACCGTATTTGCCACAAACCAGTCTCAGGGGATGAATGATATTGCAAGATTCCCTATTTACCCCGGATTCCACTCCATGCCAACTCTACAGGTAACGATGAATCTCGATGCCTGGAAAGCGCTGCCAGCGGACCTTCAAGAAATGGTTCTGGCAAGTGTTGATCGTTTAGCGATTACCATTGTTGAGGAGCTCGAAAAGCTCGACAAGTCTGCTGTAGTTGAAGCAAAAGCGAAAGGGATTACAGTTATTTCCTGGCCGGAAGTAGAAGTTGCCAAGTTCCGTAAAATTGCGGAGTCCCAGTGGCCAAAATGGGCCAATTCCCCGACCGCAAAGACCTGGTCTGACACTGTAGCAGCATATTGGAAGTCGAAAGAATAGAACTTAGAATTGGGGCCCCGTAAGGGGCCCCGAACTTAAATATTGCTCTAACAAAATCAGGATACACTATGAGTGACAATGAAGAGATTCTTATCGCAGAAGCACATACTGCATTGGATCGCCTAATACTGAAGGTCGGTGATGTTATCGCCTGGTTGTATGTGGCCGCTGTGTTGATCAGCTTCTACGAAGTTATCATGCGTTATTTCTTTAATGCGCCAACCGTTTGGGTTCATGAAACGACAATTGCCATTGTCGGAATGACCATGGCTTATGGTGGAATTTATTGTTATTGCAATGAAAGTCATATTTCGGTGACTTTGTTAAGAGACATGATGCCTCGAAAATGGCAAAAAAGGGTGGAAATTTTCACCGACACACTCGTTCTTGTTTTTTCGATCGGCGGCGGCTACGCCATGTATTACATGACTACACGAGCACTCTTAACACCTGCAGGCGATTTTTATATGCAGCGCTCAGGTTCTGCATGGAATAGCGTCTGGCCAACTATTACGAAGGTTTTTATTTTCCTCGTATTCCTGGCTTTGGTTCTTCAGGCCTGTCTACATCTGGCCAAAAAAATTCGTAATTTCCGGGACGAGGAGTAATCAATATGCTTGGTTTAAGTGCACTTGGGATTGGTTTTGCGACTTTCTTGATTTTCTTTATCATGATGGTCCTGCTACTGATCGGTATGCCCCTCGGTTTTCTAACTGGATTGGTAGCCATGTTCTTTACCTTTGGCTGGTTCGGTCCTAATGCTATTGGCATGATCGGTACCCGAGTTTTTTCCTTTGTCACTGAATATTCGCTTGTGGCGATACCGATGTTTGTCCTCATGGCAAGTTTGTTGGACAAAACCGGTGTTGCACGAGATCTATATAATGCCATGCGCATCGTTGCCGGTCGAATCAAAGGTGGTGTCGGTGTTCAGACAATCATCGTTGCCGCGTTGATGGCAGCCATGTCTGGGATCATTGGCGGCGAGACTGTTCTGCTCGGCATGCTGGCACTTCCACAGATGCTGCGACTCGGGTATGACAAAAAACTGGCGATAGGAACAGTTGTTGGCGGTGGCACGCTGGGAACAATGATCCCACCGAGTATCGTACTGATCATGTACGGCATGACGGCAAATGTCTCAATCGGTGATTTGTTTACTGCCGCGATAACGCCAGGGCTTATTCTGGTTTTCCTGTACATCTCATATGTTTTGATCCGTTGTTACATTAACCCTTCGATGGGTCCACCAGCACCACAATCTGACCTTGCAATGTCGACCCGGGATAAATTACGTACCATCGGCCACATCGTCTTGCCAATGTCGATCGTGATGTGGGTTCTCGGAAGTATTTACGGTGGGATTGCTTCAGTTACGGAAGCTGCTTGTATGGGCGTTATGGGCGTCTTTGTCTCTGCGATCATCCGTAAAGAGCTGAACTATGCCATCGTCCATTCCGCATTACAGCAAACCATGCGTACCTGCGGAATGATCATCTGGATCGGAATTGGCGCCAGTGCACTTGTCGGAATTTACAATCTGATGGGTGGCAAGCGTTTTGTTGAAAATACCATTCTCGGTCTGGATGTCCCTTCCATCGTTATTATTTTGCTGATGATGGTAATATTGTTAGCTCTGGGGATGTTTCTGGACTGGATCGGTATCGTTATGCTCACCATGCCGATCTTTGTACCGATCATTAAATCCCTCGGTTATGACCCTCTTTGGTTCGGAATTGTATTCTGCATCAACATGCAGGTTTCTTTTCTGTCTCCACCATTCGGTCCGGCTGCTTTCTATCTCAAAAGTGTTGCCCCGCCTGATGTCTCACTGGTTGATATTTACAAATCAGTATGGCCGTTTATTATCATGCAACTTATGACTCTGGGGTTGGTATTGGCGTACCCGGAAGTTGCTCTGTGGTTAACGCGTTAAGATATAGGAGACCTGTCAACCTGACTTAGGGGGCAAATGTGAATCGTTCCACGGATTTTAAAGAAATAGTGATCCATGAGGAATATAACTCCTATCGCGAATGTATTCAGGGCCTGGCCAACGAACCAATTTGTGTTCGACATACGGTACTCAAGTCCTGGGATGTTGCCAGACTGATCGATAGTAGCCTTGATCCAGGAGAGGTGACACTCAAAGAGATTGTCCACCGCCTGGTGATCAACCGGCCGCGAATTGCGGTCATAACCGGCTCGATCGATCATCCGGCGCATCTGCGGGATGATGTTCACATCAGCCTGGCTGTGCTGCGCATCTGGCAGAACGGCGGAGTTCCTTTTGTCTTCGGTATTCCGGTCATCTGTGACGGAACCGCACAAAGTAACATCGGTCAGTGCTACTCTCTGGCCTCCCGTAACCATACCGCCTCTGCAGTCAATATTACCTTTGAAGGGCACTCCTACCACGCAGCTTATGTCCTCTCCAGTTGTGACAAATTTCCGGCTGCGGTGTTGTGTGGACTGGCGGCAACGGATGTGGCTCGCAGTCATAAAGACCGTAAGCAGGCGCCGGTCTGGGCTGTCTTTGTTCCGGGACATGTGCTTAAGGGTGGAACCATCCCGAAAAATGTACGGGACAGCCTGAACAGTCTGATAGGTACGGCCTGTACCCAGGGACACACTGATCTGGCCGACGACATCCAGGAGAATATGCGCTATATCCTGCAATGCTCCTCGGATGAAGCCTTTGCCGGACAGTTGAAACGAGCCGTCTTGCTCGATTTGTTGAGTGAAGAAGAATCGCGGCAGATTCTTAATGACCTGGCCGCCGCAACCTGTGATACCAAGGGCGGCATCTGTGCCTTCAACGGTACAGGCAACTCCTCGCGAACACTGATCTGTGCTCTCGGTCTGGCCCCGCCAGAGACCGAACTGTTGATGGATGCACCGGCACCCAAGGTTGTCGCAGATGCCGTAGATATACTTTATCGAAGTTTGAATCAGGAAGAATTTCGGGTGACCAATATGGTCGGCCGGAACTATAAAAATGCCGTTCGTATTCATAATACCACCGGAAGCTCATCCAACATCATGCTGCATCTTCCGGCAATAATGCGTTATGCCGGTTTCGATGTGACTCTTGCCGATTATGAAAAGGTTCGTAAAGAGACACCGGTGCCGGAACTTTTTGCCCATAGTCTCAATGAAGGTCGCGATACCTTTGTTATGGCGCAGCAATTTAAAAAGGGACAGCATCGGGGTGTCGACAGCCTTGTCCGCATTTTGTCAGACCTTGGCATCGCAATGGATCTCGATGCTCCCACCATGGCCGGACAAACCTGGCAGCAACGGATTTTCGAGCTTTCTGTGCCTGTGGCCCCGGAACTTGGAGAAAAATCGATAATCAGAACTACGCCGGTACGCCAGGCATCAGGTGTCGAGGTGCTGCGTGGTAATTTCATGTCAACGTCCATCGTCAAAATCGCCGGGATGTCAGATCGACAGATCAGCCGGTTCGATGACCAGTTGCTGGTTGTACGCTACTATGAAAACGAACATCTCTGTATCGACGAAATTTCTTCACCGCAGCTCACAACATTGCTGGAGCAGACGCTAAGGAAAGTCCCGGGGGCACAGCTTGATCAACTGTTGCAATACAATTCGAAGGACCCTTCGCTGACCTATGACCCGAGTCGACTGCACGACCTGGTTACTCAAGGGGCGCTCTCCTTTGCGTTTGTTATTGCCGGACAGGGGCCAAAAGCATTTGGTATGCCGGAGATGTTCGCTCCGTCGCAAAACCTGAAACACCACCAGTTTCTCGAAGCCTCTTCCCTGTTGATTACAGATGGCCGCTACTCAGGGGTTACCAAGGGAGCCTGTATCGGCCATGTGACCCCGGAGGCCTTTGAAGGCGGCGCCATCGGTCGTCTGGTTGATGGTGACATCCTCCATTTCAGCCTGAAGGAAAACCGCCTTAATGTGGTTGATCCGACAGCACTTGAGGGCGGAACAATCTCTTCCTATGAGACCGTTCCGGAAAGAGCAGCCTTGGAGAAAGACCGATACGACAAAATGCTTGAGAGGATGGGTCAGATCGCTGCAAGTAATCTGATGAGCGATGTAACCGATGCCGAAAAAGGCTGCGTCCCGGCTGCTGTCGATCTGCGTGCCCGCAAAATATTGCCATAGGGGGGAAAGCTATGATCGTCGTTGATTGGGGCACGACGAACCTGCGTCTGTTTGCCTGTGATACTGACGGAACCATTCTTGATAGCACCCAAAGCGGCCAAGGCATAAAGACAGTGCCGTCGGGTGGTTTCCCCAGTGTGCTTGCGCAAACGATCAGCCATTTGGAGGCATCCGAGGAGTCCACAATTTTTGTTTGTGGCATGGCTGGTGCGAGGGGAGCCTGGCACGAAGCTCCTTACTGCGCAACGCCGATTGCATTAGAAGATATTGCCGCTAACCTCACTTCGTTACCTGGAAAGCTTGACGGATACCTTCTGCCAGGCGCGAAAAATATATCTCCCGATGGCACGCTCGATGTCATGCGCGGTGAGGAAATACAGATCTTCGGAGGGATGTCAAAGTTTGACATTCGCGATGGAGTTCTTTGCCTGCCCGGAACACACAGTAAATGGGTCCGCGTTAAAGATGGGCGGATTGTGAACTTTGCAACCTTTATGACCGGCGATATATTCAACGCCTTGTCGCACACTATACTCTCCTGTGAAACCGATGATAAACATGATCCGGATGCGTTTGGCCTTGGGCTGAAAGCCTCTGTGCTCACCGATTACGGACTCACGAATCGACTGTTCACTGCCCGGACGCGGGTTCTGGATGGCACGTTGATGCCGGATCAGGTGTCGGCCTATGTCTCGGGTTTGTTGATCGGATACGAACTGGCACAAGCCGCACTGCTTTACGAGCGAAACGAACGGATTGTTGTTATCGGATCGGAAGTGCTGTGTCGTCGTTATCGGCAGGCCCTTGATCATTTCGGGTGTAAGTATGTGTCCTTGGATAGCAGTGAAGCTACCTGTTCGGGTGTTGCGGTATTACATGAACTATTAGAAGGGAAGTGCTGATGAAGAAACGTTTTCTTCGCAAGCTCAATGAAATGCCACTGATCGGCATATTTCGCGGGATTACGCCGGAAGAGGCGGAAGCCATAGTGGGGGCTGCGATCGAAAACGGTATCCTGATTGCGGAAGTTCCATTGAATTCTCCTGATCCACTTCTTTCTATCGAACGGCTTGTGAAACGTTTCGGTGACGACGTCATCGTTGGCGCAGGCACGGTAACAACGGTAGATGATGTTATCGCAGTTGCAAATTCGGGTGGGCAAATAGTCGTTACTCCCTACGCCAGACGTGATGTCGTTAAAAAAGCAAAGGAACTTGGTCTTGCCGCGGTCTCTGGTGCCTTAACTCCAACAGAGATTGCAGAGATGCATGACTGTGGTGCAGATGCAGTGAAAGTTTTTCCGGCCGAGATGGTATCACCGATGATGATAAGAGCAATGCGTGCTGTGCTCCCGAAATCCCTGCCTCTGATTCCGGTCGGCGGTATTAATATTGAGAATATGGCGGATTACCTGAATGCTGGTGCCAATGGATTCGGTCTGGGGTCGGCACTGTACCGTAAGGGAGATTCTGCAGTGATCGTTGCTGAAAACGTGGCAACGTTCGTGCGACGGATGAAAGAGCTATCCGGGAGCTAGAACATTATCCGTACGCTTTTTTGCCGTTCGGGCGATGTACACCTGTGAAGTAAGACTGATGTCTGAATTTACATTCCATCCTTACTCAGTTTAATAACAACGTAGCGGGAAGGTTTTTTATGAAGATCGAAAAAATTGACATCATTGTGGTTGGTGCCCCGTGGCGTGAACTGACAATTGTGGAGTTGACGACCGATACCGGGATCACCGGTCTTGGTGAAGTTCGGATGGTCAACAAGACCGATACTTTGATTGCTGCTATTCAGGAACTCGGTGAGCGCTACATTGTTGGAACAGATCCATTCGATTTAACCAAGCTGGCCTGGAATATCCAGATTGCCGAATATGGCTTGCCTGGTGAAGTGGGCCAGAGCGCATTGGCAGCTTTTGATATGGCGTGCTGGGATATCATGGGCAAATCGCTCAATGTGCCGGTCTGGAAATTACTCGGGGGCAAATTCAGGGACCGCGTTCCCGCTTACGCCAACGGTTGGTATCAGGGCGACAGGGATCCGAACGTTATTAAAAAATTGGCGCAGGGTGTCGTGGCTAAAGGATATCGTGGTCTCAAGATCGACCCCTTTGGCGCTGCTTCGGCAGAGATCTCTCGCAGTGAGCGTATGCGCGCGCTGTCAATTCTGGAAGCCGTTCGCGAAGGTGTCGGCCCGGATGTCAGTATTTTCCTGGAGATGCATGGTCGCTTCACTGCTGCCGCAGCGATGGCTGTTGCGCGCGATGTCGTTGATGTCGAGCCCGGTTGGCTGGAAGAGCCTGTTGTGCCGACGGACATCACGAGTCTTCGGCGAGTGAGGCAGAGTACGCATCTGCCGATTGCCGCTGGGGAACGAATGCATGCAGCGCACGATCTTCGTCCGTTTCTTGAAGAAGGGCTGGTCGATATTTACCAGATTGATTTAACTCACGCTGGTGGTATCACGGGTTTCCAGCAGATTGTCGGTTGGACAAATGCTTACAATACCATTCTTGCTCCGCACAATGTCTGCGGTCCGATCGGAACAGCAGCAACGTTGCACGTCGCAGTTGCCTGCCCAAATTTTAAAGTTCTCGAACATTTCAATGATTTTGCCGATCCCTGGGTTTTAGACATTGTTGAGGGTGCGCCGCGTATTGACCCGGCAGATGGTTGTTTTCCTCTGCCGACGGCGCCCGGACTGGGTGTCACTCTCAACCGTGAAGAGTGCAAAAAACACCCGCGAACCGGAGGTCGACTCGCTCTTTTCGACGAAGGCTGGGAACAGAGAGTTTCCATTGAGACCTATCAAAAACCGAAAGACCAATAGGCGGTTCTCTTCAGGTTAGGAGTTTCATGTTGGAACAATTGGAGATTAGGCAAACACTGACTCTCTCTATCGCCAAGCAAATTGCCGCAGCAGCAGAATCCGCAGCGAGAGAGAACAACTGGAACGTTGTGGTGACCATTGTTGATGATGGGGCGAATTTACTCTATTTGCAACGTATGGACGGAACACAGCTCGGCAGCATCGATGTTGCAATTGCGAAAGCGATCAGCGCAATCAAATACAAGCGTCCCACGAAAGCATTCGAAGATTCATTGGTTGGTGGGCGGCAAGCTGTGCTGACACTTCCTGGTGCAATGCCGGTAAATGGCGGTTTGCCGCTTGTATATAACAATGAGATTGTCGGGGCCATAGGTGTCAGTGGTGTTCAACCTGACCAGGATGCAATCGTATCTCAAGCTGGAGTCGATATCTTGGCTCGAATCGCGGGCTCGTGATGTTGCAGTTTATTGACTTGAGAAGGGGAGTTATATGGAAGAATCCAGCGGAAAAGTAACCATAATTCACACCAGTTTTGTTTCTGTCGATGACCTGACTGCGCGATTCAAGGATGCTGATCCCAATATCCAGGTGCAGCATATCGTCGACGACAGCCTTCTGCCGGAAGTGCTGGCGAACGGCGGCGTCACAACAGAAGTACGGAGCCGTATGTGCGTCTACTATCGTGCTGCTCAAGAATCCGGTGCGGACCTGATCTTTAATCAATGTTCCTCGGTAGGTGAAGCGGCCGATACCGCCGCACAGCTGATAACGACGCCAGTGGTCAAGGTCGATCAGAAAATGGCTCAGGTTGCCTGTGAAACGGGAGTGCGTATTGCGGTTGCGGCAACCCTGAAAACCACCTTGGGGCCGACCTGTCGTTTGGTTGAAAATACCGCACGCGAGATGGGTAAAGAGATCGCTATCGAACCTCTTCTTGTTGACGGGGCCTTTGATCAATTGATCTCCGGTCATCGAGACAAACATAACGAGATGGTCATATCTGCAATCAGAGGGATTATCCCCACCGTAGATGTTGTGGTGTGCGCGCAGGGGAGCATGGTTGCAATTCTGTCCGAACTTGGCAAAACGGATGTGCCGGTTCTGACCAGTCCCGAATCAGGCGTCAATTATGCCGTAGAAGAGTTAAAGAAAATCATGGCAGAGAATTAAAGGTTCACTGTAACGGCATCACAATTACAAGCAAGGGGATGAGATGTGAAAAAAATTAATTTTAAATCGTCTGCTGACTGTCGCTTTGACATCTTGTCTCTTGGCGAAGTCATGTTGCGGCTCGACCCAGGTGAAGGGCGCATCCGCACCACGCGTCAATTTCGCGCCTGGGAAGGTGGCGGTGAATACAACGTTGCCCGTGGTCTGCGTCGTTGTTTCGGTCAGCGTGCGGCAGTGGTCACGGCTTTTGCCCGGAACGAAGTTGGCCTGCTGATGGAGGATCTCATCCTGCAGGGGGGCGTTGATACGTCTCTAATCAAGTGGGTCGATTACGACGGCATCGGGCGCACCGTGCGAAACGGTATGAACTTCACCGAGCGCGGTTTCGGTCTTCGTGGTGCCGTCGGTTGCTCCGACCGTGGCAACACCGCAGCATCACAACTGAAGAAAGGCGATATCGACTGGGAGTATATCTTTGGTGAACTCGGCGTACGCTGGTTCCACACCGGCGGTATCTTCGCTGCCCTGTCTGAAACCACCGGTGATGTTGTTATCGAAGCGGCTCAGATCGCTAAAAAATACGGCACCATAGTCTCTTACGATCTAAACTATCGACCTTCACTCTGGAAAGGTTTTGGTGGCCTAGAGAAGTGCAGGGAGATCAACCGCGAGATCGCCAAATCGGTCGATGTCATGATCGGCAACGAGGAAGACTTTACCGCCTGCCTCGGCTTCGAGGTCGAAGGCGCTGATGAGAACCTTACCGATCTGGATGTTTCCTCCTTCAAAAAGATGCTTGAGAAGGCCGTCGCTGAGTTTCCTAACTTCAAAGCCACCGCCACAACTATGCGGGGCGTTAAAACAGCCACTATCAACGACTGGGGCGCCATGTGCTGGGTTGACGGTCAATTCTATACCTCGGTTCACCGTCCGAACCTGGAGATTATGGATCGGGTCGGTGGAGGGGACAGCTTTGCCTCCGGGTTTATTTATGGGCTGATGCAACTCGGCGATCCGCAGCAGGCGATTGAGTACGGCGCTGCCCATGGTGCACTCGCAATGACCACACCCGGCGATACCACCATGGCTTCACTGGCTGAAGTGGAAAAGATTGTCGGCGGCGGCGGGGCACGGGTCGATCGCTAACCAAACTGGAGACATAGTTATGTTGAAACAATTATTGCAGCGACCGGTCATCCCGGTCATCGTTATCGAAAATGCCGATGATGCAGAACCCCTGGCCGAAGCACTACTCGAAGGCGGCATGGATGTGGTCGAGATCACCTTCCGCACAAATGCCGCTGCAGAAGCGATTGAACGCATCTGCAAAGCATTCCCCGAGATGCTGGTAGGTGCAGGCACGGTCGTAACCCCCGAACTTTCACAACGAGCAATTGATGCCGGTGTCAGCTTCGGTCTGGCCCCAGGCTTGAATCCCGAAACGGTCACTTTCTTCCAAAAACGTGACACTCTGTTTATTCCCGGAGTAATGACTCCCTCGGAGATAGAGCAGGGACTCGCCTTAGGCTGCAAACTGCTCAAGTTCTTTCCAGCCAGTCAGGCGGGTGGGGTCGGAATGCTCAAGGCCCTCGGCGGGCCCTATGTCAGCCAAGGTATACAGTTCTGCCCGACCGGCGGTGTCAATCTGGAGAATATGAACGACTATCTCAGCTTGCCGATCGTCAGCAACATTGGTGGCTCATGGCTGGCCACTCAGCAGCAGATTGCGGATAAACAGTGGGGCGTGATAACCCAACAGGTCAAGGATGTTCTGACAAAAGTAGCGCAAAGGAGCCAGATGTGATCCGACACATCAAGATCTTTTCCACTGTTAGATCAGCATCAAGTGAAGAAACTATTCTTGCCTCACTTACGGAAGTCGGTGTCTCTGTCTTTCGTCTCAATTTTCTCATGGGGACCTAGAAGGCAAGGCCGAACTGATCAAGCGCATCTGCGCCTAGCCGCTAAACCACCGGTCAGCGAAATAAATATAGGAAATGAGCAATGAACATGTTCCAGCGAGTGCTCCTAGTCGATCCGTCTACCGGTTTTTACAAGACAAAAAAGTACGGTTTTGATCGCTATTTCGGACCTGTCGACCTCGGCATTCATCTGGCCGAGAAACATCGCAGTCTAAATTTCGGGGTCGGTGTCTTTGCTGGTTCCATCTTGCCAGGTTCGAACCGGTTGATGGTGACCGGTTTTTCCCCTTGCTGGCAAGGAAATTACATCAGCTCCATGGGCGGAGCTGGGCTGGTCTTCAACAATCTGGGGATTAACATGCTCAGTCTTGTTGGAAAAGCCCCGGTCCCATCGGTCCTGTGTCTGAACCGTAACCACGGTGAAGAAATTGAGGTGGAGATCGTTCCGCTTGATGTTGAGATTACCTGGAAGTCGGGAAGGACCGGTGTTTACTCGCTTACCGACCGGGTTTACGAGATGTTTGGTGATCGCTACGAGAACGATCCTCGCATTCTTGTGACTGGACCGTCGGCGCTTGAGACTGACATGGGCGGCATTATGTCGGTCCCTATCAACAAGGGGGAGATCAGCTATGTCGATACCTGGGCAGGCCGTGGCGGCTTCGGCAGTGCGATGGTGCAGAATCATGGGATTGTAGCGATTATCTACGGAGGCACTCTGGTGGACGAAGACTTCCGCGATCGCAAGGTGGCCGATGAGTGGTTTCAGAACAAGTATAATCTGCGCTTGATGAAGAAAGACCTTGAGGTGACCAGCAAGTACCGTTTTGATGAAAAATTCAACACCGGCGGGACATTGGGCGTCAATTACGCCTCAGTAGGAGGGCGGATTATGGCCTTCAATTATCGCACGAACTCCTGGAGCGAAGAAGAACGTCTTTCCCTTCACCAGAAATTCGTTGTCGACCACTACCTCAAGCAGTTTAACGACGAAACGATCGAAAAGAAGCAGCAAACAACCTGCGGGGAACCCTGTGTCGCAGTCTGTAAAAAAATGAACGGCAAGTACAAGAAGGACTACGAGCCCTATCAGACCATGGGACCTTTGTGCGGGATCTTTGATCAGCGAGCGGCAGAAAAACTTAACCATCACTGCGATGCCATGGGCTTTGACGCCATCTCTGGCGGTGGTGTTCTGGCCTGGTTGATGGACTTACTCGACGGGAAGCTTTTATCACCCGAAGAACTCGGTGTTACTCGTTTACCAATGTGGAAGATGGAAGGGTTCGATGTCGAAAAAGACTCAATGCACAATGCAGAACTCGGCTGCGAACTGATCGACGCAATACTTGAACGCCGCGGTATTCTCGACCTTAGAGAAGGAGTGCGCAAATGGAGCCGTATCCATTCACGGGGAAAGGGCACGGCGCTGCATGACCGTTTTGTCTACACCGCCCATAACCGGCGCGGATGGATGGTTCCTAATCAGTACTGGGTCTCCGGTGTTCTCGCCCCGATGGCAATGATGGGAAAGTATTACATGATCTACAGCTACGACTTCATCCCACCGCGGACCTTGGGCCGGATGTGTGCAGAACGTATGAAAAAAGAGCTACTCATCGACAACGTGGGCACCTGTCGTTTTCATCGAGGCTGGGCCGAGGAAATGCTGCCGGAAATCTTGGGCTCGCTCTATGACTGTAAGGACAAGTTTCTGCAATCAATAGAAGTTCTTGCCAGTCGTATCAACAGCTGCAATAGTCCGATTTTCTGGGAGTCAGAAGCCAACATCGACTACTTGCAAAGCTTCTTGCAACGCAAACAAGAGATCGAAAAGGATGAAGATCCCCGTCTTGCGGAGTGGTTGCTGAAATTTGAGGAAGACAAAGTCGAAGCCGCTAAAGCGTTCTGGTACGAAACTCTGATGGGGGTTAATGAAAGTTTACGGGAATTTTTCTAAATCGGTATATGGCTGATTTATATAAGAAACGAGGGCCTTATGTTTAAACATACTAAGATAGTCGCAACAATCGGTCCAGCAACCAGCGAGGAGACCACCCTCAAAGATCTGATGGAATCTGGGGTTTCGGTTTTTCGCCTGAATTTCTCTCATGGCGATCTGGAAAACAAAGCCCTGTTGATCAAAAGGATTCGCAATGTTTCCAAGCAGCTACAACAAGCTGTTGCAATTTTGGGCGATCTGCAGGGGCCCAAAATCCGCGTCGGTCTGCTCAAAAACGGAACGATGACACTGACACCGGGCGCAGAGGTCATCATCACCTCCCAAGAAATCCTGGGCGAAGACAACCTGATTCCGACTGTTTACAAAAATCTGCCACAGGATGTTCAATCCGGTGATCAGATCCTACTCGATGATGGCCTGATGGAACTGGAAGTGCTGGAGGTACAGGGTGAGGATGTGCGCTGTAAAGTTCGATTCGGTGGCACTCTCAAGGATCGTAAAGGGATCAATCTGCCTGGTGTCGCTGTTTCGGCTCCTTCGCTGACGGAAAAGGATAAAGAGGATCTACAGTTTTGCATCGAGCAGGAAATCGACTACCTAGCGCTCTCCTTCGTCCGCCGGGCAACTGATGTTCTTGAACTGAAAGCCCAGTTGAAAGAAAACAATTCCCTGATCAAGGTTATCTCCAAAATCGAGAAACCGGAAGCTGTAGAAAACTTTGACAGCATTCTCGCCGCTACCGATGGCGTGATGGTCGCGCGTGGCGATCTTGGCGTCGAGATCAGACCGGAGAAAGTTCCGCTGATTCAGAAAGAGATCATCAGAAAATGCAACAATGTTGGTAAACCGGTTATCACCGCCACACAGATGCTCGAAAGCATGATCAATAATCCTCGACCAACACGCGCAGAAACATCAGATGTGGCCAATGCCATTCTCGACGGAACCGATGCAATCATGCTCTCTGCCGAAACAGCCTCAGGGAAATATCCACTTGAAGCAGTTAAATTGATGGACTGCGTTGCCAGAGATGTTGAACAGGCTGCACTGAGCAAGCCAAAACAATTTCAAGCATTGGATAATCAGCAGGGTCTTGATCTGTCTGAAACAATCGGCCAGTCTGCCTGCCGGATTGCACAAAGTGTCGGGGCCAAAGCAATCCTTGCCTTCACCCAGACCGGTAACACCGCAGCGTTGGTGGCAAAATACCGCCCGGCAATGCCGATCTATGCCGTTACCCCCTCAAGAGCTGTCCGTAGGCGTCTAGCACTTTACTCCGGCGTTCAATCATTGCGTGTCGATCTGCAGGGCGATACCGAAGAGCAGGTCGAACAAGTGGAAAAAAGTGTACTTGACGCTGGTGTTCTGCAACCAGGGGACGTGGTTGTCATCACCATGGGCAGCCCCGTTTCGGAACCTGGAACGACCAACCTTCTGAAGGTTCATCAACTGGTTTCCTGACTGGTAACAGCGTTTAACAATGATAACTGAATATACAGTCGGATAATAAATGTTCGATCGGCTTTAAATTCGATCGGCTTTAAAATGTGGAGAGTTCCACTGCTGTCTCACAGTTTAATCAATAAATAGAAGGCTTGGAAGCTCGCTTGTGGTATACTCAGTTCGCCAAAACACAAGTAACTACAAGGAGTTCCAAGCCATGTCACATTGTAACACTGTTCTTTCTCAAATAGTACGAATTTTCCCGAGACATGAATTTCAGTCCCTTGCCAACAAGCATCACGAGGGACAGAAATTTCGCTCGTTTTCCCGCTGGTCTCAGTTTGTCGCCATGCTGACTGCACAGCTTTCAGCGCGGAACAGCCTGCGTGACGTGGTCGATAACCTTGGCGTGCAAGGTGGCAAGCTCTACCACCTCGGCGTTAAAGCCTTCAGCCGAGCGACACTTGCGCGTTGCAATGAAAAACAACCGCATACTCTCTACGAAGAACTGTTCAAGCGCCTCCTCGGACGCTGCCAGGGTATGGCGCCACGCAACAAGAAATTCAAGCTCGACAGCAAGGTCTACCTGCTGGACGCATCCCTGGTTGAGCTAACTCTTTCTCTATTCCCTTGGGCGAAGTACCAGAAGACCAAGGGAGCGGCCAAATTGCATATCGGCCTCGATGCCGACGGCTACCTGCCGGCCTTTGTCGATCTCACCCGGGGCAACGAGCATGAGATCAACCGGGCCAGGGAGCTTGAACTGACGAAAGGCTCATATGTCGTCTTCGACCGTGGCTATACCGACTACAGATGGTATCAGGAGCTCACAGAAGATGGCGTGTTCTTCGTCAGCCGTTTGAAAAGCAATGCCATTGTGACGCCGGGTCGTAAACGGCGTGGCCGTAAAAGTCCTGGAGTTGTCGAGGATCGGGAGATTCGCTTGGGCAAACTGTCCGAAACCTTTCGGCTGGTCACTTGCCTGGACAAGGAGACCGATATCACGTACCAGTTTGTGACGAATGCCCTTGACATCCCGGCCCAGACGGTGGCTGATCTTTACAAGGAGCGTTGGCAGATTGAGCTCTTCTTCAAGTGGATCAAGCAGAACCTGCGTGTTAAGAGCTTTCTCGGCACCTCGATGAATGCCGTCAAGACCCAGCTCTGGATCGCTCTCTGCGCATACCTGGTGCTCTCGTTTCTGAAGTTCCAATCGAAGATTGGCGCTTCGTTACAACGCATGTTGCGAATTTTACAGCTCAATTTATTCGAACGGCGCGATTTGCAAGAGTTGTTTTCTCCACGAAGGCGAAAAATATCTTTATGTGGCAGCCAGTTAGCCCTCATCTGAAACTATGAGACAGCAATGGGAGAGTTCCAATGATTTGACTCTTCCCCTTGGATTTTAAGGAGAGGGCATATGGAAAAAATCAAGAATGTTGCTTTAGTGGCGCATGATAATCGAAAAAAAGATCTGGTTGGTTGGGTAGAAGAAAATTTTCAAAAATTATTACAACACAATCTTATATCAACCGGAACAACAGGTCGATTAGTAGAAGAGACTATTAAAAAGAAACTGAATGCCAAGGATGCGAACAACTTTAATCTGAGGAAGCTAAAGTCCGGTCCGCTTGGTGGAGACCAGCAGTTAGGTGCTATGATTGCCGAGGGAAAAGTTGATCTCGTAATTTTCCTCTGGGACCCCATGCAACCACAGGCACATGATGTTGACGTTAAGGCTCTATTGAGAATTGCTGTGCTATATAACGTTCCAATGGCATGCAACCGTTCTACGGCTGACTTCATCATTTCCTCTCCTCTAATAGATGCCGCATACCAGCCAGCAGTTAAAGATTACACTCAATATATAAAGCGAATAGTTCAATACGAGTAGAAATGCAGCAAGAATTTGTTGTCTCATTCGGCGTTAAAAAAGGTTGCATAATTAAGAGTTGACCCGGTCAAAGAAAAACCGGGGCTATGAAATGGAAGCCATACCAAATGCCACATTCCCGATTCAACTTGCCCATTCTTTACCTCGCAATATTTATTCTTTCTCTCACCGGAATATTCGTAAAACTAATTCCTCTTGACGCGGTCTCTATCGTTCAATTGCGCTCGTTGATCGCCGCTTTCGGGCTTGCTTTTATTCTCTGTATACAGAAACGCAGTTTTAGATTAGCTGCGCTTAAAACTTATATTGGTGTTTATCTTTTGGGGCTACTCCTCGGTGCACATTGGGTAACCTTCTTTCATTCCATGCAAATATCTACCGTAGCTGTCGGCATACTCTCGGTATTCAGCTTTCCAATGATCACTATCTTGCTAGAGCCACTATTTACTAAACACCGCTTAAAAAATGGTGACATTGTTGCCGGTGTGATTATGCTTACTGGCCTTCTGATAATGGTTGGACACGATCTCACGGCCTTTCAAGGACCGGTTGTACAGGGCGTTCTCTGGGGTATACTTTCCGCCTTGTTGTTTTCCCTGCGCATTCTTTTTCAGAAATATCGCTTCGAGGAAGTGTCAAGTGATAGTTTGATGTTTCACCAAGTGGTTGCCGTTGCCTTGATGTTGGCACTATTTGTTGATTACCCGCAGGTAAGCACTTTAACTTTCCAGGGTCTGATTAACCTGGGCCTTCTCGGAATTTTCATTACCGCAGGAGGACACACACTCTACGTGATCAGTTTAAAAAAGTTGCCGGCAAAATCTGTCGCTTTGATCAGTTGTCTGCAACCCATGCTCGCTGTTGTTTTTGCGTGGTATTTCCTCAATGAAATACCAGGACTGACAGTTCTTGTTGGAGGCGGAATAGTATTGTCCGTAGCTGCCTACGAATCTTTGCATAAACGGCGGTCAGTATAATATTCATTTGAATGCTTTAGATGTCATCTGTAAAATCGGGGGTACATTCATGATAAGTAAAATCAAGGGGGAAATGGAGAATCCCTTTCAGATAGGCAAGCAAGGCAGTCACTTACAACGCGCTTTGCCGACCTGCCTCTTTCTTATATGTCACCACTTCCAGTAAAATTCGCCCC
>JAOUCZ010000386.1 GCA_029859505.1 Lysobacterales bacterium | reverse complement strand
TTACTGGCTCTTCATTGGCGACCTGTTCAGACACGGTCTGCGTTGCCGCCTCAACCAGGGCAGCTTCACGGTTTGCTGAAAGCACAAACTTGTCATAAGCGAAATAGGCCAGCGCAATAACCAGCACAGCGACGATGGCGCGATCCAGCTTGCGGCCGGTGACATGCGTGGTCGACTGTGCGCGGTCAACCTCGGATTCGCGCTTTATACCATCAGGCGTAACCTCGTATGCCCATGAAAAAAACGCCATCACCGGAAAGCCGAGAACCAGTACCAACATAAGAGTTTTCATCACCCAGTCGGGTGCAGCTATGGTTTCCAGGACAATGTCTGCCACCTGGATCAGCAACCAGCTCGATACGATGTAGCCAATGGAAACGCGAAATACATTTCTTCGCTGGAGTTCTTTAAATAAAGGCAAGGGCTGGCTTCTTAATGACCATTGATACCGGTAAGAGTAATGGCTGGCTAAAAGAATGCCAACTATTTAAAAAAATAAACCGGGTCAAAAAATTTATTGGCAGTTTTGGAAGAAGGTCAGAGCGGCAAGGTCCGGAAAACCGGCAAAGCTTGTGATTTTCGCAGATTTAATGTAAGATACTGATCTTAATTGTTTTTTCCCCACGCATTAATACTTCAAGGAGATAGGCTATTACTCTTTCCCTCGGCGACCCCATTCACCACCCCCAGCATGGCATCGGCACGGTGCAATCCATTCGAACAAGAAGTTTTTCAGGGCCTGAAGGTTCTAAATTCGCAAAATTGTTTTTCCCCCGCGAAGGGCTAAGCATGATGGTTCGTGAAAGCGAACTTGCTGATGTTATTCGAAAACCTATTAAGAAATCAGAGGCCCAAAAGGTGCTGGCACATATCGGCAAATGGAATGGATCCACAAGCGAAGAGTGGAAGGCAAGGTCAAATGTGCAACAAAGGAAGCTTGACGATGGCAATCCATTTTCTCTCGCCGAGGTGTATAAAGCCATGGTCTTGAGGAAAGAAGCTGGCACCCTCAGTGGTGCAGATCGCAACCAGCTGAGCAAGTCGGAGCAGTGTCTCTCAGAGGAACTGGCAGCGGCGCTCAACAAACCTTTGGGTAAAACTTGCGAGCTTATGGAGAATGCTGCTCTTAATTGAGCAGTTTAACCAGCCGCCGGCCGGTACCTACTCCAGCATTTCGCTCAGCACTTCCCGGGCACGCTCAATACGATCCATCAATCGTGTCATAGGCTGTGTGCCATAGGCCTGCTTAATCCGTAGCTCAACAGAATCCAGAGCACGCATCAGGTCTGCAGCAGCGGCTTTTCGTGCATCGCTCTGGGTGCTTCCAATGCTGCCTATCCAGATCGGAGCACTATGCGCAAATGGCATGTAGTGCATAATCGGCCATGGGTCTTCCGGCCGCACGGAGCTATATGCCCTCGCGGCCACCCATCCGCCTTCCGGTAAATTCAGCTTGCCGGTCAGGGTCTTTGTCTCACCTGCGGCAACGCCGGTCAGGGTTTCTGCAACTTGACCATTCACGATGATCTCAACCTTATCGATATTAACCGTACTTGCCAGCATCAAAGACCAGGTTTGCTGACCAGGGGATGTAACGCCGCCGGGCCTGCTTTTGTCACCCAGGCTGAAAATGAGGGCAGGCCCTGTACTGACAAACCCTTTGCCCGCGAAGGCGGCGGCCAGGATTGCATCATAACTTTTGTCTCCATCCTCAACACGCACGTAATTGCGTGCGGTACCCACGGCTGGCGTTCGGTAAAAATCCACCCAGGCATCCGAACCGGAAATGGTCGGAACATTCTTGCCTATATTAAGCAGCCGGTACCATAAATGGGCGGCAGCCGTCGGGCTCGCCCAGGCGGTAACAATCTCCAGGCCTACGCCTTCTTCCAGGATCGCATCAGTGGGAAACTCAAGCGGAAACGTCGGGCTACTGAGGTCCAGGAATGGATCTGTTTCACCCCCGACCGGGTGCACATAGGTTGGGAATGCGCCTACCGTTTTTGCGTAGGCAATGACATCACCATTGGTGAGATCGGGGTCACCCAGCGTCGGGTTGGATGGACCAAAAAACCATGGCTCATAGGGCACATCCACACCATTAAGCCCAATATGCCCATGAAAATGGGATCGAACTTCCTGCCCCTGGTCGACGATATATCCTGAGTTTTCGCTTTGAAGCCCCAAAATCTCGCGATCAATCCGGCGCTCCCACCGGTTCCAGGTCATCGGCGCAACATGATCCAGGTCTTCGCCTTCAATAATTCTAAGCGTCTGCTGATGGTTTGCCCTGCTGGTGCCGTCTCCATTAAGGTGATTATGATAATCGGCCGCGATGTATCCCGCCGCTTGTGCGT
>JAOUCZ010000160.1 GCA_029859505.1 Lysobacterales bacterium | reverse complement strand
CGCCTGGGCCCTTATCCAGGAGGCCGATGAAAAAGAAGAAGTTGCTGAAACCGATGAGATTGTCGAAATCGAGGAGATCAACGAGATTAGAGAAACAAAGGTAACCGACGGGACTGAGGAATCCAGAAAGACTGGGGAAACCGGAAAAGCCAAGGACACCGAAGCATCCGATAAAACCGGTAAACCGAAGACATCGAAGAACGCGAAGACATCCAAGAAACCAAGGACTTCGAAGAAAACGAAGGCATCCAAGACAACGAAAAAACCAGGTTAATGAAATAGGTGGACAGTTTGCGGGTATATCTATTGAGGCTTGTTTTTGCCAGTCAACGAATTAACCGCAATTATAAAAACTGACTCATTACAGCTTTGCCATCGGGAAAAGAGGCCGGATCCAATGCTTGAAGATTGGTGAGCCAACCAGGGTTATTCCGGGTTATTCAGGGACAGATTAGAATTGACACCGGTCAGAAGGAGCAGGTTTTATGATCAAAAATATTGTTTTCGATTTTGGCGGGGTAATCGTGGACTGGAATCCCGAATACCTTTTCAAGGATGTATTCAGTGATAGGTCAGAACTGGATCATTTCCTCGAAAACATTTGTACACCCGATTGGAATGAGAAGCAGGACGCCGGCCGATCGTTGACTGAAGCAATCCGGACATTGCAGGAACGGCATCCAAAGTACCGGGATGAAATCCGGCTGTACTACGATGAGTGGACGACCATGCTGGGCGGACCGATCGAGCAGAACGTTGCCCTGCTAAAACCTCTGAAAATGAATTACAGAATTTTTGGCTTGACCAACTGGTCGGCTGAAACCTTTCCCATTGCTTGTGATCTTTACCCGTTTTTCGGGGAGTTCGAGGGAATTGTTGTTTCAGGTAAAGAAAGACTGGCAAAACCGGATGAGCGAATTTACCTGCTTTTGTTGGAACGATATGGCTTGTCTGCAGCAGACTGCCTGTTTATTGATGATAACGCACGGAATATAAGGGCTGCGAAGGCATTGGGGTTCCACACATTGCACCTGGGGAGTGATGGAAACCTGGAAGAAGAACTCATACAGCGGGGAATTCGAGTCCAGGGAGTGTGATGCGCACCTTGTTCGAGAGTAGCACCGGAGTCAGAGTAAAACTCTGGTACTTGACTCTGCCCCCTCCTCAGTGATCGCAAATATTACTTTCCAGGGTACTGAATCCATCACCGCGTGCGACAAACTTTCCACGACTTTCCAGAAAATCAATCACCCTGGGAACATCCATGCCGCTTGCAGAACAGGAGCAGAATTTTGCATCCGCACCAAAGCGATCAATGATGGCTCTGGATAGCGATTCACGACTGAACCCCTCTTCCTGTTCCAGCATCATATGCATGACTTCATGCGCGTGTATATCGGTCATATCGGGCTCCACTTTCTGTGTATCGCAAGTAACTACCTGGTGGCATTTTAAACCATCCAGCAGAGACATTCTTCAGCATCTGCACCCACACATGATCCAAACTTAACGGCCCCGTGCCCGGTCGGAGTTGTTAGACTGTAGCCTCAACGTCAACCGAACGAGGCAAGCTATATATCGCCGCGACTTCTGGTGGCGGACGTTCAGGTTTGGTACGGGTGGACCGAGAAGTTGTTTATGTTTTCGTTACCCGTTAAAAAGTAGCCCTGTTTCAAGTTTTTTACTGACATCGAGCTTACTGTTGTTGGCTGGATTCCTGAGGAAGCCCTTGTGATGATCAACCCGGGGAGAGTTTTGTGTAAATGTCTGCTCTTCATCCCCCTGCTTGTTGCACCGTTGTACGTGTCTGCCCAGCAAACTGAGGAGCAGCCACTGGATGAAATAGTCATTACAGCAACCCGCCTGCAAACAACTGCACGGGATGTCAACAGGTCAGTATCTGTTGTCGATCAGCAACGAATTCAAAATGGCACTCAACAATTGGCACTTGACGAGGCCCTGGCCGGTACACCGGGACTCTACATGCAGAACCGCTATAACATGGCCCAGGACTTGCGGATTTCATTGCGCGGGTTTGGGGCTCGTTCAGCATTCGGTATTCGTGGTATCAAGGTCATCGTTGACGGCATTCCCCAGACCCTGCCGGACGGACAGGCAGGTGTGGACAGCATCGACCTGGGTTCGGCAAGTCGTATACAGGTTTTACGCGGACCTTCATCAGCCCTGTATGGAAATGCATCCGGTGGCGTCATCATCATCGAGAGTGAAATGGGACAGGAACCCTCTTTCCTTGAGGCCGGTTTGGCCACGGGTGGTCTGGGCTATCAGAAATACCAATTAAAAACGGGCGGTCTCGTGAACCGCTTCGACTACCTTGTTAATGCCTCTACCCAGGAGCTTGACGGGTATCGCGATCACTCGGCCTCTGAGGGCTCCCTGGTCAATGCCCGGTTCGGGTTCCAGATCAATGAATATGATTCACTGAAACTCATCGTTAACAGCACCGACCAACCCCTCGCACAGGATCCGGGAGGCATCACTTCAGCACAGGTCATGCGCGACAGGCAGTCTGCGCGCGACAGAAACCTGTTATATGACGCTGGTGAGGCCCTTGATCAACAACGCGTCGGTATTGTCTATACCACTGACAGGACATCGGGCAGCCTGTTGCTCAGAAATTATTACGTATGGCGTGATTTCTCGAACAAATTACCATTTCAAAGCGGTGGCGCCGTTGATCTGCAACGTTTCTTTTACGGTGTCGGTGCGCAATATACCTTTGCCGACGCTGTACCCGAGCAGTTGCAATTGATGCTTGGTTTTGATCTTGACCGGCAGGATGACGAGCGCAAGCGGTTTGACAATCTCCAGGGCGTGATTGGACCATTGACACTAGACCAGCGGGAAAGGGTCGATAGCGACGGCTTGTTCGTGCAGGGCAAGTATCGCTTCAACGACCGCTGGGACGGTTCTGCCGGTTTACGCTACGACGAGATTAGCTACGACGTTAACGATCATTATCTTGTGGATGGAGATGACTCTGGCAAGATCAATTTCGATCAGTTCAGCTACTCCGTGGGCTTGAGTCGTGATTTTGGCAATGGCATGTTATTTGGCACCATTAACAGTTCATTTGAAACACCTACGACAACAGAACTGGCCAACCCCGATGGCAGTGGCGGTTTCAACCAGTCACTTCAACCGCAAACTGCGATCAATTACGAGGTGGGCTTTAAGTCCGGAGCCGAAAACCTGTATTACGAACTGGCTGTTTTTCATATCAATCTCGAAGATGAATTGGTGCCGTATGAATTACCCGGCTCTCCGGGCAGGACATTTTATGTCAACGCGGGGGAGTCGAGCCGCACAGGCATAGAAAGCGCGGTCAGTTGGAGCAGTCCGGGTGGTTTCGGCATTGATGCATCACTAACCTGGTCAGACTTCCGGTTCGATGATTTTATTGATGACAACGGCAACGACTTTTCCGGCTCCCAAATGCCGGGGGTACCCGAGTTTTTTGGCTATGTCGGCTTGAATTACACATCCACTGGCGGTTTCAAGGCCATGCTTGAAACCAGCTATTCCGGCAGTCTTTATGCGAATAACGCCAACAGCGTCAAAGTATCCAGTTACCTGGTAACCGGATTGCGGGCATCCTATACCATTGAAACAGGAAACCTGTATTTACGACCCTATGCAGGGATCAACAACCTGTTTAACACGCACTACGACAGCAATATCCGTATCAACGCCTTCGGCGGACGCTATTACGAACCGGCACCCGAACGTAATATATATGTCGGTATTAAGATTCGACACAAATGGAACCGTGGTTGATTCGAATAAAGCACCATCAATCTACCTGGATAACAATGCAAATCTGCAGCAATTGCCAACCACTATTTGCACTACCCCTTTCCCGATATCATCATCTATGGCCCCTGTAGCTTGTTCACTTTAGTCCAGGATGGTAAATCCTAATTTTTCTAGTTTCCCGAGGGTTTCAGGTTTGATGTAATTTGCCCTGACTGAGTAGAAGTCAAACTCTCTTCTTACAGGGTAATCACCCCTCAGTTGCTCAAATAATTGCGGATTGTCACGCAGCGCCCTGTCGTCCTGTTCAATGTCATAGGTGGCTAGAATTGCTGTACCCAGGATCTTTTCTTCATCCAGACCCCGTCCATCCAGTTCAATTAAAGGGCTTTTCGGCGCTTCGATTCCGGGTGGCTCCCAGTCATCAATACCCAATCCGAAAAACCGGCTGATTGCCCGGACACTGCTTTTTGTTCCATTGGCTTTCCCGTCTTTAGAATAACCGGCAATGTGTGAAGTCGCATAATCTGTCAGCCCTAACAATTCCAGATCCAGTGCAGGCTCATTCTCCCAGCAATCTATATTCAGTCCTGAAATAGCTTTTTCTTTGATCGCCTGGTATACAGCAGGCGTGTCAAAAACTTCACCCCGGCATGTATTCATGATCAGTGGCTTCTTTTTCAAACCCCGGAGAAATTTATTGTTGACCATGTGGAAGGTTTTGTCTTCGCCATCCATATTCAGTGGTACATGAAAAGTGATGATGTCCGCCAGTTCCTGGATTGACTGAAGTGAGACAAATTGTGAGGGCCCTTCCACGCGCTCTCTTGGAGGATCATTTAAAAGTACGTTCATCCCCAGGACCTCACAGGTTTTTGCCACTCTAGAACCCACCTGCCCCACACCTACGACAGCAATGGTTTTACCCTTTAAAGCAAACCCGTGTCGTTTTGAATACGAAAACAAAGCGGATGAAATATATTGATTGACACTTTCTGCATTGCACCCCCGAGCATTGGTCCATTCAATACCGGCAGTCTTACAATAAGCGGTATCGATATGGTCAAAACCGATGGTCGCAGTTGCGATAAATTTGACTTTTGAGCCTTCCAGAACGTCTTTACTACAAATGGTCCGTGTTCGTGTGACCAGGGCATCGGCATCGCGTAAGACGTCGGCCGTGATCATATTTCCAGGAAGGTAAATTACCTCTGAAAAGGGTTCCAGAGCCCCCTTGATGTAAGGTATTTTGTTGTCAGAAATAATCTTCATAAGGTCTTGTTCGTGCGGTCTGACGGCTAATGATCAAACCTGTCCTTAAAAAACCACAGGGCGAGTAAAGGATTGGAAATTAAAAATCTCCTCGCTCTCGGGTATGGTGTTAAATTCATTGAAAAAGGTCAAACACATTATGGAGCATACATTGATTAAGCGATCTGAAAGAGCACGAGAGTTCAGCGATGTTATGCTGTAACTGGCCCCGGTGCAGGCTTCTTTATCACCGGCGAAGAGATCATCGTCGATGACGGCAATGCCGCGATTACCATATAAACAACATGGAAACTCAGTGAATGCTATGGAAAAGAAAAGTGATATCGGCCTAATTGGCCTCGCTGTCATGGGTGAGAACCTTGTACTTAACATGGAGAGCCACGGTTTTCAGGTGGCAGTATTCAACCGCACCACCAGCAAAGTCGACCGCTTTCTGGATGGCCGTGCCAATGGTAAAAATATTGTCGGTTGCCACAGTATTGAAGAACTGTTGGCCAACCTTGAACGCCCGCGCAAAGTATTCCTGCTGGTCAAGGCCGGTGCTGCTGTCGATATATTCATTGATGCCATTATTCCCCATCTTGAACCGGGCGATATCATCATCGATGGTGGTAACTCGCACTTTCCGGATACCATCCGGCGCACCGACCATGTCGAAAGCAAGGGTTTGCTTTACATCGGCACCGGCGTATCAGGTGGTGAAGAAGGCGCGCTTAAAGGTCCTTCAATCATGCCGGGCGGCTCAGCTGCGGCATGGCCGCATGTTAAGGAAATCTTCCAGTCCATCTCAGCCAAAGTTGAGGACGGTTCACCCTGTTGTGAATGGCTTGGCAACGACGGTGCAGGTCATTTTGTAAAAATGGTGCATAACGGTATCGAGTATGGCGATATGCAAATGATCTGCGAGGCCTACGCCCTGATGAGAGATATTCTGGGCATGGAACCAGCGGAAATATCGACGGTGTTCGGCGATTGGAATAAAGGTGAACTGGACAGCTACCTGATCGAAATCACACGTGACATTCTCGCGAAAACCGATGACGAGACCGGTTTGCCCATGGTCGATGTGATAATGGATAAGGCTGGACAGAAAGGCACGGGTCGCTGGACCTCACTGGCCGCTCTTGATCTCGGTGTTTCCGCGCCGACGATCGTTGAGGCGGTGTTTGCACGCGCCATGAGTGCGATCAAGGACGAACGACTGGTTGCCTCCGAAATACTAGCGGGACCAGGTGCGCATTTCACCGGCAGCAAAAAAGCGTTTCTTGAAGACTTAAGACAAGCGTTGTTTGCATCCAAGATCTGCTCCTATGCGCAGGGCTACCAGTTGCTGCGTTCGGCAGGTGCAGAATATAAATGGGATCTGAATTACGGCGAAATCGCACTGATGTGGCGTGGCGGATGCATTATCCGCGCCCAGTTTCTTGGCAATATCAAGGAAGCATTTGATAACCAACCCGGCCTGCAGAATCTGCTGCTGGATGACTACTTCAAAAACGCGGTTGAATCAAGCCAGAGGGGGTGGCGGAATGTCATCGCCACGGCGGTGGTGAATGGCGTTTCGGTGCCGGCCTTCAGCTCAGCACTGGCCTACTACGATGGCTATCGCAGTGCCGTACTGCCAGCAAACCTGCTGCAGGCTCAGCGTGACTATTTCGGCGCCCACACCTATGAACGCCTCGACAAACCAGCCGGTGAGTTTTTCCACACCAACTGGACCGGTACCGGTGGCGATACCGTATCAACCACCTACAACGTTTAAATGGAATTGTAATGAGTTTATTGAATATATGAACAGATGATTGCGGGTTAGACTTCCTGTCACTCGGTTCGTTGATCCACCGTCTTGACCCCGTGTCGTGCCCTTCCGCAAAGCCCGCTCGGTAGATATCCACGTATCAGGTGGCGAGTACAACGTCGCGGCCGGCTTGTCCGATTGTTTTGGTTTGAATACCGGCACCAATGGGGAGCAGTGGTGTGGTGCAAAGGTGAGCAGGCAGTGAGCCCGGTTTGCGAACTGGGTGTTGTCGATCGGATTGGTGGTGGAGATGGATTCGCCACAGGCTTGGTCTACGGTTTCCTAAGCGGGCGCAGCCTCGATGAAACGATTCGGTTGGGATGGGCACATGGCGCCTTGCTAACCACCTTCCCCGGCGGCACTACCATGGCGAGACTGCCAGAGGTAGAATCTTTTGCGAAAGGCGGGTCAGCCCGGGTTCAAAGATGACCAGGAGAGGTCGTCATCAATGAAGAATTCTATAACCCTGCTTTTGTCTCGATTCTCCAAACATAGGCATCACTACGATCAGTTGGTGTGACACCGCTAATTCGCTCGACATGATACAGTTTCACCTTGGTTGCCGAACTGAGGCAGTCGAGCGCGAACGCGTATAGATCTGAATCGACGATCTGCAAGTAGCGAAAATCATTCCCACTGTTCCCGACTTGAATTACAACAGACCAATTATCATTGTACCTGTCGCTCTTTTGCGCATTTACAATGCGACCTACACTTACTCCATATGGTTTGCCTGCGGTAGAGATTTTTGCACTTTCAAGAACTCCACTTGGTGGGTTGCCGCGCGAGAGAGGGTATACCGCAACAATTTCGTTCCTCGATTGGCATTGCAATAAAGACGATTTTTTGGGCGTCTTATATTCGACCACAACGAATTCACCAATTGGATCGACAAGTTTCTCGTAGAATTCCTGATCTCCGCAAAAACTCCACGGATTATTCAGAGTATAGTCGCCGCTTAATTCATTACGGAAATCACTTCCTGCGTTAAAACTATTGTTTCCGATCGAAACTTGCCCGGCAACAATCCGCCGATGCGGCCCGATGAGTTCAACCTTGTTCAACTCCCCCATGACGTATCCATGGTTATATACAAACAACGGAGTCGCCGATAAGCCAGAGCCATATGACAGGC
>JAOUCZ010000159.1 GCA_029859505.1 Lysobacterales bacterium | reverse complement strand
ACCCAGTCTGGCGGACATGGTCAAGGCATCGGCTTCTTTCTCGCGTACCGCGATCGAAGAAGAACGCGCGGCGATACGTAGTCCGGGAACCCGGCTGAGTTGATCGCGTAGTTCATCACTGAGACCCTCGCTCAGATAGACATCTTCCGGATCACGACTGGCATTTTCGAATGGCAATACGGCTACGCTGTTTGCAAGAATAGCCTCTGGTGCATCACCGGCTTCTCCGCCCTGCATTGCAGGTTTGATCAACAGGAACAGACCCGCGGTACCGGCAATCAGGAGTAGCATGGAGCCAGCGATACCAGCTTTGCCACGACGACTGGAGAGCGATACCCGTTGTATACCCTCTGGCGTAATATCAAAAATCCAGGCAAGAAACATCGCCACGGGGAATCCGACCACAAAACCGATGACCGCCAGGGTTGAAACCCACTGTGGCAGGAACAGCTGCTCTACAACGGTGACGAGTATCTCGGTAACGCCCCAGGCGACTGCGCCATAGATTGCCGCGACCTGAACAACCTTGCGTTTTCGTAACTCAGTGAATAGCGAGTTTTCGGACATGCGCCACATATTACCGCCGATGGTGGCATCATTGCCATGGACTTCGGCGCATAAGACTCTTACAAAACGGGCGAACCATCTGGTTCGGGCGGCGGCACACCATGGCATCAGGTAAGGTTCGCTTCCATGATTCAGGTCAGAGCGCGCAGTTCCAATGAAGAGATCATCGGCAATGCCGTGAAGTAATGAAGTAATGGGGTCAGAGTAAAGGTTCAAAGCAAACGACGAGGTGCTCGCGAACTCGAAGCCCGATGACCGTCCGTTTCTGGCCGATAAGCGACCCTTTCGTAATCGGTATTCTAAATTTTTAAAGGGTCGGTTCGCGGCCAGCAGCGGACATTTACGCACTTCACCGTTCCACGCAACAAGGCGCTTAATTCCGACGCCAGGCAGAAACATCGTTATTGTTGGTCTATATTTATGGATAAGGCCTGACCACAAACAATTTTGGTGAAAGCGCTGAAATGAGAGAAACTACATGGAGAACATAATGAGAAAACTACTGTTTACGATTCTACTGCTGCTGCCAATCAGCGCTTTTGCAGATCACATCGATGTGATAGAGGTCCAATTGAATGAAGGCTGCAGCTTGCCTGAGTATGTGGCGATAAAAGATGCCTTCAATGAACAATGGGGCTCAAAAAATGGTTACCACAGTGAGGTATTAGCTCCGATTCAAAGCAATAATCTAACCTCTCTGTTCTGGGTCGGGCGGACCGATAACGCAGCAGCCTACGGCAAAGCGTGGGATCAGTGGAGGAATGACTTGGCGGATTCAAATTCCACTGCCTCAAAGCTATGGGCTAGATTTTCGGATTGTTCAACAAACATTGGCCGACGAGGCTATGACGTTTACTAGCAGACAGTTTGCGGCGGTGGTCAAATGATCGCCGCCAACTTTAATAAGCTGTTCGCCTGCTTAGGATCAAGAACAGTCATTAGATTAAGTCCAGTTGAAGTCGGTCCCCTAGCCGCTTGCAGTCCTTCAAGTTAATGAAATTCCGACCACTCTTTACTAGACTGAATTTGATCACTGCTTTTGACCCAATGCGGACATAGGCTCTACCATCATCGAATAGCAATTCCTCGTCATGGAAAACTTCTAATGAAATTGAAACTCTCCGAAATGTCCAACGTTGCCGAAATTGTTGGCGCGTTCGCAATAGTGCTGTCACTTGTTTATGTTGGAGTTCAAGTCAAAGACAGTGCAGCAGCAACCAGATCAGCCGCTGTAAATGATGCTTCTGAAGCTGTGCAATCGTGGTATCTCGAAATGGGGAGCAACCGGCAGTCCAGCGACCTGTGGTTCAATTCAATGACTAGCTCAGATCCACTTTCTACTAGCGACGAATTTCAGTTCATGATGATGATGCATGCAGTAATGCTGGGATTTCAGAATAGCTACTTGCTCGTTGAAGAGGGAACGCTGGACGCCGACTACCGCGATTCCATAACCTTCGCGCTTGTAGCGGTTAAGGATCTCCCCGGTATGGATCGCTATTGGAAGCAGAGAAGGGGCTTCTTGCACCGTGGGTTCGCCGAGTACGTCGATGGCTTATTGCTGCGGGATTCAGTCGACACTCTCGAAATGTACAAGAGAGCTGAGAACGGACCAGACAAGTAAATTGAGGGGCATCATGAGTGCGACTGCTTCTGGCCGAGGCTGTGTGAAAACTATTTAGCACTCACTGATATTGGGATAGCACCCAGTCATTGACTTAGCATACGGATTAATTGGACCCATAAACCCCACATAGTTGAGCTACAATCCACGAATTAGCTTTGATTCCCCACTTTGCATTTTCGAATTTGGGTTTTCACACAGCCTCGGCCGTGAGCCGTTATACAAATCACTAGAATTCAAACTTGGTGAATAGCTGCATTATGTCGCGAAGCGGAAGGGTGTAATCCGGTCACATGGTTTACACCCTGATCCGGCGGTGACAAAGAGAAGAGTTAATGCCAGTAAATACAGTTTGTTCTTCTTCATTAACACACTCTTTTCTTGTGATCGTATACGATCGATCATGTCTAATTACAAAAAGGACTTCTTTCCCGGAAATCCATCACAATTAAGTGGTCAGTTGATATGGATCAGCTGGATATCGGACTGTTGGACCGGTACAACCGGCCCAATGATCCTTCAGGGTAGCGTGACCTTGAACTCAATGTTGGCGATTTGCGCGGGTGCGAAGCCGATGCGCTCCAGGAATGACAACCAACGTGGGTCGTCATGAAGGTTGGAAAACAGGTGTTCATTAGAAATATCCGTGAGTCCTGTGTCCTTGTATTTAACCGCCTTGTCCAGCCATTCGAATGCCTGGTCAACCTCATTGCGGTATGCCAGGATGTACGCGATGTTATAGGGTGCTCCTTTTTCATATTTTTCAATCAGTGCAGCCAGTGCGGCATCGGACTCGTCTTTCCGGCCGAGTGCGTGGTAGGCCAAGGGTAAGCCGATCATGCCCCAGATGGATCTCTCCTTCTGCATTGCCTCCAGCGCGGCCTGGGGTTCACCCTTGAAAAGTAATGAAACACCGATCTGATAGTGTCCGGCGCTATAGCCGGGGCTTAGCTCCAGTAAAGTGCGTGATGAGGCGATGGCTTTATCCCAGAGGCCGGCATAGGTGTAATAGAGAGCCAGGTTGGAATGACTTCGGGGACTGACCGGATCGCGGGCCACCACAAATTCGCTGAGAAGAATGGCTTCATCCAGCCGTCCGAGAGACATGATCAGGCTGGCGGCGCTGCGGATGATGTCCGTATTGGTGGGTTCAAGCTGTAATGCGAGTTGCAACTGATAGGCCGCTGCCGCCAGGTCGTTATCATAGCTCCGCGCAATATAGCCGAGGTTGGCATGCGCCTGTGCATACCCGGGGTAAACCATTAGTGCCTTGTTGATCGCTTCTCTGGCTAGCATGAAGGCTTCATCATAAGGTCGCACACCCAGGTTGGCCTGGTTGGTATATGTAGAAGCCAGTTCAACCCAGGCTTCGGCATAATCAGGGTCAATTGCCAGCGCTTCCTGTAACAGAGCCTGGGCCTTGCCATAGGAACCCTCAACTGTCTGGCGACGTAAATGACGGCCTTGCAGGTACAATGAATAGGCCTCAGGATCAGTCTTTCGGGCGTCCGGTGTATGACCCAGCAAGGTGATTTTGAGTTTTGTCACCACTTCAGAAGCAATCTCGTCCTGGATGTCAAAAATGTTGTCCAGTGTACGGTCATAGGTCTCAGACCACAGGTGAACATCGCCATCGACCTTGATCAATTGCGCGGTAATACGCACCATGTTGCCGGACTTTCGCACACTGCCTTCCAGCACGTTGCTGACATTCAGTTCACGACCAACATCCGCGATTAAGAAGTCCTTGCCTTTGAAGGAGAATGCTGACGACCGGGAGGTCACCCGCAATTCGGGTACCTTGGCCAGCAGGTTCAGTAACTCCTCGGACAGTCCATCGGAGAAGTACTCCTGTTCTGTATCAGAACTCATGTTGACGAAAGGCAGAACTGCTATGGACTTGTCACCGTATGATTCCACCAGTGCCTCGGTGCGGCCTTCCCGGCGGGCCTCCTCAACCTGCGCGGCAACCTGCTTCTCCATGACAGCTTCGCGTTGTGGACTAAGCACGAACTTATCGAGGGCGAAATAACTCAGAGCCAATGCCAGAACAACTATGATTACGCGGTCGATCTTCTTGCCGGTGTGAGGTGTTAGGGACTGGCTGCGATCAATCTCTGATTCTTTTTTTAGTCCCTCTGGTGTCAGTTCGAACGCCCAGGAAAAGATCATTGATGGAATAAAGGCGATAGCCAGCACAATAACCACTATACGGGCAGGGGTATCACCAAAGCCAAACAGTGGAAAGATGGTCTCGGCCACCTGGATGACCAACCATGAAGCCACCACGTAGGCCGCACCTACGCGGAATACATTTCGACGCTTCAGTTCATTGAATAAAGACAAGAGTTGGCTTCTTTGTGGCCGTTATTACTTTTTATCGTAATCGCTAAAAAAGAAAATGCCAAATGAAACATCACATGGAGATTTCAACAAATACCATCTGGTGCACTGTCGGCGTTATGCATGAGGGAATTTTTTCGTTTATGACCAGTGGTTTATTTATAACCGATAGGAAGGGTCAGGTTGAATACTCGTTCCGAAAATTCAACCTGACCCCTGTTTTGTTGGTTGTGGTCCTAAAACTCAACCTGACCCCTTTTTTATGGCTTCGTTTTTGAATCCTGAAGGGGTAACGGATAGAAGCGTAGTTTGATGTTGTAGGTATCATTGTTACGAGCGTGGAACAAAACTTCAACAAAGTCGGCAATGTTGAATATCCAGCTATCCGTGTATTCGTGGCAGTAAAATGTCTGGTCAATCCAGAGTGTGCCCTCGGGGGTACCATCCTGGACACTACAATCTTGGGTTTGTAAATCACTGTTCCAGAAGGTATCGCTTTCCTTGGGTAGGCAAGCGCCGTTGAACTCCGATGTGGATTCATCGACCGGGCAACAGTAATCGGCCGCATCACAGCCATTGTCGGTACAGGCCGGATCATCGGCATACACGTAGCAGACCTGGCCGCTGAACTCAAACATACCGGTTATGTCCGTGGCATTTTTGACACCCTTGCCGCCACGGCCGTCATTGGTATCGACCCGCTCAAAATTACCATCACCATTTCCTACTTTTGTAAAAGTGCCATCCTCGTTGACAACACCCAGCAAAAGCAAATCATAGGTGCCACCGATTGGGCAGTTGGTATCTCCTTCCTGGCAATCTATCTCAACCACGGTCAAGTCACGACCGAACACTTCAAAATACTGGTCTTCAACGGGCCTGCCCGTGACACGTGAAAAGACGGCATAACCGTCCGCATTGGCCGGCAGGCGGAATGAAGCTGCGTCATCATCGAAAGGCTTTGTACACCAATCGGTAACTTCAAGCGTGGATGCATCGGGTTGTGACTTCGGGCCTTTTCGGCCGGACTCCATGTAAATTTGTACATCACTACCGTCACGCGGCAGGTTAATCACGTTGCCGTAATACTCCACGTTCGACAACGAGCAGGTGTAACCGTCAGGGCATTCCTTTACAAGGTCACCCAGCCCGTCTACCTGCAAATAGTAGGTCGGGTCCGGGCAGTTAAAACTGTCGTTTTTGCCGTGTATGTTGAGGTTGTAGTGCGGACCGCTCGGATAGCCATTACCGATAAAATTTCCATCTTTGTCGGTGGGTTTGCCGGCTTGCACATTGCTGATGGCAAAAGTCAAAATAAATAATGTGATTATGGTTTTGAATGCTTTCATCGCTCCCTCCTTGGAGATTATGTGATAGCAGATTCAATGTACTCTCAAAGTGTGAAGTTAAAAGCAAACTATTATTAAAAATCATTAAACATTTCATGAATCCACCGAGGAGTCCCACCCGCAACGTTACATCTGAGATTGCAGGTAGTTTTGCAGTCCGACCTTGTCGATCAGGCCCAATTGTTTCTCGAGCCAGTAAGTGTGATCTTCTTCTGTGTCTTCCAGCAGTTGCTCGAGAATTTGCCGACCTGGTTGCTGAAATTGCCAGGTGGGTTTTTAAGCCGGGATTGCTAAACCTGTAAAAACAGGCTGGAAAATGGGTCAATACTAATTGTCCGGGTAATAGGTTTGTCCATCATTGCCTTTGATGCGTGGGCGCATCATGCTCAGGTGTGTTTGGTCTCTTTCCCATGCCTGTTCTTCAATTTGCTGGATGTACAGATCAGGCTCCGGAACCGGCAAACCGCGTCGCTCCAAATGCGCGATGGCCTCGGTGTTGCCCCACCTGGCGCCAAGTACCAACCAGGACTCAGCGGCTCTTTCATGCCCAAGTGCGGTTTGCACCTCGGCCAAACTTACCATGGCCGGCACATAGCCCTGATCGGCTGAAGCCTGAAACCAACGAGCTGCGTCATCATAACTTTGGGGGGTGCTGCCCAGGCCTTCACGTGACAATACGCCCATGCAGTGCTGGGCAACATAATCGCCTTCATCGGCTAGTGGACGCCACTCATTTGCCGCCTGGTCATACAAGCCTTGCTCGTAGTATTCCACCCCCTGATCGAGCGCTTGCGGTGCTGCGCAAGCCAAGAATAGAAATACAATCAGCAAGTTAATCAATACAAGGTAACGATTTGAACTGGTCATTTTTCTTGCCTCAATAACTTAAGTATAGCTCATGGACAACAAGAAATAGCTACTTTGGCTGGCTTACCACACCGGGTGATGATCGTTCATAGCCAGGTGAATAACAATGGGCATCACCTGCCCCATGATCGCTGCACCCTGGGAAAGCCTGTAGGACATTTTACAGGTGAACTATCGTTGTCACCCCTGTGAGGCGACTGCGCCAAGCTTGACACCCAAAGCATCCAATAACCGTTCTCCACATAAATTCAAAAGCCTTTGATCTTAGGCTGAAACCCCTTAAGTCTGGTTGATAACCAATTAAGTAAACTGTCCCCTTGATAAGCAAGTTTTAGGTCAACCATTAATTGACCCCTTTAATGGCGCCCTCCCTAAGGGTGACCGGGACCGAGGGAGGTGAGTCGAGCGGAGAGTTGGTGTCAGGCATGATGATCTCTACCTCTTCACCTTCCTGAACATCAGGCAAGCGCGAAAGGTCCAGAACAACCACGTACTCGTGGTCTGCCAGCGTCTCCACCACCTGGCCGCGGACCTTGTAGGTCACCTCGTCGTTGGGAATGTGTGACAGCAGGCCAATCGGGGTGTCTGCATCCAGCGGCTCAAGGCAGTCGTAATCGAGGCACGTTCCTTCAGGCAGCGTCTTGACCTGTAGGATTTTAGTCCTCCACGCGTAGTTCCGATGTTCAGGTGAAGGGTTCTCGAAAAGCATTGTGCCAATTCGGAGCATGTCGTAGTAGACGGGCGTCGTACCGTGCTTGAGCGCTGCGCTTGCACCAGCGTGGATGATGGCATCGAGGCCGACTCCCTCGGAGCGGATGGCCGTGACAACCTCATCGAACTGGCTCTTCTGCAGCGCGGTGTGGTTCTTGAGGTCGCCGTTCCCGATTGCAGCCAGATCCTCTTCGTAATTGCAGCAGAAGTGCGTCGCGATACCCTGAAGGTGGAGTTTCGAGCTCTGGTCTACGGCTTGCGCGAGGGTCAATGCATCGACCGGCATTACGCCCTCCCGGCCCATCCCGGTGTCTATCCAAAGGTGCACCTGCAGGACATCGCTGGCGTGCTGCAGCAAGCGGTTGGCTTCGTCCACCCATGCAAGGCTGGAGGCCGCCGGTTCCAGGTTATAGTGCAGCAGCACCGGGGCGTAGGCCGGATCAGTGAGATAGAGCACCATGATCGGCTCCTTCACGCCCGCCTCGCGCAGCGCAATCCCATCCTGCATGGTGGGTACACAGAA
>JAOUCZ010000027.1 GCA_029859505.1 Lysobacterales bacterium | reverse complement strand
TTTGTCCCGGACAATATTTAAGCCAGCACGGGGCAGGTGGATTGCCTTTTGCGCCAAAGTGTATTTTGAGGCAATTTTGGCCGCGCTCTACATCCACGGCCCCCTTTACTCTGATCCTGTTTATATGACCCTATTTATTCTCCTTATCATAAGGCAGAATGGTCTTCTACAACCTTTGAGGGGTGTACATGGTCACTAATGACAAAGTTAATCTTGTCTTCCCAGAAAATGAATGTCGTGTGAATTTAGACGACCACCGGGGGAGCTATTAAAACCCAACTTAATCAAGATTTCATGATATTGAGCCGCGACGGCCAGTCCATAGCGTCGCGAATTTCGGGTGCTGCTCCGGTATTGGCGATTCAAGGGCCTGACGTGATCCTGTTGTCCTGTTTTTTTGAAGATCAAAATCAAGAATACCTGGATATTGCAACGAAGTTCGTAAACCACCCCTTGATAAAAAAGTGGCTGCCACACCTGCAACGACCTGATGTTGAAAGGAGGATTCAGCAGTTCAGACAGGCACAGCTCATCGGAGGGAGTCAACATACAGGAAAACCAATCAAGGCCATAAAACTGGTATCTGAACAGGTATTTGCAACTGTTGACTTGCCTGTTCAATTGAGTTTGAGCAGTAATGCAGGGATTTCAATCAGCGAGCAGGGTTTTTTTGCAATTTCAAAAATTGATAAGAAACCACGCTTACTGCCTGTTTCATGGGTGATCTTGATGTTGGCATTCGGCGATGGTCAAAACTACGATGAAGTGCTTAAAAGCAAGGACTTTTTATTTGATGAAGACGTGAAGATGGTTTTGAAAACTCTGTTTGGACACGGGTTTTTAATTAAACAAAAAGCAAAGCGTTATAACACTGAACCTGAAAATACATGCATCAGTACAGGTCATAGCGCAGTAGGTTGGCAGGAAATTCATGCAGACGGCCGTATACCAGTCTATTTTGTGCCGCACATGGAAAATCATCTGCCACTGGGTTTGGGTATCATTTTCAGTGCACTGAAAAACTACAATCAGGGTGCGTTATTGAAGCGCTTCCAACTGATTCCCATAACTTACCTGAGCCCCAGTGATCTATTGAAAGGTCCATATCGCAAGTTCGGAAATGGAGTTTGGCTGTTCTCAAACTACATGTGGTCACTGGATGTTAACCTGCAAATCAGTGATGCTGTGAAACGCCATGATAATAACAACCTGACCATTCATGGTGGTCCCAGTACACCGCAATATCAGGGTGCCAGTGAAGCATTTATGACTGCCCAGGCCTCGGTTGATATTTCTGTTCATGGCGAAGGTGAAGTGACTATCACTGAAGTATTTGAACATATATCTAAAACCCCTATGGGCCAGATTGCCATTCAACCAGGGCAGTTGGCCGGTGTCGCTGGTCTCACCTTTAGGGATAATATGGCCAGCGGGTTTACCAGGACGCCAACGCGTCAAAGAATGACAGCACCAGGTGATGTACCTTCGCCCTACCTGACAGGTTTGTTTGACACCTACAACGGAAGAGTTGAAGCCGTCATTATTGAATCGAACCGTGGTTGCCCATTTGGTTGTACTTTCTGCGACTGGGGTTCGGGTTATTTGGATTGCCGATGCCAATTTTGGTTTATATGATCGTGATATTGAGTTGTCCAGGTTCATAATTGAAACCAAGGAGAAACTTGGTTACCCAAAAGAGATCGTGGTCAACTACACCAAGAACTCAACCTGGCGCCTGGTAGAAATCATCAAGATTTTTACCGCTGGCGGGATCATGAGCCAGGGGATCATTTCGATTCAAACCACCGATGAACAGACACTGGAAGTTATCAACAGGAAAAACATCAAGACCGAAAAGTATGATGAATTGACCAAAGTTTTTCATGATCTGCAGCTGCCGCTTTCAACTGACCTGATGATTGGTTTACCCGGTATCACCGTTGAGGCATTCAGCAATGATTTACAGCGCTATATTGACATGGACGTGTCGGTTAAGGCCTATCCAACTCAATTATTGCCAAACAGTCCAATGGCGGACCCCGAATACATCGAGAAATATCAAATCAAAGTTGATGAGAATGACTTTCTGATTTCCTCATACAGTTTTACTGAACGGGATCTGGAGTGGATGAAGTTCATGATGCAAGTCTATGCCATGGCAGACGGATATTGCTTGTTACGCTATGTGATCAGATATTTACAATGGGAACACGACATTAAGGTCATGGACTTCCTTCAGGATTTGCTACGTTTTGTCCGGGATAAACCCAATCAATACCAACAGATATCATGGGCCGTGCTTTTCTTTGAGCAAAATAAATACATGCCGGGTGGGTGGAGCTTGTTTTATCGGCAAGTCGCTGACTACATTAAGCAGCAGTACGGCATTGAAAATGACTCAGGACTTCGCACTATCTTAACTGTTAACGAAGTTTGTGTGCCGGATGACACGTTGGACTATCCTTTACAAGTAGATTTGAGACATGACTTTGCGGCCTATTTCTCAGCCAGGATGAGTCAGTCGGCGCAACGGGAGATACCCCTGACTGATTTTCCGCCGGCGAAATTCAGCGTCTCTGATCCGAACTCAATGGTCAGTATTGACCTTGATTACCTGCAATACGATAACCACCAGTATTTCTGGGAATTGCATTCCAAAGTTTCAAGAGCCAAATCCGTATCGGAATTTGCTTGAGGACTTTAAGGGCACCATAGTTGGCGCCCCGATTTTTCATTTGATTCTTCAGCCGTACCAGCCTCAGAGGCAGGCTTCTCCTCGCGATTAGCCAAACCAGGGGTTATAGCTGTCCGGGCTCTTGATTGCGACATACATGCTAATGCTTTTTATAACTAATAAGCGTTTCCAGGTAGCTGGATTTGAGCTGTTTACTTGCCAGAACCTGCTTGATTGGCGGCAGCTTCAGAATCACACCCAATACCCCGGCCATAGCACGATGGCTCCATAAGACCCGATTATCAAAAATCAGGTTCTGCAATTTACCGCGCTCAATGGCCATTACCACTGCTCGGTGCGTTCCGTTTAAAGGAGTGAGAACTCGCTTGGGGCGCGATTCCAAAGACAAACTCTTTTTTTTATTGCAGCTGCATATACACACACCGCAACCCAGGCAAAGCTCATCATTCAACCGGGCCATTTTCATTTTGGGCTTATTCGGATTATTGGCTGAAACCAGAGTCATCGCTTCGACCGGACAGACATTGATGCATTTGCCGCAGCCATTACAGGTTTCTTCATCTATTACCGGGATAAAACTGGTGGTATGTACAGGGTTGAGAATGGAGAAACGGCGTGCGGCAATCATTGCTTCACAACAGCAGCTGCAGCAATTACAAATAAAATTCACCTGCTCACGAACATTCTCACCAAACTGCACCAGGTTGTGCTCGTAGGCTTGCTGCAGTAAGTCATGACACTCCTGCTTATCAATCGCGCGTGCAGCGCCATGTCTTGTAAGCGAGGACGCAGTGTTGTTGAAGGTCATACAAATATCTTGCGGTGCAGAGCAGGCTTTACCCATGTGCTCCATTTTGTGCCTGCAGTAACAGCGCCCCACACCAATGTGGCTGGCTGTTTCAATCACTTCGCTGGCCCGTTCATAATCCAGCACATGCAATGCATTTTCATCGGATAGAGCAGGTTCATGAACAAAGGCTCGCCCCAACTGGGTTTCACCGCGGGTAAACAGCTCCCGAATAAAATCCTCCTCTACATTCATATACTGATAAAAAAGTTCGCTTAATACTTTTTGATCAATATCATCACGCACACGCATAAGCGAGAACTCGAAAAAACCAGCCATTGGTGGCGGCAGTGCATAGACTGCCTCACCGTTTTGCTCGAAATCAACAAGAATGGCCCTGTTGGCCAACTCATCCAGTATGTTTTGTGTCTCGGTGAGGTTTTTCTTCCAAATGCGGCTGGCTTTTTTTGCGGTAAATGGTTTGATGGGCATCAGCGAAACCAGGCTGGCTTCATCTTCACTGAACAGCATCGACAAAATTTTAAACAATAGGTTGGATGGAGGTGCGCCCTGCGGAAAACGGTTTAACCTGTCGGCTAAAGCGGAGTAACTTGTTTTGAGCGTCATGTGGGCCACGTTTCAACACACTCTGGCAGTAATTGAACACTGTTAAAGAGTATTAACTATCTTTTTAAACTTTCCAACAATTATCGAGGATTTATCTAACCGTCCTCGAAGGGCTTTGAATCTAGTGGTGATTTTTGTGTCTAATTTTTACCGGACAATTCCTGGCAGAGGTCAACACAATGCAACACTGGGACAACCAGGCCATCGCCGCAAAGCTCCAGGAGATTGCAGATTTGCTCGAACAGCAGAATGCGAATCCATTTCGCGTCAGCGCCTATCGTCATGCGGCTCGAACGGTGTCCGCACATGAAGAGGAACTTTCTGTGCTGGTTGACCGCGAGGGAACAGGCGGGCTTGAGCACCTGCCAGCAATTGGGCATTCAATAGCCCTGGCCATCCAGGAGATGCTTGATACCGGGTGCTGGATGCAATTGGAGCGCCTCCGTGGTTCGCTCGACCCGGAGCAGGTCTTTCGATCCATTCCGGGTGTTGGTCCGAGGCTGTCCCGGCGAATTCACGAGGCATTGGAAGTTGAAACACTGGCTGAGCTGGAATTGGCGGCCCATGATGGACGATTGGAGCAGGTGCCGGGAGTGGGAACACGCCGGGCACGTATGATTTCTGCGGCCCTGGCCAATATGCTGCAAAGACGGCCGGCCCGGGTTCGCCGCCAGGTCGCCGAACCCGACGTCGGGCTGTTACTGGACGTCGATAAGGAATACCGCGAACTGGCGGCAGAAGGAAAGCTGCGCAAGATCGCCCCGCGCCGCTTCAATCCAACCGGTGCGGCCTGGTTGCCCATTCTTCATACCCAGCGCCATGATTGGCACTTCACAGCATTGTTCTCAAATACCGCCCGTGCACATGATCTCAGCAAGACAGACGATTGGGTCATAATTTACTTCTACACTGATCATGGTGCAGAATCTCAATGCACTGTTGTGACCGAAACGTCCGGCCCGATGGAGGGTCACCGGGTAGTGCGGGGCCGTGAAGCAGAATGCTTGAAACTCTAGTCCAGGATAATGGGTTTGAGCCGGGTGCGGGCATTGAAAGCCAATAAAAGCGGGGAGAGTCATGGCTGTCCGCGGCCTTTCTTTCGAACATTGTGTTTGTCGTGTTAATTGTTTTCCGGCATCTGGAATATTTCAGATCATGACTAACCTGGAGCGTGTTCTACCGTAGGGGGTGAGTTCACCTTGATTTGATTAAGCTCTTTCGTTTTGCTCATCACTTCTCTTGCGGCTCTTTTATAAAATGGCCGCAATGATTTTTTCAAATGCACCAAGACCTCCTTTGCGGGGATTTCCTTCAGGCAACTGAAAATTGCCAATGCATAAGTTATATCATATTGAGATAGAGCATTGCTGCGTTCTACTGCCGGGCCCGAGCAACTCCCACAAGAACGTATCTTTACCGTATGGGCGCTATTTGCCATCATTAAACCAAACCCCATGAAAACAGCGACAACCTCCGTAACATGAGGCCAGTTTTCTACTCCACCGGGTGGTGGTTCCTGCGACATGCTACCCAGGTGATGCCCTAGTACATGGGCAAAATCGGCAATGAGAACTTCGGAATCTCGTAATTGATCCGAATTATAAAAAATAGATAGTTGATTAACGACATCAGCAGTAGGCATGATTCCTTTCGAGCCGCGCAATGCTCCCTTTATTTCTATTCTGGGTGATTCAACAGGCATGTCTTTAGCCACATTTGTTAGTCTGGTTGGCCAATGTTTGAGTCCAGCATATTCTTTAACCTGGCTGAAAATCAGATTAGCCATGCCATGAGCACTGTCTTCTCTGCCCGGAAAATATTGGTTAGATGGTATTACCAGGATTGTCTCATCATAAAAAACCCTCGCATCCAGGTTTCTCAAAGCCCAGGAAAATGTATCAAACAACCAGAGTGTCGTTGCTTCGTCGAGAACTGCTTTAGGTTTTAATAATTTAGAAAACATATCCACCCTATTGAAACTATAAACCTGCCAAAATTTTACAGAATTTAGGGGCTTATGATAGCACTCGGCAACCCAGATGATTCGGGTCTTGCATTTATTCTGGCACTTGATTGTGACCCAGTCATTCCGAACCATGCGACTATGACTTAAAGCACGCGAATAAAATTGCTGCGTTAAGGATAATTCGATTCAACTTTACACTAAATCTCAAAAACAAATCAGAAGGTCATCATGCTAGAAATCAAAAATCTCGACAAAACCTATGCCAATGGCGTTCACGCACTGGACAATGTTTCTCTCGAAATCCCCAACGGTATGTTTGGTCTCCTGGGACCTAATGGCGCGGGTAAATCCACACTGATGCGGACCATCGCCACCTTGCAGCCCGTTGATAGTGGCAGCATCAAATTTAGCGGTATAGATGTGTTGAAGCAACCGGATGAGATCCGTCGGACACTCGGTTACCTTCCTCAGGATTTTGGTGTTTATCCACGTATATCTGCAGAGGCCATGCTCGATCATATGGCCATTTTAAAAGGTATCGTAAACTCGAAAGAACGAAAGGAGCTGGTGGCATACCTGCTGGTTCAGACCAATCTAGACAAGGTGAGAAAAAAGGCATTGACCAGTTTTTCCGGGGGCATGCGTCAACGGTTCGGTATCGCACAAGCCATGATCGGCGACCCGAAATTAATGATCGTGGATGAACCCACTGCAGGTCTGGACCCCGAAGAGCGTAATCGCTTTCATAACCTGCTGGCCGAGATCGGTGAAAACGTAGTAGTCATACTCTCCACCCATATTGTTGAAGACGTATCGGACCTCTGCCCGAATATGGCCATCATGGCCAATGGCCGGATCGTAGCCAGTGGTCAGCCTGCTGATCTGACCAAAGACCTATCCGGCAAAATCTGGAGCAAGACCGTAAGCAAAGAAGAAGTGGCTGGATGCCGGGAGAAGCACGATCTGATCTCTACCCGGCTGTTTGCCGGTCAGACGGTGTTACACGTGTACGATGAAAATGACCCGGGCGATGGTTTTATGGCCGTTGAAGCCGGTCTGGAAGATGTCTATTTCCACAAACTCTCCGAAGCGAAAGCTACCACCGCAGACATCGCCGGAGCCTGATCATCATGTTATGGAAAGTTGCGCTTTTTGAGTTTCGCTACCAGCTAAGGCAACCCGCATTCTGGGTAATCTTTGGTATTTTTTTCCTGATGGCCTTTGGCGCCATGTCCTCGGAAAATATCCAAATCGGCGGAGGGGGTGCGGAAAATTTCAACTCGCCTTACCGGATTATGCAAACCCTGCTGGTCATGAGTCTTTTCGGTATTTTCATTGTTACCGCCTTCGTCTCAAATATCGTACTGCGTGACTTTGACACCAAGAGTGCGGAAATCATATTTTCGACCCGGATAAGAAAACACGAATACCTGTTTGGCCGGTTTATCGGTGCTTTTGCGGTTGCCTACCTGGCATATTCCTCCGTGGCCTGGGGCAGCATGATTGGCAGCATCATGCCGTGGCTCGACGTAGATAGAGTCGGACCGCTTCGTCCAATGGACTATTTCTATGCCCTGACATTTCTCGCCTTTCCAAGCCTGTTGTTTACAGCCGGCCTGTTCCTGGCGCTGTCCGCGATCACCCGCAACCTGATGTTGACCTATGCAGGTGTGGTTACTTACCTTGTGTTATATATCGTCGCTGCCAACATGCTGAGCGACCCTGAGTTACTGACCATCGCTTCATTGCTGGACCCGTTCGGGTTTTCCTCCTTTGAAGAGGCCACCCGGTACTGGACTGTCAGTGAGCGTAATACGATGCTGCTTCCAGTCGAGGGGCTCTTTTTGTACAACAAGATTATCTGGCTGGTAGCCGGCCTGGCAATGCTGGGGCTGACCCATCGTGTATTCCGCTTCGATGTAGCCGGAAAAACGGCCCGCAAACGCTGGTGGCACCGTTTTCGACGCGGTAGCAAAGACAAACCCATATCTGCACCTGAGGTGAAACCAACCGCTGTACCGGTATTCAATTCCGTCACCAGGCTGGCCCAGTTCCGCACACGCATGTTGTTTGAAGCACGCAGCGTGATCAAGTCGGTCCCTTTTATTGTGATCCTGGTACTGGCGGTGGCCAATACACTGGGCGCCATGATCAACCAGGGTGCAATTTATGGCGCAGACCTGTTGCCGGTGACCCGGGCAATGATCAACTCTATCAACGGTTCCTTCACGTTCATGATACTGATGATCATCGTCTATTATTCTGCCGAACTGGTCTGGAGAGAACGGCAGACAGGCAACCACGAAATTATCGACGCCACACCTGCGCCCAACTGGACATTTGTAACGTCAAAACTGCTGGCAATGTTCATCATTGTGCTTGCCATGTTTCTTGTCAGCATCATCACAGCCATGATCGTGCAGGCGGCCACCGGTTATGCCAATTTTGAAATTGGTCTGTACGTGCAGCGACTGCTGTTTTACCAAAGCCTGAATTTGTTCCTGGTCTCGGTACTGGCAGTTTTTGTGCAGGTGCTAAGTAATAATAAGTACTTCGGCATGTTGCTGATGGTCCTATACATTATTTCCCTCTTCGTGCTGGATAACATCGGGTTGGAACACGATCTGTACCAGTACGCAGGACGACCGGCAGCACCCCTGTCAGACATGAACGCCTCGGGGCATTTCATCTGGGCGGGTCTGTGGCTCAACCTCTACTGGGGATTCTTCGCATTGATACTGGCCGTGACTGCCTACCTGATGTGGAACCGTGGCACTATCGTAGGCGCCCGCCAGCGGCTGAGCCAGATCAGGGTGGCCTCAAGCCCGGTTTCTACTGCAATCATCATAGTCGCATTGGCGGGATTCATCTCCACCGGTTCCTGGATTTACTACAACACCAATGTGCTGAACACTTATGTCACTGAAGAAAGTGGAGAACTGCACCAGATAGAATATGAGCAACGCTTCCGGCAGTATGAATTCAAGCCACGTCCACGCATTGTTGATGTTTACACAGAGGTTGATATTTTTCCTCAGGAGCGTCGCTATGACATGCGTGGAAGTTACATCCTGGAAAATCGCACTGAAGAACCTCTGACCGAAGTCCAGGTAGTGCTTAACCCACTGGCAATAGTGCATGAGCTTGCCCTGCAGGATGCCAGTGTTGCCTGGCATGACGATGACCACAACTACACCACATTCGCACTCGACAAGGCCATGGCGCCAGGTGAACAGCTGAAGCTGACGTTTAATACCTCGATCGAAAACCCCGGGTTCCGCAATCGGAACAATGATTCTACAGTGGTTTATAACGGTAGTTTTATTAACAATTTTGAGGCTGCGCCGGGTATTGGTTTTACCCGGAACCTGATGCTGACCGACCGGCAGGAACGCCGGGAACATGGTTTGGATCCCGTGGACCGTATGCCAAAACTTGAAGACAAGCGTGCGCTAAGAAACAGCTATCTACGGCCCGATTCCGATTGGATCAATTTTGAAACCGTGGTGAGCACAGCAGTAGGCCAAACGGTTATCGCGCCCGGCTACCTTGAAAAAGAGTGGCAGGAAGGCGACCGGCAATTTTTTCATTACAAGATGGACACGCCCATCCAAAACTTCTTTTCTTATCTTTCAGCTGATTATACGGTGAAAAAAGACAAGTGGAATGATGTCGATATTGCAGTCTATTATCACGACCCTCACAGCTATAACGTCGACCGGATGATATCCGGAGTCAAGGATTCCCTGGAATACTTCAGTCGCGAGTTCAGTCCCTACCAGTACCGCCAGTTGAGAATTCTCGAGTTTCCTGCTTACGCGGCATTTGCCCAGTCCTTCCCCAATACCATTCCATATTCGGAAAGCATCGGTTTTGTGGCAGATATCGAAGAGGATGATGTGGATTATGTTTTCTACGTAACCGCACACGAGGTAGCGCATCAATGGTGGGCACACCAGGTGATGGGCGCAAACACGCAGGGTGGAACCGTTGTGGTTGAGACCCTGGCTCAATACTCGGCTTTGATGGTCATGGAGCAAAAATACGGACCGCAGGTTATGCGGCGTTTCCTGAAATACGAACTCGACCGATACCTGCGTGACCGCGGCAGTGAACGGGTCGCTGAAATGCCATTGATACGGGTTGAAAACCAGGGGTATATTCATTACCGCAAGGGCTCCCTTGTCATGTACGCGTTGAAGGACTACCTGGGTGAGGATGCGGTGAACCGTGCGCTGAGAAAGCTGGTTGAGAATCATGCCTATCACTATGCACCGTACACAACATCGGTAGATCTGATCCGTTATCTGCGCGAAGAGGCGAACACTCAAGAACAGCAAGACCTGATCACCGATCTGTTTGAACGTATCGTGCTGTTCGATCTCAAGGTCGAGGAATCTACGGTCTCAGAAACGAGTGATGGCCAATTTGAGGTAGAAATAATAGTGACCGCAAAGAAATTTGAGGCCGATGGCGAGGGCCTGGAAACCGAATTGCCAATTGCTCTATCAATTGACGTTGGTGCGTTCAACAAGAACCCGGATGAGGCCAAGCCGGGTGAAGAGCCGGAAATCTACCTGGAAAAGCATCGCATCGAACAGGCAGAAACCACCATCACGCTTATCCTGGACGAGAAACCCACACATGTCGGGATAGATCCCTACAACAAACTGGTTGACCGTAACTCGGATGACAATGTGAAATCTACTCTTTAGGTCTGAATGTGTCTGAGCATCCGGATTGGGGCGGCTGGGGTGGACGCTATGAATTGTATAAACCGGTACATGTCAAAGACAGGGAATGTAAATAGGATTCATGGGGAAGCGCCTGAGGTTGAAAAAGAAGAATCCATTCACCTTATCTTAAAAGTTACAGATAAAGGGGAGCCTCAATTATCACGTTACCAAAGAATTATTTTAACTGTAATGCCAGAGTAACAAGTACCCTGGCTCCAGCCGTTGGATGAGCCCTTAGAATATCAATCAATTTTTGGTCATCGTAGCCCTCGGCCATCGCAATATATTGATTGGCGGTTTTCCAGTCGTAAGGCAATATTCCCAGGCGTTCGATACCCGGTGAGGTGGAATGAAATTACCCGGTATTGATGCCAAAACACGTATCCACATTGTTCAGCATAGCGACTGGAACGAGGAAAGCGCGGCCCCCGCTAACCTGGACTATGTTAAGAACAATACTAACTATCATAGAATTGCAGATGGAAACGCGACCGGAAATGGTACACCCGGTTTAAAAACTGATTCGGACGTTGAGTGGGTCCGCGCAACAAATCACGCAACAACGCGCTCATATTGGAAGAGTGCCCGTGCAATCGCGACAAATATAACGATGAGGAAGGCAGGTATTTGAATGAGGCAATCAAATTGGGAGGCCTGAATTTTTCAGAAATATCAGAAACCTGCTGGATTTTCGAATTTTCGGAGCTTTTTGATGTAACCAGTTTTTTTGATGAGTTTGGTACCGCACCGACCCAATGAATTCGATCGGATACAGCTGTTTTGACGGGATTTTGATATCGTAAGTATGATCGGTACTGCTGTAACTTATACTGTCAACGTGGAATGCTTTCCCCGTTTTTATCTCAAAGCGATAACTCTGCCATTGTTATCGCGAATCGTACCCGATTCATTGCCGTGTCTAACTTCATAGGAAGAGTAAATCATCTCCGAACAATCTCCATCCGCGTTGGAAAGATGAACTTCAACCCCGGAAACAGACCCATTTGAATTTGTCTTCAGCCGGGCAAAGGGAAAAATCGTAACATCGTCTAACTTTTTATTGCATGATGTCTTCGTAACGGCATCATTACTGCCAATTCCCGCTTTAAAAGCATACCCGGCAGGCACCAGGAATATGGCAAGAATGGAACAACCAATAAGGACCGGAATTGCTTTCGCAATGAATGTTGTTTTCACTTTATCTGACTCCTGACCGACGGAGGAAAGTTTATTTCTTTATTAAACAATAGGAGAAAAGTTCCGAAAAAGCTAGCCGGTGTCTAAAAATTAAGTGTCCGGTCTTGAATCTAACATTCGATCAGGCCAGGACTAATCGCCTGTTTTTAAGAGATAAATGAGCGATGGATCGATTAAAAACCAAAGGAGTCTACTTGTCGTAAGCCTCTATACTGACAATGCCATGGCCGTCATCAACCATACCGATTTGCCTCGCCGCCGCACCTGACAAGTCAATAATCCGGTCCTTTGCATGGGGCCCGCGGTCATTGATCACCACATCAACTGTCTTGCCTGTCTTTATGTAAGTGACTTTTACCCTGGTTCCAAATGGCAGGGTTCGATGCGCTGCCGTAAGTGCGTTTTTGTCGTAGGGCTCTCCACTGGCGGTTTTGTTACCATTCAGTGAATCTGCGTAATAACTGGCGTCACCTTCTTCAACTTCTGCTGCCCATACGAACCCTGTCGTAAATATCATGAGAATCATCGTGGTCAAAATCGATTTGGATAGCTTCATTCTTGCTTCACCTTTTTTCAGATACGCGGGGTTATTCAGGAAATTACTGACAAAGATAAACAAGCGAGAGATAAAGAGCAACGGGGATGAGCGCTGTTGGGACCGGTCTCGAGACAATATAGCGCCTACACAGTCTCCGGAACGCCGGTTATCCGCCACCCAAAGGAATCGCACCCGGAAGGTGCTACCTGCCACGACCACGGAGGTTACACTGCCGGTTCCTGTGGTATAAAGGATCTCGTTATGAACGATAGTGCTACTGGCAATTTCACTGATCTTAGCGGTTGCTGTTTAATGGCCGATACGTTGGACAAACCTAATAACACAACCCGGGCCCTTACCGAAGTAGAACTGGATTGGAATAGTGGACATTCATGAACAGACCGCATGGTTCCAGGTACAGTGGAATGTAATGCCCTGTTTTTAAGTTAGATTTTACCGGACAGGCAATGTGATTATGGGTTCACGGTTTTTCCAGATTTGTCGATCAACTTAAATGAGTCCAGCTTATATTCCATTTCTTCAAAACGGGGGAAGATTTTAACCTCTTCTTCTTTGACCCAAAATCTCCCTACCTTGCTATATCCTTTGGTCGAAGGAGGTCGACGTGTACTCCGTTTTTTTAAACTGATAGTTGCGACATTATTGTACTCACCACATTTTCCCACGGCTTTCACTGCAGCCATCTTGTCGTCACACATCGTGAACAGAAACTGTTCTTTCTTGTCGTCAATGATATTGCCTTCCTTATCAACAATACGATAATCCAGCGTAAAAGGGCTTCGGTACTCTTTTGAAAGCTTATTTGCAAACACAACTATTGAAAGTTCTTCAACACGATTGAAGCTGGGACCAGACGCGGGCTGCAATGAATAGTGAACGACATGTGCCTCAATTGCAGGAGCCGCCAGAACATTTCCCCCAACACAAAGAAAGGAAAATAAAATGACGAGTTTTAATATGACTAACCGGTATTTCATATTCTTCTTACCTTTTTCACCATTATTTGCACCTGACTCTCTTGCTCTAGCTAAGAATCCATTTATCCACAGTTTAGCAAAGCGAGACGGCATGTACATGGTCAGGCATGGTGACTTTTAAGGAGTTTGTGCACTAATGGAGTTATCCGGCTATGCGAACCTGTTTTTACTGCAATAAGCGGGTTACAAGCAGGGTGACACAACAACTTCGATTTCCGCCCTTGTGTCCTTTAAAAAAATCGCGGCGGGGGATACCCGCCGCGAAGTTAAAGGTCTGTCTAATAGGTATTATTGGTCAAACTCGAGAGTAATCCCGGTCAGATCGTTATCGCCGATAAACTGCTCGTAGGTTGTACCAGTCTTGTTGAATGGGCCACTGACAGACAGATCGGTTGCACCGGGGTCGGCTGCACCTCCGCCTTCGGTGGTGCCGGCAAGTCCATCGGTCGCATCGATATTGCCATACTCGATAGTGTAGGTGCCGTTATCACGCATGGTAGCCATGAACGTATTGTTGTCACCGGCAAGAAACTGCGGAACATTATCAAATATAACCGTAGCACTGCCCGCATTGAGCTCGACTGATATCTGGCCACCCTGGTTGGGTGACAGATCATCCCATAACGGCGCGATACGTGGTTGGTCACTCAAAAAATCCGTGATGGAGTTTGAGAAATCAGTATTGCCGGAGCCAAAGGTCAGGTTGCCGTTGGAGTTGACCCATACGCTGTCATAGGTAGCACCCTGGAATGGGAAGCTGAAACCCAGCGGCACCTCTATGGTGTCATCATCACCTAGCGACAGCGAAATACCGTCGATGAGTTCGATCTCCAGCACGTAGCGTCCACCACTACCGCCGGCCCCGGTAAAGCCAAAGTCGGGGAAGGTGGTAACCGCGAGGTAGTAAGTGCCTTGCATCGTACCGGGTATCTGCAGCGCGGAGAGCAGACCGGCGCCACCATCATCATCAATGTACTGGGTTCCATCCGGGGCTACCAGTCCGATCAATGAATCCAGCTGGCCACTGACAATTTCGATCAACAGTGTCTTGTCTGCAGGAACCTTGAACCGGAACCAGTCAATATCGGCACCCACCGGTTCGATCTCGGTATATTTCTGGATTGAGTCACTGCTGAACGGCAGGCTGATCTGGCGAGCCTTGTCGCTCTTGCCGAGCCACTCGTCATTGTAATCCGTAGTGCCGTTGAACAGTAAGATCTCATCCAAAAGGTCATTATCAAGATCAATGAACTCCTCAAACACCGCTGGCGAGTTGTGTAGGTTGATACGACCACCATCGAGATCGGCATAGTCCTGCAAGGCCGTCAGATCTGACTCGACTTCGGTACCCGAAGTGATCAAACCACCGCAGGAAACACCGGCAAGGCCATCAAGGGCCGTAAGGCTGCCATACTCAACATCGATGTGGTTGTTGGTTCGCGACAGGGTGATACTGAAACTATTCGAACCCGTGACAAAAAACTCCGGTATATCTTCATAGATAACGGTGAAGCTGCTGTCGGTTTGCGCATACGTGACGATACCACCAGCCGATGGGTTCAAATCATCCCACAGACCGGCGATCCTTGGTGGGCCGGAAAGCATTTCAGCCGATGACTCGGAGAAATCACTGGAACCCGCGCCAAACGTCAGGTTGCCATTCGCATTGACAAATACAGAATTGAAATCCTGAGCGCAAATCGAATAGGTGAAAGGCAGTGAAAGTTGATAAAAACCGTCATCACCCACGGGTAGTGGGTCACCTGGTGCAGGTTGGTTGAAGATGATGTCAACACCGGTAACCGGTACGCCGGCGACCGGTACCACCGGGGTGGCATCCAGGACATCGTCAGGCGGGTTGGAGTTCGCCTCATCCTCATTCCAGTACTCTTCCGGACCAGGCAATGGTGAGAGTACGGGGTTGCTGAAGCGTCCGGCGGCGGCCGTTATAACATCAACAAACACGACATACTCTGCGCCCGGTGTCAGGTTGTTAAGCGTATAAACACCTACATTGGGATCGGCCTGGCCGGTACCATCGGTATAGGCTCCTGAGAAGGTCGAAACCGCATCCAGCATCGGGTTAGCAATGTTGCGGGCTATGACATTCACACCACTTAGCCTGGTTACGCCATCAGGCGCATAGACTGTGCCTGAAATCGAACCGGTACTGGCGAAGAAGCCTGGCGCCGGGTAAAGCGTGGCGATCGATGCCCGATCGTCGGCATTGGGTGAATTTGTTCCTGAACCTGCCCCGAAGTAGAACGGGTACATCGATTCGAGCTCTCCACTCAAAGTTCCGTTGAAGATAAACGGGTCATCCGGTGTTGGCCCACTGGTATCACCACCTTCGGGGAACGGAAACAACTGTCCATTGAGTTCAACATGGCCCAGGTTGGAGTAGTGTCCAAACTCGTGGGTCATCACGTCCTCTGCTGCGACCAGGTCGGTAAATGCAGGACCATTCAGGAAGGAGACCCCTTCGAGAATCTCGCAAGTGATGGTGTTAACCCACTCGGGGCTTGCAAATCCGAGTATTCCTGAGCCTGGTCCGAAAAGCTGATCGAAAATCTGACCGTCAGCATCAAAAACGATGGCGGATAAACCATCCGGTGCAACCGGGTTCAGCCAGGGACCATAATTGTTGACATCAACATCAACCGGCAGGTTACCAGCATTGGTGTAAGTGGCTGTTGTCGGCACGCTGAAAGGGCCGGCAGCTGTCCAATTATCAAACGCGACCTGCACCAACGCCACACCCGTCGGATTATCAATTGTAGGTGTGTTGAGGTCGCCCTGATCGGGGTTAAATGGAATGTTTACACCACCACCGGGCCACAGGTAAGGTTGTCCCGGGTTACAGATGCCAAGTGCATCGGCACCCTGTACGGTAGTTGTGAATGCTGCCGCACCAAAGGTGACCAGCAGTACGGAAAGAACTTGATGCTTGAATGATTTCATTGCTCTCTCCTTTATGGGTTAACCAGGGCTGAAACAGCCGAGGTGAGTTCACTGTACTTAACCGGGCCGTCAAATATGCCATGGTTATTCAGCAAGTTAGCTGTCATTTCACGTTCATCTTCGGTGTCAAAAATGCGGAATAGGCCCTGGCCGAGTCCAACTGTCGTTGACAATCCTGCTGAGCTGGCGGCGGTTGTAAACAGCACGTAATCACTGCCGACGGACAGATCGGGATTCATGTCCAGCATTGAGACCCGCTTGATGTCTCCAACCGAAACATCCTGCTTGAGGTTGCCCAACATGGTAAGGGTTACCACTGGCTTTGCGCCGAAGTCACCTTTGAGTGCGTCGTCGACCCTGACCGTGTAAACAACGGTAGAGAAATCGCTGCCACCCAAAGAAACCAATCCCGGTTCCTTTGTCAACACCGTACCACGGAAGACCTTGTCGGCATTGCCGACCAGATCCCCGAGATTCATTTTCATTACCATGGCAGCAGAGGCAGCTATGGCAACAAAACTTAGAGCCAGCATAAGCGCCAGACTCACAAAGAATTTATGTCGTTTCATGATATCTCCAGTTTATTTTATGCGAACGAACACCCTGACCCGGGGATAAGCCAATCGTTCACGATAAGGACCCCCCCGTCGTACCGACATCAGGGCAGGTTTTGCCAAGAAATATGGAAAGCCTGCGACTGAGGCTCGTCTAATAAGTATAGTACAAGAATTCGTTTTTAACCTACCAATCAGGCAGGGAATGATGTAATCCCTTAAATAGACGGCGAGCAGTGTTTCACGGTTGTTGAGGGTGGCATCACCTATTCCGTAGATTCCTTCATCGGTCAATAATCAGGAAGTTGATCAGCTAGTTAGAGATCATGTTGCCACTTAACTACCCGGCAGGTCGTCGATAAGTTCTTCCATTTTTTTTCGAACTGCGGCATCAGGCAGTTCGCCATAGGCCGCACCGATGCTATCAAGCATATTTTTCGGCTTGCTGGTTGCAGGTGTTACACAGGTCGTGGCGGTGTGCGAGGCAACATACTTGATGAAAAACTTGCCCCAGGTATCGATGCCAAGCTCCTTCGCCCACTCCGGCACTTCAATACCCTTTACCCTTGAAAACAGTCGGCTGCGTCCAAACGGCACATAGATAAGTGTCGCTATGCCCAGTTCTTCCGCGAGCGGTAACACGCTCTCGGCCGCAGTCCGGTTGTCGATTGCGTAATCAACACCAATGAAGTCGAGTGGGTAGTCGCGCATGGCTTTTTCGAGTTCACCATAGCGTGAGGTCCGGGTAACCGTCGTACCAATGTAGCGAATTTTGCCGTCTTGCTTGAGTTCCTGAATGATCGGCATCTGCGTCGGCAGGTCGGCGAGGTTGTGTACCTGGATCAGGTCAATGGGGTCTTTGCCGATGTATTCAAAGGATTTAGCCAGTTGCGCACGGGCCTTTTGAGCATCGGCGCGACCACCCCCGCGAGGTGCGACATTGACCTTTGTCGCCCAGAATATCCTATCGGTCGTACCGGCTTCGCGTGCGATCTGACCGGAAACTTTTTCGGAAGCCCCGTAGGAAGGGGCGGTATCGAAAACCGTTCCGCCATTATCCAGCAGTGTTTGCATGACGTTCCTCAAGGCAGAAAAATCTTCGCTTTGAGCAACTTTTCTGAAGGTCGCTGAGCTGCCGAGCCCAACAATCGGCAGTTTCTCCCCGGTCTTGGGGATGGCGCGGGTAATCAGATTCTTGCTCTCGAACGCCTGCAGTAAGCTGCCGGGAAATGCGCATGCGGCGCCGATCAGTGCGGAATATTTAAGATAGTCGCGTCGTGTCAGCACTTTCATTCTTCTCATCCGACCGGGGCGCCCACCATGTTCTCGATCTCCTTGTCGATGAAGAACAATCCATTGGGTCCGATCATTTCAATTTTATCGATGATGGATTTGAACAGCTTTTCCTCTTCATGCTGTTCCGCTACATACCATTGGAGGAAATTAAAGGTCGAAAAGTCATCCTCCTGTTGTGCAGTCTTGGCAAGCTTATTGATCTTGCTGGTGATAAAAACCTCGTGCTCATAGGTTGCCTGAAATACTTCACTGATTGATTTGAACTCGAAAGGGGGTGCATCAATCTTACCGACCCTGGCCAGGCCACCGGTTTCATTCACATATGTAAACAAACGCTGCATATGTTCCATTTCTTCCGCAGCATGCGCCTTAAGGAACTTGGCACAACCATCAAGCGCGTTGAATTCACACCAGGAACTCATCTGTAAATAGAGATTGGATGAGTAGAACTCGAGATTGATTTGTTCGTTGAGAGCTTCGAGCATTTTTTCACTGAGCATTTGAAATTTCCTCTACCAAATTGAATTATTATCCTTGGTCAGGATTTTAAACAATGACGCAAGAAGTTGCTTGCGATTTGTTCAATGCCGGGTACCTCGCGGCCAGGTTCGACAGCGCAGGCCCTGAAGCCGCGGCGAAGAACAGAAGCCGGATTGCCGTGATGGTCGTCCAGCACCGGGGCACGATCATCCCCCGGGGTGCGGCGCGACCGCATCGGTAACCGCGAAAAAGTAACCGAGGGTCGGTTCAAGTTTGTGGCACTCGGGGAGGACGGCTGGCCAACGCCACTGCCCGATGAATCAGAACTGCCCGAGTACGTGCGAGGTCGATTGGGATTTTAATCCGTTTCTGAGCGAAAAGTTTAACATCAGTGTCGGCGGGCTCCGGCCAACCAAGTCTTTTAAACTGGGTGTGGATGGAACGAATCCGGAAGATGAAATCAACTTCGAAGAGAATCGCGGTCTCAGTGGCCACGATACCACTGGCTCTCTCAATTTCCATTGGCGTTTCGCTGAGAAGTGGTCGCTCTGGGGCCAGCACTGGACATCGCTGTCAGGTCTACATCACCGGGCTTTACAGCCATACATGAAAAACCACCAGATGGGGTCGATGGCAGCTGAGGCGATAATTACACCCCAGCTTTGCTTATGTGAAAGTACCTGGGTTGTTGTTGGGGCGTACTCTTCTTCTTCGGGACCTTCATCGGTTTCAGCGGTTTGCTGACCCGTCAATATATACTTACGTTCTTCGTCCGTGAGCCACGGGTGAGTCTTTGGTGGCGCTTTCACCAAGATAACCCAGGGGATGAGTCACAATAAACCGATCAAGCCCACGAGAATAAAGATCATTTTCCAGCTGAAAAAAACCGTCAGGAATGCGATTAAGGGAATTGAGACAATAACGCCGATGGCCGCATCCGAACTGAAGATACCTTGAGCCAGGGCCCGCTCTTTGGTTGGGAACCACTCCGCGTTATTCTTGGCTGCACCTGGCCAGTTGCCAGCCTCTGCCACACCCAAAATAGATCGAAATATACTTAAACTAACAACGCCCTGTGCAAATGCATGAAGCGCTGCTGCAATAGACCAGACACCAATAGCCAGGACCACATTCACAAATGGACGATCCAGCACGGTCATAAACCACCTTGGAAGCGCGCTGATTGGCACCGGGTTCCAAAAAGTAAATGCCTACACGGTCGCCGGAACGACTGATTTGCGCGGTATCAACAGAAAAGCTGCGTAATTCGCGGATGACATTTTCACCAATGTCGTTATCGGGAAGTGCGCTGACAAAACGAGCATCCAACCCGTAATTGGCCAATGCAACCGCAACGTTGGCTTAACCACCACCTAAAGTCGCATCAAAAGTGGGGGACTGAAAAAAGCGATCATGTCCCGGTGTTTTGAGATGCAACATAATTTCGCCGAAAGTAACAAATTTGGCGATTTTTCTAACCTCTTGCTTTGCTTGCAATGGCAACGGCTTCCGCTGCCAAATCAGCAATGATTTGATAATTCCCTTCTGCAATTGCAGATTTTGGTGTCAACCAGCTACCGCCACAGGCGAGTACATTTGGCAGGGCCAAATAGTCTGAAAGATTGGCTGCTGAAACACCGCCTGTAGGCATAAACTTGACGTCTTTGAAGACAGAGCCGATTGCTTTCAACATCGCTGGCCCACCGGCCAGTGATGCAGGGAAGAACTTTAATGAGCGTAAACCCATATTCCAGGCATTCTGCGCTTCAGATGCAGTTGCAACACCCGGGAATATCGGCAAGCGCGCGGATTTAGCGTACTCAACAACCGGTGCATACAAACCGGGCGATATAATAAACTGCGCGCCGGCAAAGACCACTTCAGCGGCCTGGCGTTCAGAAAGCACTGTACCCGCACCGACAATGGCATCGGGTACCGCAGATACAACTTCAGAAAGACACTCAACTGCCTCAGGTGTACGTAAAACCACCTCGATAACGGTTAAGCCACCGGCAACCAGTGCCTGTGTTGTCTTGATCGCAGTTTCAGGATCATCGGGTACAACCAGTGGCACCACCGGGGCACTTGCTAATCGTTTATGCAGGTCGTCACTCACGCTCATCTTCAAATCATCCATTCATTAAGAGTAGTAAAGACCACCGTTGATATCGAGGTTGACGCCAGTCAGGAAACTCGATTCATCAGAGGCCAGATATGCCACGGTATCAGTAACTTCATTGGCTCCGCCTTCACGTCTAAGCGCGGTGGCGTTGGCAACATTGGCGCGCACGGAATCTTTGGTAAAAGTGTCATGAAACACGGCGCTGATCATACCCGGGCAGACTGAGTTTACACGAATATTTCTTGGGCCAAGCTCTTTAGCCATTGCACGCGTGAAAGTCATGACCGCGCCCTTTGAAGCAGCATGGGCAGATGCACCGGGGCCACTGCCATCACGGCCGGCCTGGGAAGCAAAGTTGATGATGGATCCGCCATCACCAATTAATGGAGCCACGGCCTTGGTGACCATGAAGTTGCTGGTGACATTCAGTTTCATCAGGTAGTCAAAAAACTCGGCATCCATTTCTTCCAGCGTCTTTCTTGCTACCAGACCACCAACAACATTAATGAGAATATCTACCGAGTCACCATATGCGGCTTTGGCTTCGGCGATCAGACGGTCGACGTCTTCCTGTTTGGTCATATCGCCACCAATAGCTTTAATATGACCCATGGTTTCATCGGCCTGCTTCTGGCTGCTGAAGTAGTTAACCACTACCTTGGCGCTGCGAAAATAGACAAACACATCGATGCTAGCGCAATGCGTATGCCGGATGTCAGCGGATGAGTGTTCCCGAGAATCTCGGACTTATCGGTCTTAATCATTAGTTTCACCTGCGTTTTTTAGCGGTTTCATGGAGTAAAAAAAGATCAATTTCCCTACATGTCGTTTAAATTTTAAAGATAGTTATGGCTTAAACGAAGGCCGGAAAAATATTTGGACGAAGCGATTATCGCACTGGAAGCACTTGACCGGGTTCAGGTCAAGACCGGTTCCGGCATCTATGTACCGGAACACCAATCGAGCAGTGGAAGCGGAATTGATAACATCAGCCCCTGGGAGCTGACCGAATCAAGGGCGTTGATTGAGGGAGAAGCCGCAGCGCTTGCCGCCAGCCATATCTCCGATGAAGAACTGAAAGACCTGGAAGACTCCTTATACGAGATGGTGCTTGAAAACGATGCAGGCGAATTGGTAGCGGGTGATGCTGTTCGCAAATTCCATCGCATCATCGCTCAGGCCAAGCGCTATGCCATGCATCAACATTTTGCTCTCATCTTGAACAAACTGATTGCAACCACGGAAGCAGAACAGGTTGAACTGGCACGCAAACAAGCACAGGAAGTCCGCCAGCGGTTTTCACTTGATTACCTGGTGTCGAAAGGATGATGACCTGATTTAACGGACTGTCACCTTTTAAGAATGACAGGATTTCTCAAATAGACTAATCATCTTGTCCTTGTCGTCAGCCTTCCTGAAAAAGTTTTCCAGATAAGAAATTTTTTTCTGTTTATCCTTATCGGTCAGCATGGGTAAACCATTGATGATATCCAGCACATCATTCTCCCGCGCTGTGATATCGCTCAGCGCCTCACGCAAAATTTCCTTATCCGTGCAAAACCCGCGATACCGTCGTGTCACTACTTTGGAAATCCTCAGGGAAGGATCCGGTCGGGCATAACTGGCGTTAACAATACCTGACAGGTCGAAATCATAAGGTACGGGGAATAATTTTGAACCGATTTTGATGAGCTTGATGTTATGACAGCAATACTCATCATTCTCCGCCGTGACAAACGACCAGTCAGTATTGCCAATAAGATACTGGAAAACGTAAACCAGCGCTGCCTGCTTTTGATCGAGCTGTGCCAACGAAACAGCAGGAACCGCTGACAGGCTACCATTCACTCTTGAGACCATTTGCTCCAATGGCTCGATCAGGAAACCATAACTGCTTTTGAGAGATTCCTTGAGACGGCCATCAGTGTCGCTATTTGTCGTATGCACAAGCTGTACTCGGAAACTGACCTCTGACCATAAAGAGAAAATCCGGTATGCAGCGTATTCTTCCAACACATCACTCTCGGAACGATCACCTTTTTTACAGCGTGTCACCAGCTTCAGCTTGTCCTGTCCTTCGAAGGAAGTCCCGACCGTGTCAGCTGTCTTGAAATTGAATCTCAGTGGAGGAAAATCGCAGACCCGCATCCGGCTATTCCCCCTGGCCCTGATCTTCAAATCAAGCTCAACGCCTTCACTACGTAGCTTGAAAGGCCACTCTTTACGCTCCTCCTTATTCTCAACCAGAGACCACATCGGACCCGTCAATTCAATTTCCATTGAAGACGGATTTTCGAAGAGCACATCAGCGTGCAAAGGAGTAAACCAAACTACCACGAAACAAATAAGCCAGAAATTCCGCAAAAGCGTCACCTTGCTATCTTTATATATTACAAAGTTAGCACAGATGTTCATTTATAATTGCTATTAGAAACAACTTCAGGGCAATGATCATGAAATTTCACCATATCCCCTTCCATGAACCCCGGGTTGTTTACAAAACAATCTTAATGTTGCCCGTTCTGTTCCTTTTGATAGCCTGCGCCGGCAAACCGCTTAACCCCTGGACGACGGAATCCCCGCCACTTGCACTGGTTCCCGTGGCCGATGCCGGTGTAGATGATCGCAGGGGGCGTTTTCGTGAAATCTTTTGTGAAGTACTGGAGTCCCGTGGTGAGGAGTGGCCTGACTACCGGCCATGTGAGGAAGCGCTCGTACGCGTTGCAGACGAACCCGAAGGTACTGGTGAGCCAGTTGATATGGGTGTAAATCAACAAAAGGTTCTCGCCCTGATCGTGCCAGGGGTTGGATGGGAGTGTATTGAGGAATGGTTGAAAATTCAGGACTCCGTGACCTCATTATTGGCAAGTTTCGGGTTTCAGGCTGAGTTGCTGAAGGTCGATGGGCTTTCGAGTTCTGCCAATAACGCCCGCCAGATTCGCGACAAGATCGCAGCCCTTCATGCGGAGTTCGACGATAATCCAATTTTGCTCATTGGCTACTCAAAAGGCGCACCGGACATCCTCCAGGCAATTGTCGAATATCCTGAACTGAGGGAACGCGTGGTGGCCGTGATCAGTGCTTCCGGCGCCATTGGAGGTTCGCCGTTGGCAAATGCTGCTGATCAGAAAGACCTCAATATCATTCGTCGTTTTCCCGGGGCCAACTGCAGCCAAGGAGATGGAGGAGCAATCGACAGCCTGCGTCCCGCTACGCGCCGGTCGTGGCTGGCGCGCAATCCGTTACCGGATGATATCGCCTACTATTCACTGGTAACCTATCCCAAGCCTGACCGTATCTCGTCAGTGCTTGGCTCAAGCTACCGAAAACTCAGCCAGGTTGACGCGCGAAACGACAGTCAGTTGATCTATTACGATCAGGTGATTCCAGGCAGCACACTGCTGGGATTCCTGAATGCAGACCACTGGGCAGTGGCTGTTCCAATTGCGCGTAGTCACAGTTTTGTTGGTTCGACTTTTGTCGACAAGAACGACTACCCGAGGGAAGCCATGGTTGCCGCGGTGCTCCGTTTCGTCAGTGAGGACTTGAACCGGCGAAAATCGGATACCCCTTGAAGCGGGTCTAA
>JAOUCZ010000158.1 GCA_029859505.1 Lysobacterales bacterium | reverse complement strand
TCGCACTGATTGGTGCCGGTTGTGCGTCTTTGGCGGTTGCAAATGACTTAATGCCCGTAGGTTACGAGTGCACCATTTTTGAGGCGCTGGCTGAACCTGGCGGTCTGATGCGTTCAAATATTCCTTCCTTTCGCCTGCCGGCAGATGTTCTCAACGAAGAGATTGCTTACATAACTGATATGGGTGTTGACCTGCGTCTGAACCACCCAATCAACAGTATGAAGGGATTACTGGATGAGGGATATGATGCGGTTTTTGTAGGGACCGGTGCACCCAAGGGTAAAGAGCTGAATCTGCCGGGACGTGAAGAGGGCACCGCCAATATTCATATTGGTATTACCTGGCTGGAATCAGTTGCTTTCGGCCACCTTAAGAACATCGGAAAACGCGTGCTTATTATCGGAGTAGGTAATACCGCGATGGACTGTTGCCGCACGTCCTTAAGGTTGGGTGCTGAAAACGTCAAAGTCATGGCACGTAAGCCCCGTGATTTCTTTAAGGCGTCTGACTGGGAACTGGAAGATGCCGAGGAAGAAAATGTTGAAATTGTAGTTAATCACTCTCCCAAGGAGTTTGTCATTGAAGACGGTCGCCTGGTTGGTATGATTTTCAAACAGGTGGAGTATGAAATTGAATATGGCCGGATTGTTAACCAGTTGACGACCGGTGAGATTACCGTGCCCTGCGATGATGTAATTCTCGCTATCGGTCAGGATAATGCGTTTCCGTGGATCGAACGGGATCTTGGTATGGAATTTGACCAATGGGATGTACCGGTGGTGGATGAAAACACCTTTGAATCTACCTTGCCGGGTGTGTTCTTTGGCGGTGATTCGGCATTTGGACCCAAAAACATTATCTGGGCTGTTGAGCATGGTCACCAGGCTGCAATCTCCATCCACCGGCACTGCCAGGGTGAAGACCTGCACGATCGATTGCCGGTATTGATGAATCTTGGCAGTCGCAAGATGGGCATGCACGAATGGAGTTATTCCAACGATTTTGATCCGGCGGCACGGCGAAAAATGGAACATGTAGCCCTGTCACAACGATTCAAGGATTTGACCACTGAAGTTGAACTGGGTTTTACCGCAGAGCAGGCACAGCAAGAGGTTGAGCGCTGTCTGAACTGTGATATCCAGACGGTATTTTTTGACTCCTTGTGTATTGAATGCGATGCCTGCCTTGATATTTGTCCCACACAATGCCTGACAATGACACCCAATGCAGAAGAGTTCGATTTGCTTGAGCAGTTGAAGGCGCCAAGGGTTAACCAGGACCAGCCATTGTTTGTTTCCGAAGCACTTAAACAGACCAAACGTGTCATGGTCAAGGATGAGAACCTGTGTATACATTGCAGTTTGTGTGCCGAGCGGTGCCCGACGGCAGCCTGGGATATGCAGAAATCACTATTTAATTTCCCGCGTGCCGCTCATTACGACGCAAAAAATAAAAACGGAAAAAGCCCATGTCAGAAAGCCGGGTAAATGATTTTGTACTAAAAATAGGTACGGTGAATGGTACCGGTTCAGCAAGCGCCAACGGCCTGTTGCTGAAAGCCCTGTTCCGTATGGGTATACCGGTAACCGGTAAAAATCTGTTTCCTTCTAACATCCAGGGTCTGCCGACCTGGTATGGGATCAGGGTAAACCACAAGGGTTACATGGCACGCTCCAAAAACGTGGATGTCATGGTAGCCCTGAATGCCCAGACCTATCAGAAAGATATGGATAACGTCACTCCTGGCGGGTTTCTGATCTATGACTCGACCTGGCCGCGTGAGCGCCAATTAAGTAGAAACGATATTACGATCCTCGGTGTACCCCTGGCCAAAATGTGTAATGAAAATTTCAGCGATGCCCGGGTTCGCATTCTGATGAAAAACATAGCTTATGTTGGCGTTTTGGCTGCATTGTTAAACTTGGATACCACAATATTACGCGCATTGATTGAAGAAATATTTGCGAGCAAGCCCAGGTTGGTAGAAAGCAATTTAAAAGCCATCAACCTCGGGTTTAACTACGCAACAGACAACTTCACCTGCCCGCTTCCTGTTCGTGCAGAGACCATGGGTGATAACAGCAAGCACATCATGATCGATGGTAATTCTGCCGCTGGTCTGGGCTGTGTCTATGCGGGTGCTACGGTTGGTGCCTGGTATCCCATTACCCCTTCGACTGGTTTGATGGATGCGTTCAAAGCCTATTGCAAGATGTTTCGAATAGACGAGGAAACCGGCAAAAAGAACTATGTGATAATCCAGGCAGAGGATGAGTTGGCTGCTGCAGGTACCGTATTGGGGGCTAACTGGGTAGGTGCAAGAGCATTTACTCCCACTTCAGGCCCTGGTATTTCATTGATGAGTGAGTTCATTGGTTTTGCCTACTACACTGAAATTCCGGCCGTTTTCTTTAATGTTCAACGTGTCGGACCCTCTACGGGCATGCCGACCCGAACCCAGCAGTGCGACATAATGCTTTGTGCTTATGCCTCGCATGGTGATACCCAGCATCCTTTGTTGCTGCCTGCCGACCCATATGAGTGCTTTGAAATGGCGGTCAAAGCATTTGATCTCGCCGAGCGCTTGCAAACACCGGTTTTTGTTTTGTCTGACCTGGATATCGGTATGAATGACTGGATGATTCCAGAGTTGAAATGGGATGACAGTTACCAACCGGACCGTGGCAAGGTATTAAGCTCCGATGATGTGGATAAACTGGAAAAATTCTATCGTTATCTTGATGTCGATGGTGATGGTGTCGCCGCGCGAACATTGCCGGGTGAAAATGCGAAAGGCGCATACTTTGTACGTGGCTCAGGTCACAACAAGCATGGCATGTATACGGAGAGTTCCGAAGAGTACAAGGATATCGTCGACCGTCTGCTGGTCAAGTGGAAAACCGCCAGGACATTGGTGCCCAAACCCTTAATGATAAAGGCAAATAAGGAAACGCCCATTGGAATTATTGCCTATGGAAGTTCGCATGGTGCTGTAATCGAGGCGCTGGATGATCTGCGTGAGAAAGGCATCGAAGCAGACTATATGCGTGTTCGTGCTTTTCCATTCAACGGAGAGGTAACCAGCTTTGTTGAGCAGCATGAAACAATATTTGTTGTAGAACAAAACCGCGATGCACAACTGCGCTCACTCTTGATACTGGAAACCAATACCGATGCCCGCAAACTGATACCGGTTTTACACTATAGCGGTATGCCTATACCAACCTCGTGTGTGGTTGATGGGGTGAGTGAGCATTTGTGTAAGAAGGATGTGGCATGAGTTTTATAAAAAAGCCAAAAATCGACTTACCCGGCCAACTACATAATGAAATTGGCCTGCTTAAACGCGATTATGAGGGCGCCTTGTCAACGCTCTGTGCGGGCTGTGGACACGACTCCATTACCGCAGCAATTGTTCAGGCTTTTTGGGAATTATCAATACCTCCTGAGCAGGTAATCAAGCTTTCAGGTATTGGTTGTTCATCAAAAACACCCGCCTATTTTCTTTCAGGTGCGCATGGCTTTAACTCGGTTCATGGTCGTATGCCTTCAGTGGCAATTGGTGCTCACTCCGGTAACCGGGACCTGGTTTGTATTGGTGTTTCCGGTGATGGCGATTCGTTGTCGATAGGCTTTGGGCAGTTTGGCCACGCCGTTCGGCGTAATTTGAATATGCTTTATATCATTGAAAACAATGGTGTATACGGTTTAACAAAAGGGCAGTTTTCAGCAGCAGCTGACAAGGGCAGCAAGTCCAAAAGGGGTGATATCAACCAGTGGAAAAACATTGATGCCGTATCCACTGCGATTTCAATGGGCAGCAGCTTTGTAGCAAGAAGCTTTTCAGGTGATCGTGAACAACTGGTCACGCTGATCAAGGCCGGTATCATGCATCCCGGTTGTGCCATCCTCGACGTGGTTTCCCCGTGTGTGACGTTTAATAACCATGCCGGATCAACCAAGAGCTATACCTACACCCGTGACCACTATCACCCGGCCTCGCAGACAGACTTCATTACGCCCGCCAGTGAAATCAAGGTGAGCTATGCCGAGGGAACGAGCACCGTGGTGGAGTTACACGATGGTTCTAAGTTGCTGCTGAAGAAAGCCAGCAGTGGTTACGATGCGACCGACCGCAGCAGGGTGATGCGCTATCTTGAGCAGCAACGCGCACAGGGAGAGGTTGTCACCGGCTTGTTATACATCAATGCTGAGCTACCTGAGATGCATCGAATATACCGAACCTCTGAAATCCCAATGAAGGATCTTGAGTTTGAAAAACTGAATCCGGGTAGTGAGGCGCTGGCAAAACTCCAGGCCCGTATGCGTTAACAACGGTCTGAGAGCTTCAGTGTCTGCCTCGCAAGCGGGTTAATTTTTCGGCGGATTATTTAATATTTCTTCACACACAGGTGCGGTATTACCTGCGCGGTCAATCAATCCTTTAGCCAAAACCGATACTCCCAGGGTAGCAATCGCCGCACCACCGTGCAGCGCGGCTTTTCCAGGGTCAACTCCCACCGCTGGATTGGCCAGTGTGCCACTTATCAGGACATACGGGTAGAACATTTCACCTGGGTTAATCTGCAAGGCATTGGTTGGAGTTGAGTTGAAGTTGAGTTTCATTTCTTCCGTCTTCAAATTTACTTTTCCCTTGGTGATTACGCCGACTTTCTGGGTTGTAAACGCAATGGCGGGACTGGTTGTCACCAGGCCGTCAGAGATCTGCAAATTGGCAGCAATACAACTGAATTCTGTATTAAGCGTCTCCTCGGTTTTCGGCATGATCACACTGAATAGCTGGTCAACTATGAATGTTTCCAACAAGCTCAGGTCTACGTTTTCCGCGCTTCCACCTTTACTGGCCACATACAATGAACCATTCAAAGTTCCGGCTACTTCCCTCACGTTAGCGCCTTTTCCGCTGGCATGAAATTCAATATCAAAGGCGGGAACCTGACGCAGTTTTTCTTCAGACAAACCCGATGTGTTAAAAGAAAACCCTTTTGTGCTTAAGCCGATATTGACGTCTGCTTGACCTGCCGCGGTTGGATCTATGGATAACGAGGAACTGACCGCTCCAAGCGGTGCCTCATATGACAATTGCGATATGTTCAGACTGCCATTTTGCTGCTCAACATTCAGAACCAGGCTGGTGATGCTGTCCTGCCAGTACCTGAGTTCGGCAACATTCAGCGTTATCCGTAAATCCGCGGAAGCTAAAACATCCAGTGGTAACGGAGTTGCTGGAATAAGGCGGTCCGGTTTGGTGGTGGTATCGGTTTCACTTGCGGGTTTTTTTGGATCAATGAAAGGACGGAGGTCAAGATAATTAGATGTCGCTGTCAACTTGATATTGGGTTTAGAGTCTTTCAGTGATAGGTTAAGATCACCGCTCAGTTGGCTCTCTCCCAGCGAGCCCACCAGGTTGCTAAAACTGAATTGATCTGCGCTTCCGCTGAAATCAGCGGTGATATCCAGTGGCAGAGCAGGAAGCGGTTCACCACGGAGACGTCCAAGCTTCGAGATATCTTCCGATAGAACATGAAAAGCAATCTTCGGGTTGTTACGGTCGACCTTGCCTTTCAACGAGACCTGTAAATTACCGATGCTGGAATCAAATTGATCTACCATGATCAGGTCGCCCTGTTTGTTTCCAACAGCGTTTAATTGAAAAGCCGCCATTGCCGCTTCAAATGTTTCTGTCGGGGGCAGAAAATTGCGTATGTCTTCACCCCTGATGTTTACATCGAAGCTGATATCATGACTGCTGCCGACCGGCCAGCCGATTTCAAGGTCAACTTCCCCATGAGCCCTTTCGGTCTCAAAGTCAAAATCACTGATTTTCAACTTGTTGTCCGCCAGCAAAATCAGGGCACTGGATTCAAATAAGCCTTTTGGCAGACCCGGATCATTTTTTTTCATCAACAATTCGTTCAGATCCGGGCCCTTGATGGAGAACCTTAAATTTGAACCGATCCAGTCCGGTTGGTTGCTGACAAGGGCATCAAAATCAAGAGCCGTTTTACCAATCAGACCACTGACCTCACTAAGTTTCCAGCCGTTTCTCTCAATCATGAAACCACCGTCAAGCTGGAACGGCTGGCCGGGAACAAAAATGTCCAGCGAATCACCGACGGCCTCAAAGCTCTTTAACGATGACAGGTTTTCCCCCCTGATCTGAAAGTTCAGAGTGGTGCCGGAAAGCTGATCACCAAGCCTTATCAACCCATCTGTTTTCAGCTTGATAGCTTCAATTCCAAACTCAATGTTTTCCAGACGTATCCCTTCTTCCTGTACCTGTATATGACCACCGAGATCGTAAGGCTGGTCTGGCACATCTATATTCCCGACGTGGCGCTTTACCATCCGGGCCAGGTGTTTACCGCTCAATTGGAAATCGATATCGGTTCCTTTACTGCCGGTATCTAAAGACACTATACCGCCCAGTTCGAGTCTCTCATCCTGAATCGTTACAAGCACGCCACGCTCAACAAGTAAGGCCTTTTCTATCACCTCAACCCTTGTGTTCAGGTTAAATGGCTGCCCTGGCAATATGTCCATCCCGAAAACAGACATGACCGAGTTTGCATTAGGCCCATCCAGGTGCAGACTAAGCTTGCTACCAACTAAGCCCGGCACAGGAACCAGGGTTCCTGAAAGTGTGGCCTGGCCTAGTGAGGTCGCGAGATCGGCACGGATTAACTCAACACCTTCAGGTGAGGAAGAAACACTTCCATTGATTTTAAACGGACCGGTTGCAAGACCTTCTATCCCCAGCAACTCATGAAATTGTTCGGCTTTATCTCCAGATATCGAAAGTTTGACACGACTGGCTTCCAGTGTGGGAAAATTAGTTAGCAACGCGTCAAACAGAAGTTGGGTACCACTAATATTCAGGGTCAAATCCCGAACATTTAATGTACGGCCAACGCGTTCCACCTTAGTGTTCAGACTAAATGGTTTGTCAGGCCAGTTTTCAACCCCAAACACACGTGTAAGCGAACCCAGGCTGGGACCGTTGATAGCAACATTGAGGTCAACCTCATTCAGCTCAGCGATATCCGGGGTCCGTGCTGATGCAGTTAGTGAGATATCACCCAGTTTACTGTTGACATCGGCTTCAAACACCCCATTGACCAGGGCACCTGTGGCGCGCAGAGTAAACTCACCAGCACCGAGGTCATCAATACCCAGCATGGCAGTGATCTCATTAGTATCCGGGCCCTGCAAATTCAGGTTGAAGCTGGGTTGGCGGGGCTCCAGCAAGTCATCAACAAAGGCATCACCTTCCAGTACCAGTTCACCAAAATGACCTGTGCCCTTATAGCTTATATCCCGGCCATTTAGCAGGTTTTTGTAAGGCCCAACGGTGTGGGTGTATTCGACCAGCCTGTTGTTGAGATCTCCGTTGAGGGTGGTGTGCAACATTCCGTCTGCTTGTTGATGGTGACTCAGTGATTCGATATTAAAGACGTTCTCAATATGCTTTTTTCCGTTGAGAAAACGAAAGCTGGTGTTGTTGACCTGTATATCATTGAACACAACAATGGCACCACCGCTCTCTTCTTTAGGAGGTGAGGAAGGTCTGTTAGCGGTTATCCAGTTACCCTTACCCTTGTCATCTGTTTCCAGGTTTATTTGTAGGTCGTCAACTTCCAGTGTTTCTACAAGTATGATGTCTTTAAAAAGAGAAGCGGTATTAAGCACCAGGTTCATACGCCCTATCACAACAACCTTGTCGTGTCTGGCCCATTCCGGTGCCGAAACACTTATGTCATTAGCACCTATCTGTATCAACTTGCCGGTATTGATTTCCAACTCACCATCAAGCGTGATTGAGTAACCCGCAAAGTCACTTAGGTAGCGCTCCACCGGGCCTTTGATCATATGAGGGTTGTAAAGAAGTATGGTCAGGCCAACTGCCAATGCAACAATTAACACCAACAACCATTTGAAGATTTTCTTCATACTCTAAACATAATAGCCCTTTTTGTACTTAGAGGTAATTTTCCCGTGAAAAACCAGCAAAAAAAGAAC
>JAOUCZ010000385.1 GCA_029859505.1 Lysobacterales bacterium | reverse complement strand
CGCTGGAAAAGCGCCTTTGATCGGGAAGGCGAAGCCGGCCTGGTTAACAAGCCAAGGGTTGCGAGAAACTATCCCAATCAACTGTCCAGGGAAGTTGTGGATAGAGTAGTCCTTCAATCATTCAGAACTTACTGCTGGACTGCATTTACCCCCACCTGGCGTTTTTGCCAAATGCGTCCTTGCAGTGAATTTATTTTGAATCTTATGAGTTGCACTAACCCATTTTTAAAATAAACCGATGAAGTAGCGCTGAAATTGATCTATACCAAAGAATCTACAAGTTATGTGATTCCCTGTGGATTTCTTCAGTTGGGAAGGTATTAGAAAGAGCACTAACATCCCCGCTTATATTATTTGTCGAATATAAACAGAAATCCGCTTCATTAGCCTCTGCCACAAGCGGTTATAGCTAATTGTAAAGGCTTGACTAGTCGCTATTAGGTTGTATTGGGTTCTTGGGATGTTATGAAACAGTGTAGAACAAGAGAATGGTGCCGGAGGCCGGACTCGAACCGGCACTTTGTTGCCAAAACTGGATTTTGAATCCAGCGCGTCTACCAATTTCGCCACTCCGGCAGGATTTGCAAGGCGCAAAGTATATATTTGTACGGGAAGCTACGCCAGTATTTAAGTCGATCAAACCCCTCTTTTATGATTCAAGGTTCAGTTGCTTTCTAAAGTTTGTCTTCAAACCAGATTCGATCGAAATAAGCCGCGACATGCGGGTTGAAAAGAGCGTCATCCACCAGGAAGGCGTCATGACCCATTAGTGATTCAAGGTTTGTGAAGCTCGTGTCTATGCCGTTTGAACGGAGCGCGTCAGCAATCTCTTTCTGCTGGTAAGCGGGGAAGAGAATATCGGTTTCCACACCGATCACGCAGGCTGTTTTGAGATTGATTTCCGCCAGCGCATGCGGCAGGTCCGGATATCCGTCTGATACATCAAACCAGTCCATGGCACGCGAAAGGTAGAGGTAACTGCAGGGGTCGAATGAACGCACAAAACGACGGGCAGCAGCTTCAAGATAGGACTCAACTTCAAAGTTCATACCAAATAACTCGGTTGGGAAATAATCCTGCTTACGCCTGCCGAAGCGGGTTCGCCATTCCTCGGATGAGCGATAAGACAACATACCGAGCTTGCGTGCCATGCGCATGCCTTTTACCGGCCAGTTCTTTTCATCGTAGTTACCTTCATTCCACGCCCGGTCTGAAACAATCAACTCTCTTTGTAAAGAACGGATAGCGATGCTGAAAGGGGCAGCGTTTGAAGAACTCGAAATGGTCAGGAAGTGACGTGCGCTGTTCGGGTTTTGTTGTAAGTAGGAAAGCGCGCTCATGCCGCCCATGGATGGCCCGACCATGGTGCAGAGTTGTTCAATACCCAGGTGCGTGATGAGCATGTGGGCACTATTTGCGATGTCCTCGACACACAGGTCAGGGAAATCCAGCCTGTAAGGTTTGCCGGTTTCCGGGTTCACGCTGGCTGGACCGGTTGAGCCTTTACAACTCCCAAGCGAGTTGAGGGCGATCACATGGTAACGGTCGGTGTCGATCGGCGCACCGGGCCCGATCATGGTCTCCCACCACCCCGGGGAGGGGTCCACTTTGCTGGATGCAGCATGCGCGTTGGGTGAGAGGCCACTCAATATTAAAACCGCATTGGAACGATCCGGGTTGAGTTCTCCCCATGTCTCATAAGCCAGTGTGAAAGAGGCCAGGTGACCACCTTTTTTCATCGATAGGGGTTCGGTGATATGCAAAAACCGGGTCGCTGATGGCATAAGCTATGATTCACATTGAAAGTAACTACAATGATAGCTTGTGAAGCAGTGGAATGCGCGTGGTAAGCGAATTGAGACCGTCAAAAACCCACAAAAGTATCAGCTTGTCGGGGCTTGTTACCAGCACGCAGCGTGGCATCCACCCGCGTCTGGAGACCTGTGTTCGCAGACATTTGGAAACACCCTGGTCGCAACCTTTACATCGACCATCGCTGGAGGCATTTAAGTATCTTGAACGGGAGCGTGCTTTTTCAGACGGGCAGATGCTTATTCTGGATTCCGGTTGTGGTACCGGAAAAAGCACACAAAGGCTTGCAGCCATGTTCCCCGGACAGCTCGTCATTGGTGTGGATCGTTCAATTAGCCGGCTTGCAAAAAGCGGTGTAACTTCAAACTTCCTGCGAAGTGAAAATTTTATCCTGCTGAGATCGGAGTTGACTACTTTCTGGCGTTTACTGCTTCAAAGCGGTCGCCCGGTGGAACGACACTTTCTGTTTTACCCCAACCCCTGGCCTAAACCCGGCCACTTATTGCGGCGTTGGCATGGCCATCCGGTATTTCCACAACTCCTGGCTTTGGGGGGTGAAATCGAATTGCGCTCTAATTGGGA
>JAOUCZ010000157.1 GCA_029859505.1 Lysobacterales bacterium | reverse complement strand
CTCACTTTGTACACAGATCATTTTTGGGCGGAACTCGTCGATAAGACCCAGGGCCTCCAGTTCGCTCCATGCTTTCCACATTCCCAATACCCCGGTGCCGCCGCCAGTGGGATAGATCACTACATCCGGTAGTTTCCAGGGATCTCCGGCTTGTTTGGGTTCTGCCAATTCCAGTCCCAGGGTTTTCTTACCGTCGATGCGCCAGCCTGGTTCCTGAAAAGTGGCAACACTGAAATAGCCTTTATCCAGCCACTTTTCTTTCAACAGCGCGCCTGCTTCTCGGATCGTGCCGCTAACCAGTTCAAGATGAAATTTCGCTGACTGGTTGGCCAGCGCTGCGACACGGCCGAGGATGGGCATCGGTGTATTGTCCGGCATGGCAGTAACTGCTTCCATTCCTGCGGCATTAGCGTACTCGCACATAGAATCGCCCGCATTACCCTGGGTTGGAACAGCCAGTTTTCTGATTCCTGCCTTGTGTGCCATGGAGATGGTCATGGCCATACCCCGGTCCTTGAAGCTCTGGGTCGGGTTCGCACCATATCCGTTATGCGCTTTACCCTCATCTTTTACATGCAGCGTGAAACCGTGTTTTTCTGCCAGGGGGTGATCCTGGTAGTCCAGAAGAGGGGTGTTGCCTTCACCCAGGCTGAAAATGTGTGACTGATCATCGGGGTTGTTGATATCCAGCGGCAATAAGCCGCCGAAACGCCACATATCATTGCGTTCAGGATGGTACCAGGACAGTTCAGCCTGTTCAGCAGCCAGGCGTTTCAGATCCATTATGATCTCTACGGGACTGTTGTCCAACGGGCAAAGATTCATAACCGTGTCCGGGGGAAACTCAGTTCCGCAGCGGATGCACTTCAAGTGTGAAACGAGGCTCATGGGTTCAGCTGCCTGAAAAGATTATCAGGTAGTTTAAGGTGTTCGCACCGGACGCGCCATGTACATATTCTAGTCATCCTGGACTATCTTTGGCTTGGGGGACAAGCAAGGTACCCACGCCCGATACGAGAATAAAGATTAGCAACTATGGCAGAGAATTAAAACAGAAAATAAAAATGTAATTTAAATGCATCTATACGTGGTGAATTCAGGGAAATAATACGCCTGTTAAATCAATCGCTGAAAGTTGATTCCACAAGTATAGAGACCTGCCAATTACAAGGTGCTACGATCTCATTTCCGCTTACATCGATGGTTCAAAAATGAAAGTTAATAACGAGCCTTATCGCTCAATCTGGTTGAATAGAAATGGTTGGGCGGCAGACATCATTGATCAGACCCGCCTGCCGCATGAATTTGTTATCAAGTCATTAATCACCATGCAGGATGCTGCCGAGGCCATCAGTGTTATGAGAGTGCGTGGCGCACCTTTGATCGGGGCCACTGCCGCCTATGGATTGGCTCTTGCAATGCGCGAAGACGCTTCCGATGACAACCTGAATAGTTCGGCTGGGACCTTACTGGCAACGCGACCCACGGCAGTGAATCTGCGTTGGGCGCTGGCCAGAATGAAACCGGCACTGGCGAAACTCCCGGTCGGGGACAGGTCTGAGAAAGCCTATGCCATGGCAGCCGAAATCTGTGATGAGGATGTTGCTATCAATCACGCGATCGGCCGTCATGCGCTCGGGGTTATTCGAAACCTCTGGCAGCAAAAACCTGCCGGTGCTGATGCTTTTCATATCCTGACACACTGTAACGCGGGTTGGCTTGCTACGGTTGATTGGGGCACGGCGCTGTCCGCCATTTACCAGGCATATGATGACGGCATACCGGTACATGTATGGGTCGATGAAACACGCCCGCGTAATCAGGGAGCAGCCTTGACCGCCTGGGAATTGCAGTCCCATGGTATTCCCCATGACGTCATTGTCGATAATGCCGGTGGCCACCTGATGCAGCACGAACAGGTGGATATGTGCATTACAGGCACCGATCGTACTGCACGTAATGGCGATGTTTGCAACAAGATAGGTACTTATTTGAAGGCGTTGGCGGCATTTGACAACAATGTTCCATTCTACGTGGCATTGCCGGGACCAACAATCGACTGGCAGATGGATGATGGTGTAAAAGGAATACCCATTGAGCAAAGAGAGGGATCAGAGGTGACCCACGTACCAGGAAAGAATTCGGCTGGTCTTGTTGAGAGCGTGCAGATCACCCCGGATGGTGTCACGGCCTGTAATTATGCCTTTGATGTAACCCCGGCCCGCCTGGTGACTGGCCTGTTCACTGAACGGGGCGTATGTGAGGCCAGCGAGGCAGGTTTGCTGGGACTTTACCCTGAACAGAAGGACACTACACTAAAATGACACAGCTACTGCGACATCAGCTGATCGAGACGGCCCTGGCCATGAACGCCAGTGGATTAAACCAGGGCACTTCCGGCAACCTGAGTGCACGATGCGACGATGGTTTTCTGATTACACCTTCGGGTATGGATTATGCTGGTTTATCTACAACTGACATCGTCTGGATGGATCTTGATGGCAACACCCGGGGAACACGTAAGCCCTCAAGCGAGTGGCGTTTCCACGCAGCAATATATCAGGACCGTCCCGAGGCCAATGCCGTGCTACACGCGCATTCTGTCAGTTGCTCAGCCCTCGCCTGTCTGAACAAGGGCATCCCTGCATTTCATTACATGGTCGCGATCGCCGGGGGCAGGAACATCCGCTGCGCAGATTATGCAACTTTTGGCACCCCGGAACTTTCTGAATTTGTCATCAAAGCGCTGCGGGGTCGCAAAGCCTGCCTGATGGCGCACCATGGCCTGACCTGTTTCGAGAAGGACCTGCCACGCGCATTGGCCCTGGCGATCGAAGTTGAGCACTTGGCGAGTGTGTATAGCCATATTCTTACCATCGGCGATGCTGAAATCCTGGCAGATGAGGAAATGGACAAGGTGCTGGATAAGTTCAGTAGCTACGGCCTGCAAACTGTTAAAAACACTGTTTAGCTGCCGATTTTGGTCGGGTTATCCGTTTTGGGCAGCAAAACTTCAAGCCAGCGCGTATACTAAATATTAGTGTTCACTGAGCACGATCAATTCGCCGGTTTATTAGTAAAAGTCTGCAAACAAAAAACCAATATACCCACGAACCGATATTGTTCAGTTTGTTCGTGGAGATTGCATATGCACAAATCAGGCCCGCAAAGGGAGTTTTACGATCCGTACTACCACTATTCACGGGGTGTTCTCCGTTTTGATGAAAAGCAGTTCACATTCACTGCATACCGAATGCCCTACCAGGAGCTGGATAACAAATCCTGGAAAACTGAACGGGCATTCAAAGCCGATTACCGGCGACTGATCGAGAAGAAGTATTCCCCTTGAATTCTGGATCTGGATAACAGGTTATCAGAGCAGTTAGTCCGCACTTCCTACCTCATTGAAGACAATACCCAGTTTCTCCAATAACAAGTCGGCGTTTTCTTTTGAAAAAACCATCGGTGGCCGGATTTTTAGAATGTTGTCGTATTGGCCGGTTGAGCCGATCAGGACGCCAAGCTCTCTTAGCCTGTTTACGATCTTTTCAGTTTCTATCGTGGCCGGTTCACGACTCATCCGGTCACGAACAAGATCAATACCGATAAACAACCCGCTGCCGCGAATGTCTCCGATAAGCTTATTATCTGTTGCTAACTCCTTTAAAGCTTTGATTAAGTAGCTGCCGGTTTCCAGAGCTTTTGCTTGCAGATCCTGCTCTTCAACCACGTCAAGCACAGCAAGTGCCGCGGCACAGGCAACAGGGGAGCCGCCAAACGTATTGAAATAGTGCGAATGCTCTCGAAAGGCATCAATAACCGGCGCTGATGTCACAACGGCTGATATCGGGTAGCCATTACCCATGGGCTTACCCATGGTTGCAATATCAGGTTTTACACCCTGGCTTGCGAAACCCCAGAAATCAGTACCCAGACGCCCGAAACCCGGTTGCACTTCATCGGCGATAAACAAACCGCCTGCCTTACGCACAATAGCAACGGCCTTTGCGAGATAACCTTCCGGTACCGTGGGCAAGCCTTCGTTTGAAAAGATGGTATCGACGATAAATGCTGCTGGCTTCAATCCTCTTTTAGCCAGAGTTTCAATGGCCGTTTGTACGTGTGCTGCATATTTGTCGGCAGCCTGCTCGTCATCGGCATACAAACCACGAAAACTGTCCGGTGTCGGCACGGTGACGATGTTGTCTGCACGCTTCTCACTGGTTTCATAGGTTGTTGTAATTTGAGCAATGGCCCATGAGTTTCCATGGTAGGCGTTTTCAGTAACTATCATGCCACTTGCGCCGGTTTTGGCCCGGGCAAGCCTCAGGGCCAGTTCATTGGCTTCCGTACCGGTACAGGCGAACATGGCAATATCGAGGGTTTTGGGAAACTTTTTGGTCAGCCTCTCGGCATACTCGAGCACCAGTTCATGCAGGTAACGAGTATGTGTGTTGAGGGTATTAACCTGTTTGCAGATCGCGTCGGTGACCTGCGGGTGACAATGTCCAACATGAGGCACATTGTTGTAAACATCCAGGTACTTTCTGCCGTCGGAGTCATACAACCACACACCCTTGCCGGAAACTATATGTACCGGTTGATCGTAAAACAAACGATAGGCATTACCCATCAGGCGCTGACGACGTTGCACCAGGGCTTTCAAGTGGTCAGCATCTTTCTGTTTCATATCGTTCATGGTGGGTTATGTTCAGCCGCAAGGACAAGCCGCGCGAATTCGAGCGAGTGCTTCATCATCCGGCAACTGGTGTAGATTAATAAGAAAGCTCTTTGCTGATTGATGGCTGATCAACAGGTATTCACGGTTTTCCGGAAACAGTATGGAGCGGTAGGAGCCAATCAACAGGCTTGTGATCAGGCGGGTTCGGATCAGGTCAATTAGCAAGGCCTTTTCCTTGTTCTGTAAAGGCACGACAGCATGATAACCGGCGATCATCGGCAGTGCGCCTGCCAGGGGATCGTTACCTTCACCGAGTTGATAGGCGGCGGCCACTGCCAGGTCGATGATCAATGGTGACCTGGTCATATCGCCAAAATCTATAAGGCCGCTAATTTTTTCCGGTTGTTTATTACTCATCAGCACATTACCCGGGTTCATATCATTATGAATCACCTGTGTCCGCAGTGTATCGAGTACAGGCTTGGACTCTGACACAAACTTGTCCAGGGTTTGAGCGATTATCTTTTTGAGATCCGAATCTTCGATATGAACCATCAGGTCGGCAAGACCGGCGGCCCGTTTCATGTCCCATAGTGAGGGCGGGTTTGAGCCTGGATGATCAAAGCCCTGCAAGGCCACGTCAAATTGTGCCAGCAACCGGCCCAGTCGCCTGGCGAGGTCCGGGTTCGCAGTTGAGTCGTGTAGCACCGAGCCATCAAGCCAGCTCAGTACACGGACGAAAAACTCTTCCCCGGAATGTTCTACACGGCAATGCAGTTGTCCATCGAGAGTAGGGATGACCCGTGGTAGCGGAATTGATGCGTTCCTGTTGGCAACATACAACAGGGCTTGGTTTTGGAAATCAACCACTTCAAGTTGCTCTGCGTGATTCGAAATTTTTAGTGTATACCGCAGGCCGCTTTTAGTACTTAACCGGAAGTTCTGATCGCGTTCACTGACCAGGGGTTGGACAGTGCTTTTTATCCCATAGTGCTTGACCGCAACGGCAATAGCATCGGCATCGGAAAATGCAGGCGGGGTGGTGGTCAGCATCTTTTTAATTATGGTTTGTGAGGATTCAAGTTTCATGAGTCTAAGAGTAAATGATTTGTGCCACCTGGCAAGGCGTATTCGATTAGAATTGAACCTATTAATCCAGAGAATTTTAGGGATTGACCTCATGAAAAAGTTTTTGAAGTGGATGTTGGCACTCTTGGGTGTCGTTGTGGTTCTTCTTCTTGTTGCAACCTTTGTGTTGCCGATGGTGGTTGACCCCAACGACTATAAGGAAGAAATAAGCGCGGCGGTTTCGAAGAAAACCGGCAGGGAGCTGACCATTGATGGCGACATCAAGTGGAGCGTGTTTCCGTCAATCGGGCTTGAGCTCAGTGATGTCACTTTGGGTAACCCCGAGGAATTTGATGGTCAGCCAATGCTCGATATTGGTGAGGCGGGAATATCGGTGAAGTTTTTGCCATTACTCAAAAAGGAAGTGCAGGTTGGCGAAGTCAGTATGAATGACGTGTCGGTCTACTTAAGCCGCAAAGCGGACGGAAAGAACAACTGGGAAGACCTTACGAGCGCCCGCGCAGGTGGAGATCCTGCGTCATCCGGCAGCGGACGTGGTATTGAATCCTTTCAAATGTCAGGGATAGAGATCACCAACGCCAGGGTTACCCTGGACGATGTAGATCAAACTACAGAGCTCAAGGAATTTGACTTTAAGGCAACTAATATCAAGCTCGGCAGGCCATTTGGTCTGAAAGGCGGTTTTTCGATCAATCTGCCGCAGAGCGAAATAGGTGGTGATGTTGATTTTGGCGGTCAGGTTCAATCTTCAGCCGATGGAAAACGGTTCGGAATTAATGGTCTTAGGCTTGCGTTTAAAGGCTACAAGGGTTCAGGCGACGAAAGTTTGAATCTGGACGCAACTGTCAAAGCAAATGCGGACATCGATTTATCAACAAACCAGGCGGTTCTTTCTGATTTCGTGCTACAGCTCTACGAAGTCATGGTTACCGGCGATCTTACGGTGTCATCAATAAGGATGAATCAAAAATTTACCGGTCAGCTAAAAGTGGCCGAATTCAATCCCAAAGCATTCATGGGTTCCCTCGGTATGGAGGTACCGTCAACCAGGAATAGTGAGGCGTTGACACGTATGCGGGCTGATATGAGGTTTGCCGGTACGCTCGATAGCGCTGATATGCAGAACTTGATCGTAAATTTTGATGAGTCAATATTCAGGGGCAATCTCAAGATTGTAAATTTCGATAACCCTAACCTGGCATTTGATTTCCTGATTGACCGGTTGAACCTGGATGATTATCAGTCAGTCCTGCGGACGAGCACCGGATCTGGGGCGCAAGAGTCAGATTTGTCCGTCGATGCTTTTCGTGGCTTCACTGGTGGTGGTGACTTCAATGTCAAAGAGTTAATTGCAGGGGGCATGACCGCGACGGATGTGCGCTTGAAGATGAGCAGTGATGGCAGCTCTGTGCGGTTTTCTCCGATAGTTGCCAATTTTTATGGAGGGCAGCACGAGGGTGACATCAAGATCGACGCCAGTGGTTCCCGACCCCTGTTGACGGCAAGTCACGGGTTGACAAGTGTTCAGACCGAAGATCTGTTAAATGACCTGTCAGGCGCGGCCCGTCTGCAGGGTACCGGAGATTTTTTCCTCGAGATCAAAACCGATTTAACCAACTCAAGCTCAATGGTTGAGGCACTGTCAGGTGATATTGGCATGAGTGTTCTCAATGGTGCGATTGTGGGTATTGATGTCACTGAAACCATCGCTGCCGTCAAGACTGCACTGGGCAAGCAGTCGGAACTGGTAAGTGAATCCGGGAAGGATAAAAAAACGGAGTTTGCAGAGCTCACCATGAGTGGGGTTTTCGATCGTGGAATACTAAGTAGTGACGATTTTCTGATGCAGTCACCATTGTTGATGGCAATAGGCGAGGGTGAGTTCAACCTGGTAAAAGAATCCATTGACTATGTCCTGAAACCGGTTTTACTGGGTGACCTCGGAGACAGTCTTGGTGAATTGAGCGGCGTGCCAATTCCGGTCAAGCTTAGTGGCAACCTTTATGATCCGAAGATCAGGGTGGATCTGGTAGCAGCAGTTGCCGAGTCGCAAAAGGAAAAGATTAATCAGAAGGCCGATGAGTACATCGGAAAATTGTTAGGTGAAAAAGAAGACTCTGACACAAACAGCACTGAAGAGGCCGACACGGAGGAGACAGATGTAGCATCTTCCCTGCTCAAAGGTTTATTGGGTGGAAAGAAGAAATCTGATAAGAAAAAGGATGATGATGGGGGGGGGTGAATAAAAGTGTTTAATTTCCCGGAAAAACAATCGTTAATGTACGCAATGCTGTTGGCTAGCTTGCTGGTCTCACCTGTGGCCCTGTCGGATTCACCATCGGAAGCGTCTGCATTAC
>JAOUCZ010000156.1 GCA_029859505.1 Lysobacterales bacterium | reverse complement strand
TCGATATTACACGTTCGGCCGATTTGCCCACTGTCATTAACGACGAAGCGTAACTCATCCCCCCAGTCCAATATCTGAAACAGGGTTTGCAATTGATGATAACCATCCGGACGACGACCGGTTATGTGGAGAAACAGATTCAGCTTGGCAGGAGCTGACCAGGTTTTTCCCGGGTCCTCAATCTTTGATGTCATGATTCACATCCATGCGCCAGCTACTGATGGCCAGCTTCACGCGGTAATTGGAGTTCGTGGCGTTCAGTCTAATGGGCAATTCCACACCATCGAATGAAGCATAGCGCTTGAAATCCACGTCCCAGCCAAACTGGCGCAGGTCTGTTAAAAGACCCTCGGGGCCATAGCTTTCTTTTTCAATGTCCCCCGGCGCCATCAGACCCCTTACCCACCATTGCAGGGCATCCAACGGAATGGGCCAGCCGATGTGATCCTGAATCAGGTCGTTGACGTCATCAGCAGCCTGCACTGTACCATCTGCCATCTCCAGAAGAACACCATCCTGTCCTATTTTCAAACGCCAGGCGCCACGCCCCATGGCACCGTGAAAGTCAAGTTCACTGTGACCGTGCTCTACACTCCATTGCAACCTGCCACTACCACCATCTTCACCATCATCCAGGGAAATCTTTCCTACCAGATCCCATTCACCGGTGGCGTTGAGTAGCGTTGCACGATCTTTATAAGTTTCTTTATTAGCGGAACCAGAATCCTTCACCGAAACACCAGTGCAGGCATTTAGTGTCAGAACCAGAAAAATCAAACAAAACCGACTCTTCACAGGGTACTGCGTCAAGGTAACTCACCAAATCGCTGCATGGTATCAATCAGTATTTCGTTGTTACTGTCCAGCTCCCTGCCCAGCCTCCAGATGGAGCGTGCTTCCTCTTCTTGTCCGCGAACCCACAGCACCTCTCCCAGGTGAGCAGCAACCTCAGCATTGCGCATCACTTTCCAGGCCTCTCGCAAATAGCCTTCGGCTTCAGGCAGCCTCCCCATTCGATAAGCAATCCAGCCCATGCTATCTATGATCGATGCATCGTCAGGTTGTAACTCGTACGCCAGGAAAATCAATTGCTCAGCTTCGTCATAACGATCCGTCAGATCAGCCAGCGTGTAGCCAAGTGCGTTGAGCGCAGCCGCGTTGTCGGGTTGCGCGGAAATAATTTGCCGCAAATCACTTTCAGCCAACTCCAACTGACCCAGACCAACGGCCGTCAAAGCCCTTGTGTAGCGCAATGAAATATCTTCTGGAAGCGAACCCACACCATCGTTCAGAATTTTAAAGGCCTCGTCCCGGTCCCCGGAGTCCAAAAGAATTTGCGCCTCAGCCTGGTAGCTTCGTGACTTGATCTCACCATCTGACCTGACCCTGAGCTGTACAAGCAGATTTCGGGCCTCTTCAATATCACCAAGCCCAGCCAGCAGAAACGCCTGACGCATGATGGCACGTACCGATTTTTCACCGGTGACCTGCTTGTACCAGTCGATGGCCTCACGCCGATGATCAAGCAGCTCCGCACTTTGTGCCGCCTGGAAAGCAAGTTCTGAACTTTCTGAGTATTGCTCCGGGGAAAAGCCCTTGTATAACAACTCAGCGCTGTCCCGGTCACCGCCTTCCATCGCGAAGAGGATACGAGCGAATCGCATTTCGGGTGTATCGGGCAACTTTGCCAGAACCGACTGTGCGGTTTTAAAATCACCAGTCTGTTTTAAAATCTCCGCATAGGACATCGCGATTTGCAAATCAGCAGGTTCTGCCTCCCATGCTTGCCTAAAACGGCTCAACGCCAGCGTCTCATTACCAAGGTTTACAGCGAGCCTGCCCGACCATGCCAATATATCCGCTCTACCCTGCTCCAGTTTGATGGCCTGATCGGCAAGCTCAAAAGCCTGCCCCAGATCACCGAAACTTGCGGCAAGACGGCTGCGGGCAAAAAGGGCATTTACGTTCGACCCGCCATCAAACTCGTCCAGTAGTCTGTTCAACACCTTGTTTGCCCTACCCTGGTCACTTACCGGCGCCAGCAATGAGATGACGATGCGCCAGCCAGTCTCCGGGTCATCTTTGGTCAGTTCGAGAATCCGGGCCAACTGGTACTCGGCACCGGCATAATCACCTTCTCTTAATCTTGATCCGGCGGCCAGTTCCCGTGCATCCAGGCTGGTGGGGTCCAGCATCGCCCAACGATCCGAGGCCAATGCAACCATCTGCCACTCTCCAGCTGAAACCGCTACTCTGGCTGCCCGTTCGGCAATCTCAGGATCCTTGGATTTTAGTGCGGCTTCGAGATATGCGGCTGCCGCACCGGAAAAGTCGCCATCAGCACCCATTACCTCCGCAGAGAAGACGTGGTACATCACATCTGTATCGGTTGGGGCCAAATCAACTTCAGGAGACTCCACGACCGCTGATTCCACCGTTACCGACTCGGCTTCCTCTAACGGTTGGGCAGGCGATTCCTGCGCCGATGTGCATGCCGTAATCAACGACATGATAAAAATGAGCCCGCACGACACCCTTTTCATGAAACAATAGTGATAATTCATAAGACACAGGATAACTGCTTGAAGCCATCTAACCAATCCCTGCAAGCAAACGTTGACGATAATCAGGTACTGAACTGGTGTCGGATCTATGCCAGACTTGAAATTGTCGTCAACGGCAAGCATATTCGCTAGGTTTCTAAATATAATAATTACCCATGCCACTGCTCATCACCGGAATCAGTCATCACACTGCAACGCTGGAAATTCGCGAGAAAATCGCGATAACGCGCCTGGACTATGCCGCGCGTGTAAAAGAACTACATGAACTCGATGACATTGAAGAAGTTGTGATCGTCAGCACCTGCAACCGCACTGAAATTTATAGTGTCGGCCCGAAACAGAGCCGGCAACAAGTTCATCAATGGCTGCAAACCAAAGGCGGTCTTACTGACGAAGAAATGAGTCGCCACTGTTATGTGCGTGAGCGCGATCAGGCAGTACGACACCTGTTTCGGGTTGCAGGCGGTCTCGAGTCACTGGTACTGGGAGAGTCTCAAATCGTCGGCCAGCTCAAAGAAGCGTGGCAAATGGCCAATCAGGCCGGTGTTGTTGGAAAGGTACTCGACCGTTTGTTCCAACACGCGTTCGCGACGGGCAAACGTATACGTAGCAAGACCCATATAGGTGATCATCCGGTTTCCGTCGCCTACACAACCGTTATGCTTGCAAAGCAGATTTTTGGAGACCTGATCAGCAAGACCGTCATCCTGGTCGGGGCCGGCGAAATGGTCGAACTGTGCGGCCGTCACCTGCATGACAAGGGACTCTCAAGCCTGATCATTGCGAACCGCAGTCTTGAACGTGCTGCTGAACTGGCTGAACAATTCGGTGGATTGGCAGTTTCGTTAAGCGACCTTCCGGACGTTTTGCATAAAGCCGATATCCTTATTAGCTCAACTGCCAGCCTGGAGCCGGTCATACAGGTTAAATCGGTAAAAATGGCTCTCAAGCAACGTCGTAACCAACCCATGTTTCTCGTCGACATCGCAGTACCGAGAGACATCCATCCGGATGTCAGCAAGCTTGGAAACGTATATCTCTACACCATTGATGACCTGCAGAAAGTGGTGGATAAGAACCTTTCAAAAAGAAACGAGGCCGCCAAGGCTGCCAGTGGTGATATTGATGCAGCTGTCGATGAATTTCTGCGCTGGCTAAACAGTGCCCGGGCCGCAGTCTATTTGCGTAACCTGCACAAACATGCCCGCACAAATAGCGATGAACTCGTCTCCAGGGCGTTACGGAAAATCAGGGCGGGTCAGGATCCGGAACAGGTTGTTACGCAATTGGCGCATACATTGACCAAACGGATTCTGCATTTGCCAAGCACGCGCTTACGCCAGGCAGCGGAGGAACAGGATGATGACCTGCTCAGGGTTGCGAACCGCCTGTTTGAGCCAGAAGAAGGATCATGAGTCTTTCACCTTCAATACATACCCGGCTTGACCAGGCACGGGAACGCTACGAGGAAATTGGCATTCTTCTGGGCACACCGGATGTTCTTTCCGACCAAAACCGGTTTCGTGAACTATCGGTTGAGTATTCTCAATTGGGACCAGTGGTGGAAACCTGGGCCAAGTGGCAACAGGCTGGTCAGTCGGTGGAAGAGGCGAAGAGCCTGTTAAAAAGTCCGGATATCGAAATGCAGGAACTGGCCGGTGAGGAACTTGCCAGCGCCAGCCAGCAGCAACTCGAGTTCGAAGAACAACTCAATACCCTGTTGCTGCCCAAGGACCCCGACGATGACAATAACATTTTCCTGGAAATCAGGGCTGGGACCGGTGGTGATGAGGCCGCCCTGTTCGCAGGTGACCTGTTCCGCATGTATCACCGTTATGTTGAAAACAATCGATGGCAGGTTGAAACCATTAACACCAGCAACGGCGACCATGGTGGTTACAAAGAGATAATTGCCCGCATCATTGGTCGTGGTGCGTATTCCAAGTTTAAATTTGAATCAGGAACGCACCGTGTTCAACGTGTTCCGGAGACCGAATCCCAGGGCCGCATTCATACCTCGGCCTGTACCGTTGCAATTCTCCCGGAAAGGGAAAGCATAGAAGGTGTAGATATCCAGACTTCGGATCTCAAAATTGATACGTTTCGCGCCTCCGGTGCGGGTGGACAGCATGTTAACACCACGGATTCGGCCATTCGTATCACGCATCTGCCCTCCGGACTCGTCGTCGAATGTCAGGACGAACGTTCACAGCATAAGAACAAGGCTCGTGCTTTATCACTACTGGGTGCCCGTTTGCTGGAAAAGGAAAAAGCCGAGCAGGCACGCGAACAGGCGGAAGACCGGAAGCTGCAAGTGGGCTCTGGCGACCGTTCACAGCGTATTCGCACTTACAATTATCCGCAGGGTCGGGTTACGGACCACAGGATTGGGCTAACCCTCTATAAACTGGAGGAACTAATGAGCGGCAATCTTGATATGGTCGTCGGGCCGTTAACGCAAGAACATCAGGCTGAATTACTAAACGAGTTATCCAACTGATGCGTATCCGGTTTCTTTTCTCATTTTTGCTCTGCTGTTGTTTTACCGGCGCTGGTGCAAGCCAGCAAGATGACAGTTACACGCTCTACCTCACCCGCCATTCAGAGAAACAAGTGGATGACAGTAAAGACCCGGCATTATCCAATGCCGGCAGGAGCCGCTCGGAACAACTGGCCCTCTGGTTCAAGGGTAGTGACATCGTGGATATCTGGTCGAGCGATTACCGGCGCAGCAGAGATACGGCAGCCCCGCTGCTTTCAACACTGGGGCTGGAGTTGAAGCTCTATGATCCCCGTGATCTGCCAGCACTGGCAAGTGAATTGCTGGAGAACCGGAACAATGCGGTTATCGTGGGTCACAGTAATACCACCCCGGAGCTTGCCCGCCTGTTATGTCGTTGTGTCGTTGCCGATATGGATGAAACAGAATATGACCGACTGATTGTCGTATCGATCAGCGGGGACAAAACAAGCGTTGAAACCCTGGCGCAAAGCTCTTTGTTTAAACGTTAGCCTGTAGTTACCTTAAGAGTCCTGAGGATGATTCTTTTTGGACTTTGTCCTGAACAGATAAACCGCAACGGCGAGATTTATCGGACTCAGCAAGGCTATTACATCCAGGTTGTATTGATGTTCCGGTAGCAGCAGCAGCGATAGGGCAACCACATTTCCCGCGATCAATAGCATCGCAACCGGGCGTTGCAGGCGCGTGACCAATGCCATTAGCAACAGCGGATTAAGCAAAAGCAAGTTTGCATTGTTACTGCTGGCTGCATGATCGGTTAACAACCACAAGGCAGCAAGCACCAGGCCCATCGTCGCATTGATAAGAATCCAGGCGCGTGTAAGCCCATCCAACCAGACCGGCGGCATGAATCTGCCGCTCAACCAAGCCAGGCTGACGATCAATAAGCCGAGAAACAGATAGCGGTACCAGACAGATGTTGGTACGGCAGCCGGCAAAGGCAGCGTTGATGTAAAGATCATCGTATCAAGCTCAACCAATGGCTTATCGTTGCCGCTCGCGTCCACCAGCATGGTGGCAATTTCATCCGCGACGACCATAGGAATGAACATTTCATCCCAACGCGTCACAGTGCGGTCCACAGGATATCCGAGGCCTGTCTCAAGACCCAGGTAATACCAGAATTGCATCTGTGTCAGGCGCCTGGTCTGATCACGGAAGTTCAGGGTGGCAGGTTTTTGTGCGGTGCTTGCACGCAAAGCACCATCGAGTGCGATATCCAGAGCATCGCGAATCCGCGTTGAACAATTATCAAGATAATAATCATAGCGGTAGTTCCTGTTTTCCGGTTGGACCTCATTCAGCAAATGATCGCGTAGCCGTTGGTACTGAGCATGGGTCAGGTTGAGCTTCTGGGCCCGGATACTTCGATTCTCCTGCCGGTAAAACTCAAACTCCCTGGTGGCCGGTTGTGCCACCGAGAAATACAACATGCGACCACGCATAAACCGCAAAAAGAAATCTTCCTGCTCAAAATCAAAATAACCGAAATTAAAAGTATGATCCAAGCCCGCAGCTGGCTCCCGCAGCCAAATTGCGTTGTGACCAAAACGCTCGAAGTAGAGTTCTCCGGGACCAAATGTGGCCAGCCAGGCTTCCGCGCCACTTTCAGAAATCGCGGGTACAGATGATGCCTCAGAAGCAGAACCCGACTGGAACCAGAACAACAATACAAAGCTAAGACACAACCACAAGGCACGCAATGAAATCATCCCCCGATTTTTTGCAAAACGACTAATTGGGCTTGAGATCATTCATCTCCAACATGATGATACGACGATTATCGGCCGCTGTTACATTAAAATGAAACCGCTCCGCCAGAACCACCTCCTCGCTCGTCTCTGGAACCCGGCCAAACTCTGCCAGTAACAATCCACCGACTGTATCGTAGTCCTCATCACTCAAATCGCATTCAAAGACCTCGTTGAAATTTTCAATTTCTGCCAACGCATTAATACGAAAGCTGTTATCGCCCAGAGGCTTGATTGGTGCCTCTTCTTCTTCGTCGTGCTCGTCATCTATTTCACCGACGATTTCTTCCAGCACATCCTCAATTGTAATTAACCCGGAAACACCGCCGTACTCATCAACCACAATAGCCATATGGTTTCGGCTGGCACGAAAATCCTTGAGCAACATATTCAGACGCTTGCTCTCTGGTATCACAACCGCCTCTCTCAGCAGATCTTTCAATTCAAAAGCTCCACTGTCCTCGGCATAATGACGCAGTAAATCCTTGGCAAGCAGTATGCCTTCAACTTCATCGCGATCCTCGCCAATCACAGGAAACCGTGAATGGCCGGACTCAAGAACCGTTGGCAATAGCTCATCCAAGGAAGCTTCGAGTGAAATAACAACCATGTGCGAGCGCGGGATCATCGCATCCCGAACCTGCATTTCGGATACCGCCAGGGCACCATCGATCATGGCGACCACTTCAGCGTCAAGAATGCCCTTATCACAGGACTCGTTAATCAGTAATTTGAGTTCTTCGCGATCCCGGGGTTCGGATGAAAAGGCCTTGCTGATTCGCCCCATCCAATTCTTAGGCCCGGAACCGTTACTCGATTGATCTTCGCTCATGTTCGTTTTGTTGACGACGCCAATTGCGCCCATTGATAACCAGAAATTATTAACCTGTAGACTGTGTTTTACCAGAAGCGTGCAAATATTTCAGCAATAGAGTTTGACAATTCATTAGTCCAAATCCAGATACGGATCAGAAACTCCGACTTTTCCCAGGATTTCCGTCTCCAGGGACTCCATGGCCATGGCTTCATCAGGCTGCTCATGATCAAAACCCAGCAGGTGTAAAATACCGTGAATGGTCAGATGTGCCCAGTGGTCAGCTTCCGGTCTTTTCTGATTCAAAGCTTCACGAACCACCACCGGTGCGCAAATCAAAATGTCACCAAGCTGGGATTGTCTGAGTTCAACTGGCAGACCTTCAGGCAGTTCAGACGGGAAAGACAAAACATTGGTAGCATAGTCCCTGTTTCGGTATTCCCGGTTAAAACGCTGTGCTTCCTGTTCATCAACTATCCGGATGGTCAGAGAAAACCTGCTGTCC
>JAOUCZ010000026.1 GCA_029859505.1 Lysobacterales bacterium | reverse complement strand
TGTGTTCGGTGCATCCGATGTTTGGCCCGGATGAGATCGGTTTGTCAGGTCGACACATCCTGTTCGTGGATGTGGGCAGCCAGGAGGCCATTGTAGAGGCCCGTGCGCTGTTTGCGCATACCGCTGCCGACTGCGTGGAGTTGAGTCTTGAAGAGCACGATGAGGTGATGGCGTGGGTGCTCGGGCTTTCTCATCTTGTAAACATTGCGTTTGCAGGCACCCTGGCCGAAAGCGACGAAAAGGTACCTTTGCTTAAACAGATTTCCAGTTCAACCTTCAATGCGCAATTGAACGTGGCAACGCAGGTTGTATCCGAAAACCCGCATTTGTATTACGAGATCCAGCAGGGAAATGTGAACACCGAAGAGGTGAACGAACACTTCCAGAAAGTGCTGGGTGAACTTGTTTCGGCAGTAACCCGGCGTGACGAGGCAGTATTCACCCGTCACATGAAGGCTGCGAAACAACGCCTGGCGGGTGATGAAGGTATGTCAGAAAACGGACAGCCGTGAAAAAGCTTTCGGATATCGACTGGGCTGATTGGCAGCCCAAAGACCCCGCCACCCTGGTATTTGTCATCAGGGATGGGCAAATACTGTTAATCGACAAAAAGACCGGTCTGGGAAAAGGCAAAATCAATGGTCCGGGCGGCAAGGTTGAGAAGGGTGAGAGCCCTGAAGCCTGTGCCGTGCGTGAATGCCAGGAAGAACTGGGCATCACCGTTTCAAAGCTTCGCTTTTGTGGTCAGCACCGGTTTCAGTTTGTTGATGGTTATTCACTGCTGGTTTGGGTCTATAGCAGCGACACCTTTGAAGGTATTCCGGTTGAAACGATTGAGGCAAAACCCCTCTGGTTTCCGGTGGAGGAGATTCCCTATGAGCAAATGTGGGAAGATGACCGCTTGTGGTTACCCATGTTGTTGCGTGGTGAGCAATTCCAGGGCCGATGGTTGTTTGACGATGATACGATGCTTGATTACGAGTTGTTGGAGGAAGCCCCTCTGAATACAACGGTTTGTGTTCCCTGAGGGAAGTATCCACCGGCCCCACAGATTTCACAGGTTTTTAGCAGGTCCACCATCAGAAAGTGGTCCAGGAATTAGTCAGGAGAAGATTTAACATGAAAATTAGAAAACCAGGCATGAAGCTGATAGTGATGGCTTTCTGTTTGCCAATGGTAGTTTCCAGCGTGTGGGCAGATCAGTCTTCCGTAGAAGAAAAGGCGTCAGAGATTACCCAAAAATATCTGCTGACCGATGGCCATATTGATGTGCCCTACCGACTGCATGGCGGCTGGGTTGATGTGACCGTTTCAGCGCCTGACGGGCAGTTCGATTACCCCCGCGCAGTTGAAGGGGGCCTGAACCTGCCATTCATGTCTATATACACACCGGCAGAAATGGAAGAGGAAGGCGGTAGTTTTGAACTGGCCAATCAACTGATTGATTCGGTGGAAGCCATCGCCGGACGTGCACCGGATAAGTTCATGCTGGTTTATACGGTAGCGGATGCTAAAAAGGCCATGGAAACCAACCGTATCGGACTGGCGATGGGCATGGAAAATGGTTCTCCTATCGATCACAAGATTGAGAATGTTCAGTATTTTGCTGATCGTGGCATCTCTTACATTACCCTGACTCACGGACTCAGCAATCAAATTGCTGATTCTTCCTATGATGATAATCGCGCCTGGGGCGGCTTGAGTCCATTTGGTAAAAAAGTGATCAGCGAGATGAATCGTGTTGGCATCATGGTAGATGTCTCCCATGTCTCCGATGACGCATTCTGGCAGACACTGGAGCTTACAAAAGTACCGGTTATCGCATCGCATTCATCTGCACGCAAATACACCCCTGATTTCGAGCGCAATATGAGTGATGAAATGATCGTCGCGCTGGCAAAGAATGGTGGTGTCATTCAGATTAATTGGGGCTCAGGATTTCTGACGGCCCAGGCCAATGCCTATTCAGCGAAGATGTGGCCAGCTAGGGCAGCCTGGTTGAAAGAGCATGGTTTCGATGAGGACGGGCCTGAAGCCAGGCAATTCAACAAGGACTACCGTGAAAAATACCCATACCCCTATGCCACGATGGCGCAGGTTGTGGATCATTTTGATCATGTCATCAAACTGGTGGGTGTCGACAATGTTGGTATCGGCTCCGATTACGATGGTGTGGGTGACAGCCTGCCCATTGGCCTGAAAGATGTTTCCCAATACCCGAACCTGGTCGCCGAATTCCTGCGCCGGGGTTATTCAGAAAGCGACATTGCCAAGATTCTTGGTGGTAACCTGCTAAGGGTCTGGGGTGAAGTCGAGGCTTATGCGAAGAAGGGTGGAGCTTGATAGAAGCCTGGAACCTATGGATTTTCATAACGTCAGTTGAACCGGGCATCAAGTTCCTCGATAACGCTGCAGGCCACATTTGCCACGGTCCGTGAAACGGATGAGCGCTCCAGTCATGAACTGCCACAAGTTGATTCGCGCAACACTCATTCCCGCTTCGGCAAGTGGCTTGATCGTGTCCGGATCAGAGGTGACCGGCTCAAGCGTGGCTACTATGGTTGTGCGGCGCAATGGCGAGATATTGGTATCCACCGTTGAACAACACGTTCCCGCTAGGCAAAGACGGACATTTTACATGCGGGTCAGATCCTCACTATGATTACACACCCATCAACTGATAATTGAGAACAAATAGTTTTCCCAGCTCATGATTCTTAACACCATTTTCCTGACCGCCGCTATCGGTTTCCATGTGTCGGAATAGACGGCAACATAGGCCTTGACGCCCGCTGGTAGCTGGTATTCCGAAAGGTCGTCATCAATATTGATCCTCACCAATACCCGTCCTGCCGGCGTCACCCTGTCAAGGCTTATCAACCGGCCATCGGGTAACAACTGTCCCTGAGCCATGACGTCCGACATACCAACGACCGAGGCGGCAAAGACCTTGCCTGGCAGGGCAGTGAATATCACCTCTGCTTCAAAATCAGGCTTAATATTCTGCAGGGGGTTCTGCTGGAATCCCGCCAACAGGAAGCGGTCATCTTCGTGGACAAAAGTAATGAGCGGGCTAAAAGGCATGGGTACGGCCAGCACGCCGGGCCGTAAACGAACCTGGGCCACATAGCCATCACTTTCCGCCCTGACATCGGCCTCGGCCAGTGAGAACCGGGCATTGCCAAGCTGTGCTGTAAGACTATCCACCTCTGCCTGCACGCGCTCGACGTCCTTGGCTGATGCAAATTTCTTTTCGAATAATTCTGTAGCATCTGAAAGGTTACTATTGGCCAGTGCCAGGTCTGCCACCAATTGGTCGACCGCATACTGAAATGGCTCCGGATCAATACGGAACAACAGATCCCCTGCCTTAACCCTGTCACCGGTTTTGACGTTGACCTCGGTTACACGACCCTTGACCGTTGGAAGTACCGGAGTTGTCAATGTGTAAATTCGTGCCTCTTTCGTAAACGGGTGATAGATACCCATCATCAACAGCATAAAACCAATACTAATAACCCCACCCAAAACTGCCGTTGTACCGGTCCATTTGTTCACCGGAACCTTAAATACTTTGAACACAACCCACATGATCATGGAATAAACGATGATGAGTACTTCAACCATTTTGATTCTCCCCGGTCTGCACCTGTGACAAGGTGACCTTCATCTCACCCAGCGCTGTTGTAAGCGCGCTGAGTTCCTTCTCAAGCTCCCCTATTCTTTTGCCCTGTTCTTCGGAACCGGCACCCGTGAGTTCCATTTGCATGAATTTCTCGCCAGGCTTATAGAGATAAGCCCATATCCATAGCAAGGGCCATATTGTGTGTGCCAGGAACAAACTCACCCAACCCGCGATGTGGATAGCATCCTGGTGGGGATGACCGCGTTTCACCGCAATCTCATAAGGGATGTCATGAATATAAATGACCAGGTAGACCACAAATATCACCATTGTGATCAATATTCCTAAAGCGACGTATTCAAGCATTTTCTTGCCTCATTTAATAAGTGGTTAGCTCTTTATTACCATTTTGTATGCATAGCTTGATTCAAATGAAAATTCTCACTGAGATCTTTCGTTTTCCAGGCCCTTGGTAGTGATTTCCGTGTACAAATCGATGAATTGGGTGATCAGGCCGTGATACTCAGGATTACGAGTGACCAATGCATGGTTGCTCCTGCTGTCTTCATACACTCTCTTGAGGAAACGGATGTCACTATCGCTGAGCTGATCACCGCCATTGACCTTATCCAGCAGCAGCTTTGCCCGGGGCAGACGGGTTTCCTTCAGCCTGATCATCAGTGCAGCGATGGTACCCGCGTCTTTTTTTGATTGTTCCATAATATTCAGATGTTCCTAGTTAATTATAACGGTGAATGCGTCACCTTCAATCCGGGTCAGTCTTATAGGGGTTCGTCTGCGCCGTTGATCCGCTCACCCGTTCCACTGCAACCTGCACCGGGGCAATCTTTCGCACTTCCTGAAAAGACTGGAAAAAGAAACCAAAAATCAGCAACAACATCACGATTGAAAGGGTCCAGGTAATTTTCAGGTGCCAGGGTTTGTCTTTTCTCTTCCTAGCCATCTTTTCATCCTCCCCCGGAGTTGTTCTTTGCAAACCACATGCGAACCCGGCGACGTAAACGAACCACTTCATTAAGGTATAACCCGACAGGGCAAAACAGGCGGCACCAAAATCGTGGTACAAAAAATGAGCCCAGCAGAGCGGCCGGCAGGATATACCATTGAATTCCAAGACCTTCGAGTGAAAACATCATGGCGAAAGGCTCGTATGATCCCATTGCAGGATGGGCAGACAGGAAAATTAGCATCAAGGCAACCCAGCTCAATGAAAAAATTAGCGTCCGAGCTTTTTTCTGGAATCGACTGTCAATCCGTAATTTAACACCACTTATTTTCTGCGCCAGATCCTGCACCACCATGAATGGACAAAGTTGCTGACAATAAATATTACGCCCTAGAAATGCGATGCTGCCCAACACACCAAGTATCATGATCCACCACATGGGATGTTCAACCGGGCTGGGAATATAGCCCATGAAAATTCCAGCGATGTTTGACAGGCTGAGTGAAATATTGGCGTAGAAACCAATAAAAACCAGGGCACCAATCATGACAATATATTTTGCAATTTTTGCAAACTTGTCTTTCCGGTACCCTGCAGTGAAAGCGAGTATAAAAAGTACCAGCAGCACCCCTTCATTTACACCAGGAGACCAGGACGGTTGTTGCCATGTCCTGTCGAGACCGAGGTGGTTAACTGCACCAAGATGGACTGCATTCCGCACCGCTGTTGTGAAGCCTTTTGCCGATACGGTGGCACCCGAAACCGAATCGATATCCTCATCCACGATAAAATCATCAGAAACATTCTTGCCACCAAACTGCCGGAAAAAATGACCACGCAGCAAGCGCTGCATAAATGCTGGCGTTTCTTTATGCGATAGCATCAGCACTTCAGCCAGGCGACCGCCGTCTTCACTGCGCCGTGCGCGGACACCCACGACCAATGGACCACCATAAGCCTCACCTTCGGCCATGATGACAACATCCTCGCTACCTTCTACCCGGTAAACAACCGGCAGACTGTCATTGGTATCCGAGAGGATTAACACTTTGCCAGGCATCGCCTGCCTGAGCATGTTGTCATAGTCCGGCTTGCTTGCTATTTGCCCAACAATAAACGCCCCAACAAGCAATACCCACGCAATCCCTTCAATGACCCTGCGCCAGGGAAAGTCTTTTGAGTCCTCTACCGGCAACTCACCGGAAGGCGGATTGATGTTGATGAGATCAGTCACATGGTTCTACCATTTTCGGCTGACAGGAATCAGGAGCCCTCCGGCTCTAATTCAGGTGCTACCAGGTAACGCCAGGTGAGTAGCAGCAGAATGAGGCCGCCACCGCTGAAAATTATCAGGCCCATAGCACCTGACTGGGCGACGCCTTCCAGAAAAGAACCACCGGCCCAGCCAATTCCAAATAGAATCGCAATAATCCCGGTAATCAGGCAGGCCCAGGTGTACCACTTAAGCTTGACCTTCAAGGACAGATAGGACAGGCCGAAAACGCCAATCGTGAACAGGACACCCATAAAAAACCATTGCATAAGTTCCATTTTGGTACCTCTCTAACTCTTATTCGATGTGCCGATATTATTCTTCATCTCGGTGTTGGTTCGCATACCCTCACCGGTCTTCCAGAATTTCTCTGCTTTCTTGGGATCGCCGGTGCTTCCATAACCAAACTTCGGATGAAGCTCGGCCATCCAGGCATGTAAAAATCCGGGCGTCTTAGGCGTAATACCCATGATAAAAACATGGTGCCACATATCCGGTTCATTGAACGTGCAACTGGCAATGCAGGCGCCACAGGCGCTGCCGTTCTCAACCCAGAAGTTGTAGCACTTCTTCGCATCGCTGTAGAACTTCTTGATGCCGTGGTGATTGTTCCAGGTGTAGCCGGGCTCGTCGGAAAATTCGTAGTTGGGTTCGAAGCCATAACCACCGTTCTCTGACTCCATCTTGGGAATGGCACCCGGAGGGCAGGCATCAGCGCACTTGCCGCAACTGAGACAAAAATCGGTGATTCCCCAGGTGTGTGGCTGATCGTATTCTACAAATTCGAAATCCGTATAGACCTTGCAGATTCTGTGTCGTGGACCGATGCCGGGTGATAGCAGGGCGCCATTTCGGCCGCCCTCGCCAAGGCCGGCCATGATCGCGTAGGGTACGCTGCTGCCAAGATCATTACCTGCACCCACCGCTTGATAGCCGAGACCATGCAGGAATTTGGTCATCTGGTTCGCGAGTACCGAGCTTTTGGTGTAGCCGTCGGCAGCAGTGCCGTCTGCGGTCCATGCCGGGGCGGTTGCCATCGCGTCATAATCCATTGGCACCAGCATGACGATCACGGTCTTGGGAACAAAGGGAAAATCTTTTTCCCAGCTTAACTCTTTGCTGTTCTCTAGATCGTACAGTGGATCGTAATCCCAGCGCTTGTCGCGCCGGGCGATACCGCACTTTACGGCACCAAATACCCGTGCCGCACTCTTGATTGCGTCACCTGCGTGTTTCTCGCTTTCAAACTGGAACTGTTCATCCACCACAGCCGACTGATCCCAGGCATGAAGTGGTGTATCGGGCTGCAGATTGGCCACATAACGGCTACCGGCTACAACCAGTGGTTCCCAACCGGCCTGTTGCAACGCCCGATCCAGTTGCGTGTAACCCGGTTTGCTGTTGTCCCAGGGCAATCCGTACATATCTGCGAAACCTGTGTGCATGTTGAAGTTCTTGTTTTGCAGTTTGTTGTATTGGATATTCCGCTCAGGATGCTTTTTGCCCAGAGCCTCATTGTGAATAAAGGTCAGAATGGTATCGCGTTGATCCTTGGGTTTGAAAATCGCTTCATCGATCATAGGGTAATCACTGACAGGTTCGCCCTTCAATTCGCTTTTAACGAAAGCATATGAACCTGCACCTGCCAGCAAGGCCCCACCACCGCCGAGGGCAGCACGTTTCAGAAAAGTACGACGACCCCGATCATCAAGAATAGTGCCATTGTCATTCAAACCTGCTTCATGGTGTTCGGGTGGCGGCACTGATTCATCAGTGACAATTTTTGTTTCCTGGTCCTGGCTCATACCTGTCTCCAATCAACTAATACTGAGAAGCGCCACATCATCACAAAGCAGGCTTCTGTTTCATTGTCTGCAATTGGCCCGGGACAAGATCTCCAGGGCTTCGACTTCCAGCAAGGTTTTAAGGCTCATCATTTCCTCCAGTTCTGCACCCATTTCAGCTTCAATGTTCTTAATTGACCGGGTTAGCAGTACGTAATCGTCAACCAACTGTTGGAAGACCGGATCTGATTCCGCTAAAGCGTGAATGTCATGCCGCAGATGTGGAAAGCGGTCAATCAACGATTTTTGAACCAAGTGAGGAACCACGGCATCAGTACCTGTTAAACCTCGTAAACAATAGCCCCGGGGAAGTTACCTTGTAAGTCACTCACCGTTACTAACATCTGCTCCACTGCACAAAGGGCGAATTAATACTGTTATTATTGATCCTCACTTCAGGAAGCCACCCGTGTATCCGGCATGACCAAAAACGAACTCGAAATTTCCCCTGAACCGACAAACAATGAGCAGTTATTGGACGCGCTGGCACGGGTGCTCGCCAGTGATACTTTTGCGGAAGTCTTCCGGCTTAAAAAATTCCTTGATTATTCTGTACGTGAAACCATGGAAGGAAGAGGTGACCGGCTGAAAGGTTTCATCATTGCCTGTGAGGTTTTTGAGAAGGATGATCCATCTGATGCCCAGACAACTACGGTTGTGCGGGTAGAGGCAGGGCGCCTACGGCGAAGGTTAAAGGATTATTACGAGAATGAAGGTAAAGATGATCCCATCCGGATCAGCATGCCCAAGGGTGGTTACTCGGTGTTATTTACCGGGAATGAGAGCATTCGCCCGGCACGGATAAACCAGGGTTCGTTAGCAAGCGGGAAACCACTATTCCAGCGCCCTTTTGCCTGGGTTGCAACTTTCGCTTTGATAGCCCTGGTGGTTTCCCTGTTCTGGCTAAAGGACCGTGATGCACCAGGCAAACTGATCGTTCTTCCGGATAATCGTCCCGCAATCGCGGTCATACCATTTGAGAATATGACAGGTCAATCCGATGGAGACTCGTTTTCCACCGGACTAACCGAGGATATCGTGATCAACCTTGGAGGTGTGTCTGAAATGAATGTGATTTCCATCTCCTCAGTCATGCAATACAAAGGAATGCAACTGAGTCCCCAGAAAGTGGGTCTACAGTTGGGTGTTGGGTATGTTTTGGAAGGGAGCGTGCGGCAGCTTACACCGAACCTCAGGGTCACGGCCCGACTGGGTGATACTGAGTCGGGGCGACAGCTTTGGGCCGAGCGATTTGAAAGTCAGACAGGAGATGTAGCAACCCTGCAGGAAGAACTCGCTCGTAAGGTGGTTTCAAGTCTTTCCATTAACCTGCCTGAAAAGAAGGCGAACAGGTTCGGTCAGCGTTATACAAGCAATAAACAGGCCTGGTTTTTGTACAAGCAGGCTATGAACCTGGCTAACCCGCCCAGTGACCCCGCCCGACTGGAATTGGCGTTGCAGGCGTTTGAACAGGTGTCTGAAATGGATCCAGGATTTGCGGGTGGTTTTGCCGGAAGCGCCTATATCAAGTCATTTATGGTCTTTTTCGGGCACAGTCAGCACCATGATGCGGACCGGGAATCAGCGATGAGCCTCGCCTCAAAGGCCCGCAAGATCGACCCCGTTTTTGGACTCACCTATAGTGCACTGGCTTTTATTCATCTTTCAGAGCGGAATTTTGAAGAAGCACTTGCCATGTCATCGCAAGCCATCGAGATACAACCAAGTGACCCCTACGTCACGGTTTATCACGGAATTATTCTTGCCCTCGGCGGTGATTTGGAGAGCGGAATGCACTTTGCTAATCGTGCTTTGAGGCTTGACCCTCTAAATGCCCGAACACCTTATCTGAATATCCTGGGGTTAATACAATTTCTTTCCGGGCGTTATGACGAGGCATTGAGCAGTTTGTTAAGAAACCAGGAGCGCGGCGGACCCATCGGTCCCGGCCAGTTACAGTTCCTGGCCGCTACCTATTCAAAGCTTGGAGATTCCGCCATGGCCGAATCTACTTTAACAATGGCGGATGATATGAAAACAAAAATCAGCCATTCAGAAAACTGGCTACTCGAGGCATTTAAAGACCCCACGATCCCACGGCGACTTACGGAGGAAATTGAGGTCATTCAGATGAGAGCAGGTGCGCAGGATTGAGCGGGTCTGGCCATTCCATGCTGTATTCCTGAAGTTGCTCACTTATACTTCGTCGATGGAATTCCGTACATATTCAAGCCCTGACTCTTTCCTGGAATGCAAAAAAAAGATGAGTTTTACCCTAAAAATCCTGACCGGCTTGTTCCTTCGTGAAATTGCATCATCTTTTTCGATTGTGGGCGAACTGAACCCATGACCGCCTATCTCATCGTTTCGTTGACTGCTTTAATGGCTGCCGGGCTGACCATGTATTCAGGTTTTGGCCTGGGAACACTGATGCTGCCGGTTTTTGCCCTGTTTTTTCCGGTAGAAATGGCCGTGGTTGCCACGGCACTCGTACACGGGGCCAATAATGTGTTCAAGGTATCACTACTGGGCCGCCATGCGGACCGCGAAGTGGTATTGAAATTCGGTCTACCCGCAATTGCGGCGGCGGTTTTCGGTGCCCTGGCTCTTGGCTGGTTCGCGCAATCCGAATCAGCTCTTACCATCGAGGTGAATGAAATCCCTCTTTTCAGAATCACACCTGTGAAGTTAATCATTGGTCTGATGATGATCGGTTTTGCATTGTTTGAGTTGCTGCCGCGTTTTAGATCGATGAAGTTTGAGCGGCGTTACCTGTCATTGGGTGGTGTACTGTCAGGATTTTTCGGAGGTCTATCGGGACACCAGGGCGCATTAAGATCTGCCTTCCTTGCCAAGTCCGGTTTAACAACAGAGCGATTTGTCGGCAGCAATGCAGTCATTGGTTTTCTTGTCGATTTGACCCGTATCTCGGTATATGTGGCACTGTTTACCGCCGCCGGCGGCCATATCAGCGAGTTCAGCGGATGGCCATTGGTATTGACCGGGGCCGTTTCTGCGTTTTGTGGTGTTTTATTGGGTAAGCGCTATCTGCATAAAGTCACCATGACCAGTGTTCAGACACTGGTTGGTGTGTTGCTTTTCGGGGTCGGCCTGGCCCTGTTGGTCGGGCTTCTTTAAAGTTGGCCGGTTCTTCGGGTATGAACAGCCTCTCAACCTGACAGCTTACGTTCATCGAGACCGATACTGCGGGCGATGATTTCCTTCATGATTTCCGAGCTACCGGCATAGATACGTGATACGCGGGCATCGGTAAACATATGCGAGATTCGGTATTCGCTCATGTAACCCGAGCCACCGTGAAGCTGGACGCAGTTGTCCATCACTGTAGATTCAAGTTCACTGGCATTCAGCTTGGCCTCAGCAGCCAGTTCCGCGCTCAGTTCACCCTGGTTGTGTAACAGTACGCACTGGTCAATAAAGGTTTGCAGAATATCAAGCGATGTTCGCATCTCGGCCATCTTGAAGCGGCTGTTTTGAAAGGCGCCTATCGGTTTTCCAAAGGCCTTGCGCTCAAGTATGTATTCCATGGTGATATCAAAGGCGACCTGTGCATGGGCGACTTCCTGGCAGGCACTGATCAGGCGTTCTTCGGCAAGATGATGCATGAGGCTATAAAAACCTTTTTCCGGGTCTCCCAATACGTTTTCGGCGGGCACCCGCACGTTTTCGAAAAACAACTCAGCAGTATCCTGGGCTTTGAGCCCCATTTTTTTCAGGTTACGGCCACGACTGAATCCTTCCATATCGCTTTCGACGACAAACAGACCGATGCCGTGTGGTTTGTCCGGAACTGTCCTGGCAGCAACGACAAAGGCAGTGCCATTGATGCCGTTGGAGATATAAGTCTTGGACCCGTTCAATATCCAGTCATCACCATCCCGGCTCGCCTTGGATTTGATACCCGCAAGATCGCTACCTGCATTGGGTTCTGTCATGGCGATACCGAGTATGGATTCACCGCTGATACACTTGGGAAGCAAACGCGATTTGAGTTCTTCACTGCCCAGTCGTCCGATATAGGGCCCGACCAGGCGGCTATGTAATGACAGGAACAGGCTGATATCACCATGGCGGATGGTTTCCTCGATCAGGACCTGCTCAAAACGGAAGTCTTCAATACCCAGACCGCCATATTTTTCATCGGCCCACATACAGAGGAGTCCCTGTTCACCGGCCTTCTGGAAAGCGAGCGGGTCACAACAGCCTTCATCACGCCATTTTTCAATATGAGGTTCTATTTCAGACTGCATGAAACGTCTGACACCGTCGCGGAACATTTCGTGATCTTCATCGAATATCAGGCGTTTCATGATGGTGTTCCTTGAGTGTCATTGATCTCATTAGGGTATCAAAGATGCGCTTCCTTGGCACTGCTGTACTTTCCATAGGGTGCGTAACAAGTTACGCATCATTAGCGTCAACTTGGGAAACGTTGTTTGTAGCGGCGCCAAGGCCGCGCAGTACCTTGCTTCAGGACCCGCTTAAACACGTCCTGTGGCGCTTGATACTCGACTCCTGTCTCGTACAGTCCTGAAGCAAGGTACCGCGCACCCTCGGCTCAGTGGGTAATCAAATAGCAGTAGTTTCAGATAGACCACGTTGGCATTCAGCTCAGGAAATACGCGTGGGTAACAAGTTGCCCACGCTACGAATATCAGTCCAAATCAGCCAACAAGGCCTCACGTATTGGCTGTTCGATATCAGTGCTATAGCGGTAGGACTCGTGATTTGATCCCATTTTGAGGGTTGCACCACCTCGCAGGGCAGCAATCATATCCGGCTCCAGTTCGAACCGCATAAAATGCACGGCAGAAGTCTTCTCTGCATTGCTCCGTTCGAGATCTTCGTTGGAGATGGCATAGATAGGGTCAAAATCGCCAACCTGGATCCACACCAGGTCCTCGACACCCCTGAGCAGGGCAAGTTGCTGTTTACGCTCATCGACATCCTGGTATTCCAGCATTGCCGTTGCCTTCAGGTTGTGGCCATCCGGTATCAGGGGGTTATAGGCTGAGAGCTCTTCTTCGATGCCGTCGCTTTCAAAAATCTTTTCTATTCTCAGCATTTCCTGGACCTGGTACTGAATGGTCAGGCGGTCTTCAAAGTACAGGAACAAGTTCGGGCCGATGCCCACGCGCCGGTGTTTCTTGTGTGCAATCACCTTGCTGCGGAAATCGCTTCGCTGCTGCGAGTATTGCTCCAGGCTCATCAGTTCAGATCGTTCTAGCTGTGCTGCCATATTTATATTCCGTACGCTTTTCTTAACAGGGACATGGGATTGGTTTCACCGTTTTTCAGATCAAGCCCGTCGGCAATCTGGGTGGCTGCCATGGGGCAGTCGGATACCAGGTAATCGGCTTCCATTTTCTTTGCGCGGCTTATGACCGGGCGGGCAATCTTCTGGGATTTGGTATAGGTATCATTTCGTACTCCGTAAGTGCCGTCATGACCTGAACACCTTTCAATGGCGTTGATCTCGGTATCCGGTATCAGTGACAGAACCTGTTTGGTTTTGGGGCCAATGTTTTGAACCCGTTGATGACAGGGGACGTGCCAGGCCACAGTACCCAGGCCCTGCTGAAATTCTGTTCTCAGCAATTCGGCTTTGTGACGGTGGAGCAGGTATTCAAACGGGTCAAAAATATGCCTTTTGACCTTTAAAATATCTTCATCATCAGGAAACATCAAAGGCAACTCCTGCTTGAACATCAGGACACAGGAAGGCACTCCGGCCACGATATCCCAACCGTCGTCTATCAAGCTGACCAGTTGCGGGATATTCTTCTGCCGGAGTCTGTTGACGGTCTCAAGGTCGCCCTGCTCAAGCTTCGGCATACCGCAGCATGATTCCTTTTCTGTCAGTTTGGTCGGTATACCGTTATGTTCAAAAACGGCGATGAGGTCTTCACCGATACCTGGTTCATTGAAATTACAATAACAGGTAGCAAAAAGGGCTACCCGTCCACGTGTAGGGCCGGCTTCGAGCGCCTGTATACCTCTTGCCTGGTGGTTTTTGAGTCTTTTTCTAAGTGTGTTCTGGTGAAAATCAGGCAGATGCGCCTGTGGGTGGATATCCAGCAGTTTGGATGCGGCTTTACGCATGACCGGACTGTTTTTGGCGGCATTTACCGTTTGATTGATGACCGGAATACTCGAAATTTTACCTGCCATATCGGTACTGCTAATCAGCTTGTGACTGATCTTGCGTTCACCTTTCCGGAATTGTATTGCCTTGGCCCTTAACATAAGGTGCGGGAAGTCGATGTTCCACTCATGTGGTGGAACATAGGGACATTTGACCTGGTAGCACAGGTCACAGAGATAGCACTCGTCAACTACCTTCCAGTAGTCTGTCTTTGCGACGCCGTCGACCTCGAAAGTTTCCGACTCATCGACCAGGTCAAACAGGGTAGGGAAAGCATCACACAGGGAAACACAGCGCCGGCAGCCGTGACATATATCGTATACACGTTCCAGTTCTTCAAATAAACCGGCCTCGTTATAAAACTCCGGTTTTTTCCAGTTCAGCGGATGGCGGGTTGGCGCATCCAGACTACCTTCACGTGGCGGTGTTGGCGAATTGTTCATCGTTGGTGCCTCCGGGATTACACTAAGCAAGACAAAAAAAGAGGCGCAAGCGCGCCCCTTTCAAACTCAAACAAATGGGGCTGTCTAACCGGTCGTGGTTAGTCCAGGTTATCCAGTGCTTTTTGAAAACGGTTGGCGTGGGAGCGTTCTGCTTTGCCAAGTGTTTCAAACCAGTCAGCGATCTCGTCAAAACCTTCTTCGCGTGCGGCACTTGCCATACCCGGATACATGTCCGTGTACTCATGTGTTTCACCCGCGATGGCTGCTTTGAGGTTGTCTCCCGTGGGGCCAATGGGTAAGCCGGTTGCAGGGTCTCCTGTCTCTTCAAGATATTCGAGATGGCCGTGTGCATGACCTGTCTCACCTTCTGCGGTTGAACGAAATACAGTTGCCACATCGTTGTAGCCTTCGATATCCGCTTTTTGTGCAAAGTAAAGATAGCGCCTATTTGCCTGGGACTCGCCGGCAAATGCATCTTTCAGGTTTTGTTCAGTTTTACTGCCTTTTAGTGACATTGTTACGTCCTCCATTGATTCATGATAAACCGGGATGGCTCATGTTAAAGCATAGACCTGTTTTGTTATTGGGTAAAATTGTTTTTTATGATCAATTCCATAGGCATTGCCAATAGCTTGATTTGGTGTATCTGCACCTGTGTTTAGGGTAGCATTGCCGTTGGGTTGAACAGCACGGATTGATCATGCACAGATTGGTATCTTTGGCAGTCTTTTTATTATTGGTCGTTATCGCAGCGGTGGTGGGTGGTCAGTTTGTTGGCGGTGAGTGGTATCAGGCCATGCTCAAGCCTTCCTGGAGTCCCTCCGCCATGGTAATGGCCTCAGCATGGGCTGTGCTTTATGTATTGATGGCGGTCTCCGGATGGATGATCTGGGACACAATGAGGGGTCTTGCACGTGTCGCGCTGGGTTTGTGGGGCTTGCAATTATTGTTGGGTATTTGCTGGTCATGGATGTTTTTTGGCCTGGAGCGTATTGGCTGGTCACTGGGAGTCATCAGCCTGTGGATACTTGTGGTTGTGATTGTTATCAAGACATTCAGACCGATTAAGCAGGAGGCCTCTACCCTGATGCTGCCATTGGCGGCATGGTTAATATTTCTTTGGGTCTTGAATTTTTTCCAATGGAATATGAATGGTGGCGGTTTGGGGTCTATCTTTTAGAATCAACCGCAGTTCACATCCATTAGAGAGCCGGGCTATTCCCGAATGATCATAGCCATGCTCGCCGTTTTTCCATGACTGGTAGAGTCGGAAGTCAGCTGCCGATCAACTGTCCAATTCGTCCTGTCAGGATAGCCAGGTAGTTGCCCACGGCATAACCGATAAGAGCCATCAGAATGGAAGCCGGTACCAGTGTTTCCCGGTGATGTGCGGCCACGATCGGTGCTGATGCTGCCCCACCAATATTGGCTGCAGATGCGATCGCCACCGTGTGAATATCAACACGGAAAATCCATGCCCCGGTAAGAATGAACATGCCGTGAATCATGATCCAGACATAGGCCATTGCGATAAAGCCGATCATCTTATCCCAGTCCACAACACTCAGATCCATGGTGGCACCCACTCTTGCCACATAAATATAAATGATGGCCATGGCAATGGGTTGTGCCGCCGGCAGTTTGCGTGCCGGTGTAACGGAAGCCAGTAGCGCCATTGTGGTGACCAATAATATCAGCCAGGTTCCTGCGGTAATAACAGTTGCCCCACCGATAGCCACGGGTGGCAATACCTCTGACAAGGCCAGGGAAATCCAGGTGAATCCGACTGCAATTAAGCCGAGGTATAGCAAACTGGTCATGGTAGGCGGGTGTTCGGTGCTTTTGAAATTTGCCGCAGCAGTTTCCATTGCCTCCAGCCGTCCGTGCGGCACTCTTGCCCAACGATTGAATCTGTCAGCGAATGATTTGCTGCCCAGCAGTATGGGCAACCAGATCAGGTAGACCATCTGGTCAGCGGCTGCGGCCATCGTCAGGTCAGCCGGGGCGCCCTCCAGACCTGCATACGCAGCTGTCATATTACCGGTACCACCAATCCAACTTCCGGCCAGCGTTCCAAAAGCGCGCCAGCTATCCGGTGCCAATGGGAAGTAATCGCCAAAGCTCAATACCTGCCCCAATTTGTAGGCCATAACCCCACCGAAAACCACACCTATGCTACCCAGTAACATCACGAAAACACCCTTGCCCATGATGCGCACGGCACTGACCACATCCACCTTGATGAGCATGAGTACGATGAATATCGGAAGACCGTAATGACGTAGAAAATCATAGGCCGTACTTTCAAATGGAATGACTCCCGAGTTCGATAGCAACACGGGAGAGGCATAGATAAATACCAATGGCGGTAGAAATTCAAATATCTTCCAGCGCGTACTACGTTCAAGCCAGAACCAGAATGTTACGACGGCAATGAGAACGGTCATGACTCCAACGGGAGAAGTAATAATACTTGTTGTCATTTTTCTTGTACCTGTTTGAGCGTCAAACGTGTTTCATCAAGAAGCTTACAGGCTAATTCGATGCTGTCCAGTAACCGGGGTGTTGCCTGGCTGATTTCGTCAGCCGGCAGGTATAACATGGTTTCGTTTTGAACAGCCTGTAATTGCGGCCACTCCTGCCAGGCGACCAGTGCCGGAGGTTCACCAGTAGTCTCCGGGGCAAACATCACTTGAGGATCTGCGATGATGACCGATTCACGGCTGATTTGTGGTGCCAGTGCCGGCAGATCGGAAAAAACATTGTGACCACCGCATACTGCCAGGCTGTGGCTGATTATGTGTTGACCGTTGACAGTGTATAGGGGTCGGGGGGCTATCTGGTAGAAGTAACCCACCTGGGTTTTGTCTGTATTTTCCCGCTTTAGACGGGTGAGCATTTTGCGTAATTGCAGCGCCTTGGCTTCACCAGTGGATTGGGTGCCGGCGGCACGGGAAATATTCTCCACTGAGTCGGCAATTTCTTCCGGTCGGGTAATTTCAATTTGCCAAACCGTGATACCGAGTTGCTTGAGCTTTAGCAGTGCTGTTTGAGGATTGCCTGACTTCCAGGCAATGACAAGGTCAGGGTTCAATTCAATGATGCGCTCAAGGTCTATACGGAATGCATCACCAACACGCGGTATTTGAGCAACCTGCGCGGGAAAATTACTATATTCGACGACTGCTTTGAGCTGCTGTCCGGCACCGGCGGCAAATACCATCTCGGCAAGGTTGGGCGCCAGGGTAATAATGCGAGCGGCCGGTTTGGGTAGAGTGAGAATTTCACCGTTGGCCTGCAATAAACGTATCTCTGCACTGGACACCTGTGCTGTACCCAGTCCGAAAAAAATGGCCAGGGTGAATAAAATCCGGCCGATATCAGCCCGGACCGAGCGTTTGCTCATGCGATCACGTTTACCAGCAATAGTATTGCAAGTACCGTGGCCCAGACGCCGAGAGATCGCCAGACAAGGTCCATGGATAACTTGATACTTGCCATCGGACCTGTCAATTGGTCTGCATAACCATCTTTTTCCGCGTGGCCGGTTTTCACAATGGTACGGGCGCTGGTGAGCATGAATTCGTTATTTCCCTCAAACAAACCATGGCCGCGCTCGTTATGGTATTTTTTCCATGCGCGATAAACAGAATCAAAATCTGTCGCGATGGCGAGAGAAAGCGTCATTAACTGGGCAACAGGCCATTCCATGATTTTGGCCAGACGTGTCATCAGGTCTTTTTGCTCATCAAGAAGTTCAAAGTCTTCGCCACTGAGCCAAACTGCTACCCGGTAAAGCACGGCGCCGTAAATACCAAGAACAGCAAACCAGAAAATAATACCGAACCAGCGCTTCAGTGCTTTGCGAAATACTGCATCTATTGCAGTATTTTGACAGGCTTCCTCATCTTCAGGTACCGGTCCATCCAGCAATGCCTCCAGGGCCTCCTTTTGTTGTTCGTCATCGTCCCGGGTGAAAACCCTGCGTACATCAATATCGAGGTCGCGTGGGCCAAAGGTGTAAATCAGAATGGCGATGGCAACAATGAATTCGCCAAGCTGACCAAAAACAGAAGAAAAAACGTAGTTAATGAAGTAGGCAGCGACAAGCGGAAGGCCGATAAATAGCAGAAAACCAGTGGGGCCTGACCAGCCCGGCAACTTCTTAAATTTGTCGTTGCAGAAATTGGTATACCAGCTGATCCACTCAAAACGGCGCAAATGGCGCATTTCGCGCACAAAGTGGCAAAGTATGAATGCAATCAGTATCGAGATAATGGTCATTGACCCTAGCCTTTTTAAAGTCTGTACTTGCCGCTAACAGAAACCAATGGACTTAAGCCTTTATTCTAACAGGTTGGTGCTGAAACATTCATTGACGCTGCCGACGGACCAGTTCTTCCAGGTTTCCGCCGCCATTGTTTCGAAACCAGTCGGCCAGCAACCTGAATGCAATAGAAACCGGTGGTGAGAGGCGGACTTCATCGGCGATGACGGCCTGAATCAGGGATTCCACCGTAAACCACCGCGCTTCATCGACTTCTTCGCTACTGCCGCTGTTCTTGTCAACCGCCTCCGCATAGAAACCGCACATGGCAGAGGCAGGAAAAGGCCAGGGCTGTGAAGAGACATACCGGATATCATTCAAATTCACCTGGACTTCTTCGTAAACTTCTCGAACGACCGCATCCTCCAGACTTTCACCCGGCTCAACGAAGCCTGCCAGGGTGGAGAAATGTTTGGGACGCCACTTGGCATTTCGGCCCAACAGGCAGGAATCCCCGTGGGTTACCAGTACGATGATGGCCGGATCAATTCGTGGGAAAGATTCGCGTGCACATTCCTCATTGCTGCATACCATTCTGTGACCCGCTGAACGCAACAGGTTGGGGCTACCGCAGATACCACAGAATGCATGGCGGTATTGCCAGTAATGCAGTGCCTTGGCATAGGCCAGTATACCGGCGTGTTTGGCCGCCATATCGATAGAGGCCCTGCGCAGATCAGCGAATTCTGCGTTTGGGAGTTTCGCAAGGATGGCATCTTTCTGCGAATCTGTAACCGATGCAGCAAAATACTGATGTTTGCCATCGTTACCCAGTAACGTCGGTGGCTGGATTCGATCCGGTTCAGTGAGTTCAGCCGGCGACAGGTAAACTGAAAGGGTGCCTTCGGTATTACGTTCCAACAGACTTCGGCTACGCCAAAGTGGTACCAGCCGTGTGTTTGAATCGATGAGTGTCTTGGCTACCCACTGCGCATCATCACGAAACTCGACCTCCCGGTTGAGGCGAACAGAGGTAAATTGATTTCGTCTCGAACGTGCCAGGTGGTCTGTACTGGCTGTGTTCATTGGTTTCAAATAGAAAAAGAAGAGCCGCAACCACAGGTTGTAGCAGCATTGGGATTGCGGATGACAAACTGTGCACCTTGTAAATTTTCACTGTAATCCACTTCAGCGCCCATCAGGTACTGATAGCTCAGGGGATCAACAAGAAGCGTTACACCTTCGTTAGTGATTGCGATATCGTCGTCTTCGCCATTCTCATCAAAAGTGAAGCCATACTGAAAGCCGGAGCAACCACCACCGGAGATGTAAACACGCAGTTTGAGCTCCGGATTGTGCTCCTCCATGATGAGTTCCATCACTTTCCTGGCAGCGGCATCGGTAAACTTGATGAGGTCTGTTGGTATCTGGTTTTGCATGCGGTTTGCTATTTATCCATCGGTGCATTAACTATGGCGGTTCGGACTGGCTTTTTCAATCGTTATACCTTGACACTGGCACTATGATTCCGGTATTTCGTCTGCAGGAGGATCAGCTATTACTTGCGTAAAAAGATCCTGCCACTCCACGGACTGCTCCACGGGTGTTCTAAGACTGCTGGACTTGAGTTGTACGGTTAGCCGGCTTGCTTCGAAACCTTCTGGCAGTGTGATCAGACGCTCCAGTTGTTGAAAGTGCTTGAACTTGAAATTCAAAGGTTCGACGGATTCAGCCAGTAGTTGCTCATTGGTGAGGTACTCGGCAGCACCGTTACGAATACCATCGATACCCAGTTGAATTTGCCCTGAAATTTCCGCAGCCCAGCGCAGGTTCTGTGTCAGGCTGAAAATGATACGGTAAACCCGTGGAGATTGTGTTGCCTGTAGTTCAATGTGGTGAACGCTCAATGGGGCCTGTGAACCATTGGCGCCTCCAAGCCGGCGGTAAAACTCCAGGTCAGCCTGTAAGCCGGAAATTTCATCCTGACGCTTTCGCTCGGACGCCCGTAACAGCGCATTGGCGCGCCGTACCACATCGGCTTCACGTTCGGCGACCGTCGAACGTGACCGCTCCGCAGCAAGCTGGTCAAGTGCGACTTGCAGGTCCCCTTGCAATGCCTCTATCTGGTAGTTGGCATAGATCAATTCATCGACTACGTAATATTTTCCAAAATAGAAAATAGCCAGGGCAATGCTTACGGCAGGTACAGCGATAAGTTGCCACTTGGGAAGATTGGGGTAGTTCATAAACAATCAGGGGTTCCTCAGGCAAGAAAAAAGCGGCCTAAGCCGCTTACATTCCTGTGTTCTATTATTGGTTTTGTCAATCGTTATAGTTATTTGGCAAGCCCCAACAGGATGGTTGCGCATTTTATACTCCTACAGAGCGCCTGCGTCAAGTTGACGCACATTTTTATTTAACATTCTGTAACAGATTTGCCCTGCTTCAAGTGGTAATTTATTAACAAGTCCTTTCCATCCGGTGACGGAAACACTGGTTATCGCTGTCCCCCCCTAAGCGTAAGGAAAGGACTGATCTACTGCTTTGTAAGGAAGCGCGGCAGCATTTTCACCAATCACGCCGGCTATTTTTTAGTGCTTATTCTTTAAATGCTGGTCTGGAGAATTTCAAATCGCAGGTTCAATCCAAATTCTGAAATGGTCGCAGCCATTCCTTTGCCGGGTCACCAAAAACAAAAAAATAGGGATTTAAATAGACTTCCTTGGTGTTATAGCTCAATGCGGAACCATTTATTTTTACAACCTGGCCACCTGCTGCCTCGACCACGGCTTGCGCAGCAGCTGTATCCCACTCACAGGTCGGGCCTGTGCGCGGATAAAAGTCAGCGAGACCTTCCGCAATACGACAAAACTTAAGTGAACTACCCATACTGACCAGTTCATGCTCGCCAAGCTGTTGCAACTGGTTCACGAGTTCAGGATTGGCGTGTGAACGGCTTCCAACGATGACTGCCGTTTGTGCAGCGGGGCGCCTGGTCTGAATAGGCTGCGCCTCGGTTGTGCCTTGTTGGCGCCAGGCGCCAAAATCATAAGCGCCGTAATAGCTTGTGTCAGTCACAGGCACATGCACGATACCCATAACAGGCCGGTGATCGCGTATCAGGGCGATATTGACCGTAAATTCTCCATTACGGTTAATGAATTCCTTGGTGCCGTCGAGCGGGTCAACCAGCCAGTATTGTGTCCAGTTCCGGCGGGTTTCCCACGGGATATCTGCAGATTCTTCCGACAAAACCGGAATCTCTGGCCAACGGTTTGAGAGCTCTGCCTGAATCAGTTCATGGCTGGCGAGATCGGCTTTTGTCAGCGGTGAGTCATCGGACTTCTGTGTGATGCCCATATCACCGTCGTACCATTCCAGGATAGCTAAACCCGCACGCCGGCTGATGTCTACCAGCTGTTCAAGGACAATCCCTGGGTTAAACTCTGACATTATTCTTTTTCCTTAAGCATGTAGTCTCTGGCGATGTAGAGCGCAGCGATGCTGCGTCCCTCGGTGCAGTCTGGTCTTTGTACCAGTGTGTGGAGATCAGACAATGGCCAGGGTACGATCTCCAGTTCCTCGGGCTCGTCCCCTTGCAGTTTTTCAGGATAAAGGTTTCTGGCCAGCACCACGTGTGTGATGTGTGTCATATAGCCTGGTGCCAGGCTCAACGCAGTCAACTCTAGCAGGTCATGTGCCCCATATCCGATTTCTTCTTTAAGTTCTCTTTGAGCGCCTTCGAGGACGGTTTCACCCGGCTCGAGCCGGCCTTTGACCAGTCCCAGTTCATAATGGTGCAAGCCGGTTGCGTATTCATTGACCAGTAAAACCGTATCAGCATCACGCATTGCCACCACAATCACCGCACCCAGGCCATGAGACAGGAGCCGCTCATAGGTGCGCTTTACACCGTTACTGAATTCAAGATCGACTTTTTCGATTTTGAATAGTTTGCCGGCATCATGCTTCCGCCTCGCGTGAACCTTGGGCAGCTTCGCCATACGGGTCAGACCTGGTTCAACTCGTCTGACAAGGCGGTATGAAGGCCCGGGGTTGCCGCCAGTACAGAGCATGTATCCAGGTTGGGAGCGCGGCCGTCGAGATCGGTAAACAGGCCCCCGGCTTCGGTGACGATAACGTAAAGCGCTGCGATGTCGAGAATATTGACATCAGATTCGATAACCGCATCCAGTTGTCCGGCCGCCAGCCGGTGGTAGTGATAATAGTCACCATATCCGCGTGTACGGTTGGTGTTTGCGAGTATTCGACCAAGTGCTGTCCATTGCTTGCTTGCAGCAAGGCTCTGGATATTGCCGGTGGATATGCTTGCCTGGTTGATGGTATCTACGTCACTTATATTCAGTGGGCCCTTAGTGTTGAAGGCACCACCGCCGCGTGTTGCCCAGACCAGTTCATCCATCGCCGGGGCACAGGAAACACCGAGTATCAGTTCACCATTGTGCATCAATGCAATCTGGGTTGAGAACATGCCGTAACGTTTCACAAAACTCTTGGTTCCGTCGATAGGATCGACCAGCCATAGGTACTCTGTGTCCTTGTTTTCTGCGCCGTATTCTTCACCAAAAATACCATGGTCCGGAAAAGCACCCTGAATGGTTTTGCGGATGACCTGTTCGGCACCGCGGTCGGCAACCGTGACCGGAGTCTGGTCGGATTTGATTTCAATATCAAACTCGCCATTGTAGTAAGACAGGATCAGTTTGCGCGCGCTTTTTGCAGCCTGTAAGGCCACCGCCAGGAATTCTTTCATCTGTGTTTCGGTCATAGTGTTTTCGAAGTGAATTGGTTGTCGTTTAAGCGTTGGGTTAAAAATTTTGAAATGACCTCCCATGCGACTTGCATGGCGGACCACGACTGCCCATGATACCAGACTCATGACATTGCTCCGTACTGAAAAGGAATACAGATTTGGGTAAGAATGAAGAAATCCGTAAGCGTGATCTCAATGTGCTCTGGCATCCAACGACACAGATGAAAGATCACGAGTGGCTGCAATTGCTGCCGGTCAAAAGTGGTCAGGGTGTCTGGCTCGAAGATATGGAAGGTAAACGCTATATCGATGCCATCAGTTCCTGGTGGGTTAACCTGTTTGGGCACGCCAACCCGCATATCAGTGCTGCGGTCAGTGAGCAGGCCAACTGTCTTGAACACGTCATCCTGGCAGGGGTTACCCATGAACCAGCAGTGCGTCTGGCGGAAAAACTGGTTGAGATCACGCCGCCAGGACTAGAACGGGTGTTTTTTGCGGATAGCGGTTCTTCCGCTGTCGAAATATCACTGAAAATGAGCTTCCACTATTGGCGAAATATCGGTGAAGAAGGCCGGGTGCGTTTTGTGACCTTGTCCAACAGTTATCACGGCGACACGCTGGGTGCCTTGAGTGTGGGAGATGCCGGCCTTTTCAAGGCGGCCTACGAACCTTTGCTGATGGAGCCACTTGTTGCACCCAGTCCGGATTGTTTTGCATTGCCTCCGGAGCAATGGGATGCGCATGCCGCTGAAAGACTGGCTGATATGCGTGAAATATTTGCGAACCATGAAGGCGAAATATCTGCGGTCATTATCGAACCCCTGGTTCAGTGCGCCGGCGGCATGCGTATGTATCCGCCATCCTATCTGACTGGCTTGCGCGCATTGTGTGACGAATTCCGTGTCCATTTGATCGCGGATGAGATTGCCGTGGGTTTTGGTAGAACCGGCAGAATGTTTGCTTGTGAGCAGGGTGGTATAGCACCGGATTTCATGTGTCTTTCCAAGGGGTTAACGGGTGGTTATTTGCCGATGTCAGCCGTGATGACCAGTCAGAAGGTTTATGAAGCATTTTATGATGAGTACACAACACTGAGAGGTTTTTTGCATTCGCACAGCTATACCGGCAATGCACTGGCCTGTGCAGCGGCTTTGGCAACCATGGAGCTTTTCGAACAGCGCGATGTGCTGGCTGACAATCGCCTGTTGGCCGCACAGATGCTCGAAGCAGTTTCACCCATGCGCGATCATGCCCATGTGGGTGATATCCGGCAAACGGGTATGATACTGGCGTTAGAGATGGTGGCACAGCGTGAGCCAATGATTCAATACGACTGGAAACAACGGCGTGGTATGCAGGTGTACCAATATGCAATGGCCCAGGGAATTTTACTGCGTCCAATAGGAAATGTTGTTTACTTCATGCCCCCTTACGTCATCAACGCCGATGAGATAAAGCTGATGGCGAATGTTGCCATGGCCGGTATCGATCTGGCAACCAGGGATTAGTCCGGGTCCGTGCGACAGTCACGT
>JAOUCZ010000155.1 GCA_029859505.1 Lysobacterales bacterium | reverse complement strand
CAGGATGGGTCTGAAACGAGTCACACCCGCTTCTATGATAGCGTCCCTGGCACTCATGCCCTGGGCTTTAAGCCGGTTGCAATAATCCATCAGTACCAGGTTGTCGTTGACGACAACACCGGCAGCCGCGGCGATACCGAAGTAACTGAATATCGCCATGGTCAATCCCATCACGCTATGCCCGAATATGGCGCCGACAAATGCGTATGGCATGGCAATTAGAATCAATACCGGTTGCCAGTAGCTTCTGAATGCCACGGCGAGCATGGTGTACATGGCGAAAAATGCAATCAGGTACAGGCCCATGACCTCATTGATAAAACGTTGTTCGCCTTCAGCCTGGCCGACGGCACCACGGATAATGCCCGGATAACGCTTTTCCCATTCGGGGAAAAAGTTTTCATTCATATCCTTCATGATGTCGTCACGTACTTCTTCTTTCAGGTCTGCACTGACACGTGCGGCCCGATTGCCGTTCCAGCGTGCGATACGCGTGATTCCCGGTGCATATTCAAGGTCGGCCACTGCCAGCAGTGGTAATTCGCGACCATCACTGGTGCGAACACGGAAGTTCTTCAGGCTTTCAATGGATTGTCTGGACTCCAGCGGATAACGCACTTTAACTCTTACATCCTGACCGTCACGCGGCAATCGTTGAACCTCTTCACCAAAATATGCCTGACGTACCTGGCGGTTGACATCAGACAATGTCAGGCCAAGCTTGGCAGTACCCGGTTTCATGGTAAGGCGGATTTCTTCGGACGCGCCTTCCAGGTTGTTGCGCACGTCATAGATGGTTTCATAGGTTCTTAACTGGTTTTCAATATCAGCCGTTGCGGCCCGTAAAACGTCGAGATCAGGATGCCTGATAGATAACTCAAAGTCAGGGTCGTTGTTGTTTTGCGTGTACTGAACCGAGACTTCACGGGCATCAGGTACATCTCCCATTAATTCACGCAGGCGGATTGAAGCCTCTTTTGCGGTCATGTCGCGGACTTCCGGCGGTGCCAGCTTGACAATCGCCAGTACACTGTCACGGCGGGAACGCGTATACCAGTTTTCAATTAACACGCCTTCACCATCGGTGCGTTGATTGACTTCTTCCACCAGCGCCTTTTCAGCAGCTTGCAACTGGGCCAGGATTTCCAGTGCGCGACTGTAGGGCGCACCTTCCGGCATGACAACATTAACAATGATCTCGTCGGATTCGATGTCCGGCATAAAGCTCTTCTTGACCCAGCCCGTGCCAAACAACCCAAAGCCGATAACAAGTACACCGAGAAATATACTGGTGGTCAGGTAACGGTGCTCAAGTGCCCAGCCGCCAATTTTACGGTAACGCTTGTCTGCAAAATGGAGAATGCTATCGGCAATTCGTTTTTGGAATTTACCAAAACCCTTAAGGTTTTTCCGTGGTTTCATGCTGGACAGGTGGGATGGCAGGATCAAAAGGGATTCAACCAGCGAAAAGCCCAGGGCCAGGATAACAACCCAGGTAATATGCCGTGTGAATTCAGAGGTCGAACCGCTCACGAATATCCAGGGTAAAAAGGCCAATACTGTAGTGATGACACCAAATACAACAGGTTTAGCCACCAGTTGGGCGCCGGCTATTGATGCATTGACGCCACCGCCAATCCGGTTGGCCTCACTGTGAATTCCTTCACCCACCACGATTGCATCATCGACCACGATACCCAGTACCAGCAGAAATGCGAAGGTTGAAAGCATGTTCAGGGATACGCCCACAGAACCCAACAACACAAATGCTCCGGCGTAAGCGGTAGCAATACCAACAGCCACCCAGAAGGCAACGATGGGCCTCAGCGTGAGTAATAACACGAGCATGACCAGTACCAGACCCAATGCTGCGGAACTGCCGATGGTTTTCATACGGCTTTTGAAATCTACTGCCTGATCGGTCCAGAGTGTTAGTGAAACACCTTCCGGCAGGGATTCCCGGCGTTCCTCGATCCATTTATTGACGGCATCTGAAGCCGTGACGATGTCCATGACCTCGGTAGACATTATCTGTATGAGTACGGCAGGCTCACCATTGAGTGTTGCCAGTATTGGATTGTCTTCAAAACCGTCCACAACCGTGGCCACATCACCTACGCGAATAATGCCGCCGTCCGGTGTTTCACGGATGATAATCTCGTTGAATTCTGACTCTGTATCCGCCTGGCTGCGGACCTTGAGTTGATAGGTGCCCACCTCGGTGCGTACCTGGCCTGCGGACTGGTTAATGGAGGTATTGCGGATCGCATTTGCGACCTCTGAGAAACTCAGGTTGTAACGTCTCAAGGCATCTTCACTGACCTCGATAGAAACTTCTTCCTGACGTGTACCAAACAATTGGACGACGGTAACCGCTTCTAATTGTGCAACTTCACGTCGCAAGGTTTCAGCAAGGCGTTTGAGTTCGCGTTCGCTCAGTTCGCCATGCACCGCAACACGCATGAACTCGTCGCGATTGACCCATTGTTGAACCTGGGGTGGTTCGATATCACGGGGGAAAGAGGAAATCGAGTCCAGGCGGATTTTCACATCATTCATAAACTGTGTGAAATCAACCTGCTGTTCCGCGAGGATGTAAACCTCGCTGCGGCCTTCACTCGCAAAGGAGCGGACCCACTCAATCGCGTCCAGGTCACTGACGGACTCTTCAATCCTGGCAACAATCTGCTCTTCCACTTCCTGCGGGGCAGCACCCGGCCAGGAAACGATTATTTGCAAGCCCGGGAACCGGACTTGCGGATCCATCTCGCGTTCCATTTGTGAAAAGCCAATCGAACCGGCAACGAAAATACCGATCATGACAAGATTAGCGGCTACAGAATTACGTGCCCACCAGGCAATCAGACCATTCATGTCCTGCTCCCTCTTTAGTTTTGTTTAGCTTTGTTTCTGCTCACGGGAGATAGCGCGGACTTCCATGCCATCAACCGCTGCCGGAATCGTAGATGTCACGACTTTATCACCCACTTCAACACCGGTGCTTACCAGTACGGTGTCACTGGAGGTGGAAAGGATCTCAACCGTGCGTATTTCAAGGCGGTTTTCATCATTAATGACATAGACCTTGTTGGCGTTACGCAGGGCCAGTCGCGGAAGCACCATTGCTGACTGGCTGTTGACGCCGGCAATATCTGCATGGACGAACATACCAACAGCCATCGGCATACCGTCATCGGCACCGAGGCCATAAGGGTCTTCAACTTCAGCTATGGCATATATAAGGCGTGTTTGCTGATCAACCGAAGCATGGGTGCGAACGATGCGACCACTCCAGATGTGATGCCTGCTACCCACCTGGGCGCTGAATTGCACAACTGGTGCATTGAATGCGTCTGCCATGAATCCCATCGGCAGGTTCAGTTCAGCCATTTGTGAGTCTGTCAGAGGTAAACGAATTTCAACGGTTTCAGTGGAAAAGACCCGGCCAAGGCGTGTGCCTGCGGAGACATACTGTCCGATACCAACACTTTTCTCTCTTACACGACCCAGGAAGGGTACGTTGATCTCGGTGCGGGATACATTCAACCTGGCTTCTTTAAGATCAGCTTCTGCTGCAAGTAGCTTGGCTTCTGCTTCCATGACCTGTGGTTTGTTCAATGCGTATGCTGTAGGTTCACCGGCGGTACGTTTATCCAGCCAGTGTTCCTTTTTGATCTTGGCGTTGGCCAGTTCACGCTGTACGGCAACCTGTGCTTCTGCGACCTGGGCCTCGGCTCGAACAACAGCAAGCTTGTAGTTGGTGTCATCAATTTTGATCAGGGTCTCACCCGGACCAAACTCGGCACCTTCAGCAAAGGATCCGGAAACACCAACAATGCGGCCCGAAACCTGCGGGATCAGGTCTATCTCGGTTTTGGGGCGAACCTCACCCTGGGTCTGAACTGATATGGTGACCGTGTCTGACATCACTTCATCAACATAAAGGGAGATCAGTCGTTGTGCATCTTCCTTTTTTTCCGGCTCGGGTTTGGCTGCGCCCAGTGCTTGTACAATACCAATGCTCACTACGAGTACCAGTACAGGGGCAATGATTTTCAGCAATTTTTTCACGGTAAACCTCTCATTTAGTGTTTCAGGTCGTAACTACTGTTTACTTTCCAGTCACCCAAATAAATATGGGCGGATGTCTCTTTTATTGGCGTTTAACTGCCTTTAAAAACATCAGCCCTCTATAGCAATTTCGATATCTCTTAGACGAACTTATCGCGGTATTGGTTACATTTTATTTTTGTAACCGTCCTGCTGAATGACCAGTTCTGCAGGAATGTGTATATGAGACCATTTTTAGACTTTAAAATCATGGGCCAGAAGTCAGTGGGCCAGAAGTCACGTTGGGAGGTTCCGGTTTTCTTTCGATCCTAATAATTAATGTCACGTGGGATTTAATACAGGCGTTAGGGTGCTTCTAATAGTGATTTGATCGTATATTTAAAAAACTGTATATAAATTCAACTGCTCAAACGGTTGACAATTACCCTTTGGAAGAAGCAAGGTAGCTGTTAGCTTTGATGTTAAGAGTTTAAATATTATTTAAAAACAATGAAATAGCGAATATATGCAATAAAACACATAAATTATTTTTAGGCTAGAGACCATGCATCGGTTGTATACAGTGAGTGGTTTGTTCGATTTCTATGGAAAAGCTTCCAATGAAATCGATCTTGAAGAAAAGTTACCTGGTGGCAGAACACCACCAGTTTTTATTAACATGGGGAGGTTTAATATGCGATCTGTCAGATGGTCTTTTATATTGTCATGGACGACATTGTCCGTTTTCTTATTACTATTGTTTTCCAATAGTCCCGTCATGGCAGCACAGGATGCTGTTGTTTGTCCAGCCGATAGAATAAATTCGAATGGTAATATATGCACCGCTTCGGATGTACAGTTAGCGGCAGCAGGTGTTGGTATTGCTAACACAGGGTTAACCTGTATGCCGGGTGAACTGATTGATGTTGCCATTCTGGGTACCGTCAATTTGCGAAAGGGTGATCGATACGATATAGGTATCTGGATCGCTTCTGATGGCTTACCGATGAACTTAAGGGGTGGTAATGACCTCCTTGATCCCGGAAACGTGCCGGACGAAGGTGGTGCAAAGGAATGTGAAGTGCTGCCAATGCCATCCCTCGGTATTCCTGCCTTCAATACCGTTTCACCAAACATAGTCGACTCATTCGATGATGCGGCAACCCCCCAGGATTGCTATGACACTGCGGCTGCGAACAATGGGGATGAAGCCAGAGGTATTCCGTTAACGACCAATCGTGACAGCATCATCAACGGCATGGTGGATGTCAACGCTGACAATATCATTGATGGCACTGATAATTCAGGATCATTTGTTATTGTTGGTTATCATGTTTTTGCCGGCTTACTGGATATGGATGACGACGGCGTCGGCGGCGGTGCTGCCGATGATGGTGTCTGGAACGGCTATGCCGTAGAAGATGGCATTATTGATGTAGACGGTGACGGTGTCTTTGGTGCGGTTGATGGAACTGATGATTCTGCGCAATCATTCAACGACACGGTATCCATGAAGTGTGTCGCCGGGGCCACCGGCAAACTGGCGCTTGAATCATTTGTTAGCTGGAACATACCTTCCGATGCAGACCAGGTTTGTAACCCGGTTGACCCCGATTCATACGGCCCGTTTGGAAGCTCGAAGTGCTCGGTCAGTAGTTCTGAAATCGATGTTGAAATTGTTGGTAAATTAACGATTGTTAAATCTGCGCCGGCATCAGCAGCTGAAGAAAGCTTTGAGTTCAGTTACACCAACTCCTCGCCGACCTTTGCTGATACCAGTGACTTAATTGATGATATCAGCGCAACAAATCCGTTCTACCTGATGGATGGAGAAGAAGATTATATTTATGCAGTGATTGGCAATCGCGAGGCGATTGACGGACCTTTCATCCCTGCGACCATCGTAGTTCAAGAGACCAATTTGCCAAATGGCTGGCAACTGGATGATCTTTCTTGCGTACTTGCGGATGAGGGTACACCGGTCAACACGACCGTGGACCTCGAAACAGGAACAGCCACTGTTGAGTTGTCTTATAACGAGGCCGATCCCCTGGCCAGCCAGGACGATGTTATTTGTACATTTGTCAATGCGCCTGAGCCGGCCACCATCACCGTGATCAAGAACTCATCCGGTGGTGATGACACGTTTAACTTCAACTGGGGCAGCACCAACAACCCTCTGGCCGCTTTCCAGTTGACCACTTCCGGCGGTACCGCAACCACCGTTCCTGCCATTACTGTTACGACAGGGCTTGGCGATACGGATTTTGGTGTAGCGGAAACACTGCAGGCGGGTTGGGACTTTGTCAGTGCTACCTGTGTGGATGAGCTGGATCAGCCGGTCGGTACGCCCGGTAGTATTCCTCCGGTTTACGGGGTTGAAGGCATAACACTGAATGCCGGTGATGACATTACCTGTACATTCAATAATGCGAAGCAGGGCACCGTCAACATCGTTAAACAGACCGTGGGTGGTAATGATACTTTTGGGTACACAACGACACTACCCGGCACGCCGACTTTCACTTTGATGACAACTAACCTGATGTCTCCTCCGGAATCCCGAACGGTTTCCGCTGGATCCTACACATTGACCGAAGATTTCATTCCAGCAGGCTGGCAATTCTCCTTGCTTGAGTGTACGGAGATTGGCGGTTTAGAGAATTCCGTGGTTACTGGCGCTGACGTGGTTCTGAACGTGGAGGATGGTGAGACCATCAATTGTGTTTATACCAATACGGCTGATGGTGTCATTGTTGTAGACAAAGTGACCAACCCGAGTGGCTCACCCCAGGTATTCACCTTTTCACCAAGTTGGGGCGCTGACTTCCAATTGACTGATGCCGCCACTCCTGAACTTTCAGGATTCCTCACACCGGGTTCCTATAGTGTTTCCGAAACCGTACCGGGTGGCTGGGATCTGACAGACACCACATGTACCGGTATGCCGGGTAACATCGATGAAGATCCTGCAGCGATTGATCTGAATCCGGGTGAGGTAGTGACCTGCGTGTTTACCAATACGCAGCGCGGAATGATCACGGTAGTCAAGTCAATCACCGTTGATACCGGAACCGGGCCAGCAACAGAAAATTTTAATTTCACAGGTACTGGTCCTGATGGCTACGATTTCGGTGGTGGATTTACCTTGTCAACGGATGTTGTGGACTCGGAATTCATGGACTTCATCGACCTGGTACCGGGTGACTATTCGATAAGCGAAGCCAATCCGGTTGCGGATGGTTGGGCCCTGGTGGGTGTGACTTGTTCGGGTGAGAGTTATCCCGATCCGGTTACCAATCCTGCGACTATTTCGTTGGGCGCGGGTGAAGAAGTGATCTGTACATTTACCAATGCACCGTTAGGCAGTACCACCATCGTGAAAAATTCGGAAGGTGGTGAAGGCACCGGTGTAGAAGCCGACTTTGATTTTAATTTCACGTGGGGTAACGGTAGCAATACCAACGTACCGGAAGGTGAATCATCGGCATTTACACTCAATACATTTGGGGATGGTACTGACTCCAGGGAATACAATTACAAATTGATTCCGCTTGATCCATATGATTTGGCCGAAACCGGCTTGCCTGCAGATGTTGGACCGTATGCCCAGAGCTGGCAATTATCCAATGTTGGTTGTGTAGACCCAACACCGGACAGCACGGTTCCCGATACAGCCGTACCGGGTGCCAACGGTTCGGATGCAACGATTGTGACCGAAGCAAACGAGACCGTGACTTGTACATTTACCAATACCCTTGATGGTACCCTGGTGATTCGTAAGCAGACTGTAGACCCGGATGATTTTGATCAGGACTTCAATTTTGTCGGCGGCGTGGCGGGAACGGTAGGTGACGTAGCGGGAACCATAACCGACTATGATATCGCCGGTGAAGAATTGAGCCATACAGCACAACCTGGTTGGTTTGGTAGTGCGGAAGAGAATATTGCCGGTTGGGAAGTCACCAACATTTTCTGCGTAGGTCAGACAGACAACGCCCAGGTGGAAATTGGTACCGAAGGCAACTTTACACAACCCGAGTACAATCCGGGAGACGATCGCGTTCGCGTTAACGTGGGTGCAGGTGAAACCGTTATTTGCACATTCATCAACCAACAGTTTGGCAGCCTGACTATCGTCAAGAATGTGCAAGGTGCCGATGCGACCTTTAACTTTACCGGTCTTGATGAAGTCAACGATCCGGCCATC
>JAOUCZ010000025.1 GCA_029859505.1 Lysobacterales bacterium | reverse complement strand
ATGATCTGCTGCATCTCGGAACGGATACGCGCGACCTCTGACAGACCCAGTTGATGAAGCTCCTCTGGTGTGCCGGCGACAGTTGTCCAGTTTTGAATGCGATTGGCATAAAATGCTTCACCGTCAGGCAAGCTCCAAACACCATGATCGTTATTGGCAATTGCCTGCAAACGTGTCAACTCGGCAATCAGGGACTGGTAGCCGTTTCGAAACGGACCGCTGAGTGCATTGGCGGCATCATTCAGTAAGATATCTTTTTCTTCAGTATCAAGCTCAAGCGAATCAAGTTTGCTGCGAAAGTCTGTTAGCAGGATTCCATCCTCTGCCGTTTCGTCAAATGGTGCGCCCTGCAACACATTCTGTGCCCCTGGTAACACTTTGGGGTAGACCATCATCGGTGGAATCACGCCGATGGATTCTCCTAGCTGCAACTGTTCAATGACCTGCGCCATTACCGTTTGAATGCCGGCCAGTCGTGAGATGTAGTCCTCGGCGTCCTTGCGGGTTTCGATCTTGTGTATGTTTTGCAGAAATGTGGGCAGATCAGAGGCAATATCATTCATCGGGGAAATAGCGTAGTCGTGAAAGCGCCACTCGAAATTGCGTAAATCCCGTTGTTGATTATATTCAAAGATACGGTAACTCAATTTTGCGCTATCGCTTAATGCATCGTAGTCAAACTCTGTGTGTAATCTTTCCAGGTCGGCTGCTGTTTGCCGATTGATTTCCTGCGCATACTGGTCCGAGTAATCGTCCCACCGGCCATAGTCTTCGGTTTTGATCTCCAGGTAGGCCTGGAACTCCGGGCTCTGGCTGACATCGCGTTCAAATATCTCACTAAAAAATGCAGCCAGTCGCTGATCTTCCTGATCCGGGTTGGTCACTGTAACGGGTGCTACAGGTTCGGATTCACTGGTACCCGTGTTGGGCCCGCAAGCACTGAGTAGCGGTATCCAGATAAGCAGGCTAAGTAGCTTTAGCAACTTTGTGGTATTCATAATGGTTAAGTCCTTTAAAGAAGGTCAGATTTATTGCCAGGAGTGGGTGATAATTTTTTTAGGGCAAAGCTTAATCGAATTCAAACGTAACCAGTCGGGTGACCAGTTCCTGGTAGCGGGGAAGATGGCCCATTTTTTCACGAAAAAGAACGCCATTAAGGTTATAGGCTCCGGCATGAGGAATATTGCTTTTGGATACTCTTTCAATCAAGTCTAGAGCTTGCTCATAGTGCCCGGCGCTAACCAAAGCGATGGCGGCCAGGTATGGATCAAGAAGATTTGGGTCATTTATCCAATCCGGTAATTTAGCTGGGCTCTCAGCACGATTGGCCACTTCGATGAAATCCACCGTAATTTGCCCAAACACTATTGAACCACTCAGTTCGGAAGCTTTTTCAAACGCTACTCTGGCTTCTGCAAACTCTTTTCTCGCTATGTGGATAGTCCCCTTGGTCTGCCAGGCAAACACAAAATCCGGTGCGAACGCCAGGGTCCTGTCAATACGATCAAGCGCAACATCATACTGCCCGGAAACGAAGAACTGCTCTGCTGCACTTGTGTTGATGATGCGTGAGAGGGGGTCAAGTTTTACGGCCACCTGATAGGCTTCCTCCGCCATGGCGAACTTTCCAACCGTGACGAGCGCATAGGCATACCAGTGCAATACGCTGGCATCTTCCGGGGCAAACTTCAGTGCCAACTCGTTGTTTATGAAGCACTCACGCCACTCCAGTCTCATCATATGTACATAAGCCAGTACGGCATGCGCACGGCCTGACTTTGCGTTAAGCGTAAGTGCTTTTTCAGCGGCTAGCCTGGCCTGATCAAATTGTTCCGGTGCCTTTAGATCATTGAATTCCCAAATCGGCAATAATACCCACGCTTCACCCAATCCCGTCCATGCATCGGCATAGGACGGATCAAGCTGTGTTGCCCGCTCAAAATGTTCCACGGCCAGGTACAGATTCTGTACTGTTCGCAGGTTCCAGAAATACCGGCCCTGCAGGTATTCCTGGTAGGCTTCGGGGTTGTCGGTGGTCGTAGAGGCAATCTGTGTCTGGACATTGAGCTCCACGCGCAGTTCGCTGACAATTGCCTCGGTGATTTCGTCCTGAATGGCGAAAATATTCACCAGTTCGCGGTCATAGGTCTCAGACCACATGTGAAAGCCGTCACTGACCCGTATTAACTGGGCAGTGACACGTATTTGCGTACCCGATTTTCGCACGCTGCCTTCCAGGATGTGATCGACCCCGAGTACCTTTGCTATCTCACCTACCGGCTTGTTTTGCCCCTTGAAGGAGAATGACGATGTACGCGCCGCCACTTTCAAAGCGTCGATCTTGGCCAATACGTTTAGCAGTTCTTCGGAGATGCCGTCAGAAAAATACTCCTGCTCAGGGTCTGACGACATATTTACAAATGGCAACACCGCGATGGAAATCCCCGATTCTGCCGGCTCGTCTGAACTGACTATCTGTTCCTTGATGGTTTGCGTTGTGGCCTCAACAAGGGCGGCCTCACGTTCCCCGGACAACACAAATTTGTCATAGGTGAAGTAAGCCAGTGCAAGCACCAGTACAACAGTAATCATGTGATTTAGTTTGCTGCCGGTTTGCGAGGTCACCGATTGTGATCGGTCCACATCCTGTTCGCGCTTAAGCCCATCGGGTGTCAATTCAAATGCCCATGCAAAGAACAGGGCGAACGGCAAACCGGTTGCAAGTAGCACCAACACTGATTTTATCGCCCAGTCCGGTGTACCAAAACTCTCGAACACCAACTGCAATACCTGTGCGACCAACCAGGCAACGATCACATAGGCAATGCCAACCTTAAAGACATTGCGGCGTTTGAGTTCATTGAAAATTGACAAGGATTTACTTCTTTATGTCGTTAATTGTTGAGTAGCATAGTGGCTTAAACCTCAAATGCCAAAGAATTGTTGAAATTGGACCGGAGTAACGCGCAACCTACTCTTTGTAATAGTTGGAATTTAAAGCCTGGCTATTTGGCGTTATCATTAAGACTTCACAAATTTCATTGAAAAAAGGAGAGTGTCATGGGTTTTGCGCTATCTGACATGCAATTGAGCAGCACGGCATTTGAAGGCGGGGGTGATATTCCCTCTCGGTACACCGGAGTAGGTGAGGACAGCTCACCGGCACTAAGCTGGGCCGGTGCTCCTGCCGGGACGAAAGCGTTCGCGGTAATCTGCCATGACCCTGATGCACCGTTGGTCACCCCGGATGGAACCTACGGGTTTGTGCACTGGGTTCTTTATAATATTCCCGGCTCCACATCAGGCCTTGACGAGGGCTGTGAGGATTTTACCAGTGGTAAGAATGATTTTGGCAATATGGGCTATGGTGGTCCCATGCCCCCGGTTGGCCATGGTAAACACCAGTATTACTTCTGGATATTGGCGCTTGATCAGCAAGTCGATCTAGAGGCTGGTCTTACGATGTGGCAATTACTGGCACGTATTGAGCCCAATCTCATCGGTATGAACAGATTGATCGGGACATTCGAACGAAGCTGAAAATCTCTGCTCAGCTCGAATTCGTGGACCAACGGTTGTTTCCGTTGAAATTGTCCGCAGGTGATCGTCCGCTGAATGTCCTGAGGAGGTGAGTCTTGGCTGAATTGACCGGTATATCCGGTCAGCTTCTGTTATTGCTCAATTATCTAAGTGTTTTGGTCAAGCGCGTTTTGAATGATATCCAACAGTGTATCGGCTTCTTTGCTGTCATAGCGAATTGAGCCGTCGTCGTTAACGAGCTTCCACTCATTGCTCTCGATCCGGAGTTTATTACCCTCGTAACGCGGGTAGAACTCTTCATAGAGTGTGTTCAGGTCTTCCAGGTAGGTGTCATCGGAGGCGAGTAGACCTCTTTCTCCCTCGCGAACCCTACCTTCCTTGAGTAGCCTCTTCTCAATTCTTTTCTTGAGTTCATCCACTTCGGTATGCGGGTAGATCACCAGGTCAGGGTCGGGAATGTTGTGCTTCATTGCCTCAAATTGATGGTTAAGAATCATCTTCTCTGACTTGGAGAGGAATGTGTCGCGGTAATTCTTTTCGGTGAAAATGTGAACATCCTCCTCCTTGATCCGGTCGGTAACACCAGAATGCGGTGAGATGGTCATATGCCACCAGTTTCTGAACCTGCTGGAGAGAAAAAAGACCTGGGTGTTGTAGGCGTGTTCACGGCGATCACCGTAATAGAAATTGAGTACCAGTTCGTCAACTTCTTCAGGATAGAAAACGAAACCCCAGCGCTGTTCGATCAGCTTGCAAAGGGTGGTCTTTCCCGCAGAGATATTCCCCATGATTCCGATGGTTCGTTTCATTCGAAAAGCCTTCTGGTTCCTGGAACGGACTGGATGATACCCTCGATGACCTGCTCAAGTCCTTCCCCGGTTCTGAAATCGATAGCATCGGTGTCAATGATGAGATAAGGGTGCCCGCACTTCATGATCCACGGTCTGTAGAGGTCGTTGAGGTTGGACAAGTAAGAATTTTCGGCGCTGGCAAGTTCGGATTCCTCGCCGCGGCTGCGGCCGACTATCCTGGCCTTAAGCGCCTCCACATCACTTTCCAAATAGATAATCAGGTCGGGTTTCGGCTTATTGGTCATCACCAATTTGAACAGATCAAGATATTTCCTGTAATCCTCATCGGTTATATATTCGTAATTGTTTGAGTTCTTGGTGAAAATCTGATCTTCGTAAATGCTTCTGTCCTGGGCAACCGACTGACCGTCGCGCAGCAGTTCATTCAGGACACCCAGGTCCAGCAACCTTGAAAGGAAATAGGTTTCCTGGATCTTGTAGCCCCAATACTCGGCTTCTTCCTTGACCTTCAGAAACTGACCGGGGTCCTTGCCATCGAGTTTAGAACCCTTTAAACGGTCATAGGCGCTGACAGCCTTATAGTATTTCTCCAGATAGCCATGCTTTTTGACATAGTCGACCTGTTCGAGGAAGGACACGATCTTGCCGCCGGATCGCTTTTCGAGCGCTTTTGTAAGGGTGGACTTCCCTGCAGCAATATTGCCGGCGATTGAAATGAGAAAGCTATCCATAGTGAAACCTTACAAAAACGAATCAGGAGTGAATTCTAGCTGAAGCGCCAGGTCAGTTGGAGAGAAAATCAGGAAAATTTTGCATGGCGCCTGAAAGTATCGATTCTTTTTATTGCAAGCAGAACTGACCGGGTGCAATGCATTTGTTATCCTTATCGGCTAACAAAAAAAGAGATTACCAATGCCTATCTCCCTTCACCTTGTTTTTACCACGCGCAGAGCCGCTTTTGTGCTTAGTTGTTTTGTAAGCTTGATGTGTTTTGCAGGCAGTGTGATCGCCCAGAAGACAGCAAAGCCCGTATTACACGGCAAGCACTGGGTTGCTGTTACCGGTAAGCCGCTGGCGGCAACTGCGGGCGCCATGATTTTTTCCCGTGGCGGCAATGCGGTAGATGCTGCCTGCGCAATGCTGGGTGCTACCTCAACGATGTGGGACACACTGGGCTGGGGCGGTGAAACCCAGGCACTGATTTATAACCCGCACACAGGCGAGGTTAAAGGTATCAACGCTTTGGGTGTGGCGCCCAGTGGAGCAACTGCTGAGTTTTTTCACGAAAAAGGCATGGTTTACCCGCCCGAATACGGCCCATTGGCTGCGGTTACGCCGGGTACGCCGGGTGGTTTGATGGTAATGCTGGCTGAATACGGTAAGTTGAGCCTGGCGGAGGTTCTGGCACCCTCGATGCAAATGGCCGAAGGATATCCGATTGAAGGTGTCCAGGCGGATAACATCGAACGGCGGCGTGAAGTGATATCCCAGTGGTCCTATTCCAAGGCTGTTTTTCTGCCCCACGCGAATGATGAAGACCCTGAACAACGTGCGGCACCGGTGGCGGGTGAAATGTTTCGCCAGGCAGATCTGCTGACAACACTGCAAAAACTGGTCGAAACCGAAGCACAGGCACTGGCGGCGGGTAAGACACGCAAGCAGGCTATCTACGCTGCCTATGATCGTTTTTACCGTGGTGATATCGCAAAGGAAATCGTCCGTAGTTCGCAGGAGTACGGGGGGTTGTTCACACTCGATGATCTCGACAAATGGCAGGTCCATATCGAAGAGCCGGTTTCTACCAACTACAAGGGTGTCGACGTCTACAAGCTGACAACCTGGGTTCAAGGGCCGGTGTTGCTGCAGGCTTTGAATATTCTGGAGAAAATAGACCTGAAGAGCATGGGCTATAACAGTGCACGCTATATTCATACCTTGTACCAGGCGATGAACCTGTCTTTTGCCGACCGGGATTTTTACTATGGTGACCCCTATGTTCCTCCGGCGGAACCGGTTGAAGGCTTGCTTTCAAAACAGTATGCGGATCAGAGACGGGCATTGATTGACCCGCAAAAGAATAATGTGGAGACACGACCTGGAGACCCTTATCCATTTCAGGATGATGAGAATCCCTTTAGTGAATTATTGAGGAACTGGAGTCCCATTCCACCTTCTGCCGATGCCGAGGGTGCAGAGGGTTTTCAGCAGGCTATGCTGATGAGCAGGGAAGAGAGTTTCCTGGCAGGTACCACCTCAATCCAGGCAGCCGATGCCGAGGGCTGGGTGGTGTCAATTACCCCGAGCGGTGGTTGGATCCCTGCATTTATTGCAGGTTCAACCGGCGTTGGCCTAAGTCAACGTATGCAGAGTTTTGTGCTGAGCGAAAAGATGAACCCATATAATGTGGTTCAACCCGGCCAGCGGCCACGCGCCACGCTGACACCCAGTATCGCGCTGAAGGATGGCAAGCCCATGATGGCTTTCTCGGTACAGGGTGGTGATACCCAGGATCAGAACCTGTTGCAGTTCTTTCTGAACATGGTGGAATTTGACATGAATGTGCAACAGGCTGCGGAGGCACCTAACTTCACCAGTTACCAGATGCAGAGTTCCTTCGGTGCCCATGAGTCCGAGCCCGGCCGGCTTTCCGTTTCGCCATTGTTGCCGGAGTGGGTGCGCAGCGAATTGGGTGGTATGGGTTACAAGGTGGAGGCGAACAAGCGTCCATACAGCCCGATTACAGCTATCTATTTTGACAGGCAAAACGGAAGTATGTGGGGTGGCGCCAGCGATTACGGTGATGACTATGGAATCGCATGGTGATCGTATCATATTTAATTTAATTGAAGCTTTAGACACAAGGGAGCAAAAAGAATGAACAAATTACCACTTCAACAACGCGGTGCTTCCGCCATTGGCACAATTATTATGCTGGCCATACTCGGGTACGGTGTTTTTATTGGTTTTCAGTATGTACCGCAAGCCATCGAGTCCAGGTCTATAGACTCCATTCTGAAGACAGTTGAAAGTGCCAGTAAATCGGGTTCGATCAACAGCGCGCAGGCTGCGCAGGAAAGGGTGGTCAGTCTTCTTCAGATCAATGAAATGGATGATATGACCAATGATTTTACGGTGACAGAGCAGGGCGGCAGAATTACTGTGACATTCAGCTACGACAGAGAACTGAACCTGTTATACAAGGTACAGCCCATGCCTTATAAGAAAATCATGATTTTGAAATAGAACGCCTTGGATACTGTTTTGAACCCCGCAATGACATCCCGGGAACGTGTGTTGACCACCATCAACCACGGGCAAGCTGACCGCGTTCCGCTCATTATCGGGGTCAGTAATGCGACCGGGATAAAGATGAAACCGTACCAGGGTATCAAGCAATTAGCGGGAATAGAGGCTCCGGATAATTACCTTTATGACTGGCCCGAGCTTGGCACTGCAGAAATTGATGAACAGACCATGCTTCGTCTGCACAGCGATGTTCGGGGCGTATTGGATCTCGAGCCCGAAAGTGTACGCAGACGCAACCACCAACGCGAACCGCACAGCGATTTTATAGATTCATGGGGTAGCGGCCAGACTGAAACCACTCCCGGAGACTGGTATCCCGGCATTCATCCGATCCCCGAAGCGCGAACACGGGATGATCTGGATGCTTACCCGGGGTGGCCGGATATGAGTGACCCGAGCCGGATCGCCCATGTCAGGGAGCAGGCCCGCTTACTGGCTGAAGAAAACCGCTTCGCAATCCTGGCGACACCCTGGTTGTTATTTCCATTTGAAAGGGCCCATGCCATGCAGGGTATGGAGACCTTCCTGATGAATATGGCGATGGATCAGGATTTCGCACGAGCCCTGTTGGAAAAGATTGCAGTTTACTGTAAGCAGTTGATGGGGCCCTTCCTCGAGCAACTGGGTGACAACGTGGATATCATTAAAATTGGTGACGACCTCGGGACCCAGGAAAGCCTGATGATTTCACCCAAAATGTACCGCGAGATACTCAAGCCGGTGCACGCGGATTTCATCAGTTTTATCAAGGCCAGGACCAATGCCAAGGTGCTTTTTCACTCGGATGGCGATGTAGAACCGCTGATCGATGATTTCATTGAGATCGGTGTCGATATTCTGAACCCGATTCAAACATCGGCAGGCAAAATGTCGGACCTCGCTTCACTCAAAAAGCACTTTGGAGACAACATTGTTTTCTGCGGTGGTATAGATTCACATAGAATTTTGCCGCATGGCAGTGTTGCGGACGTGCGCGAGGAAGTGCGGCGGGTAATACAATCCCTTGGGCCGGGAGGCGGTTGCATGATAGGCGCAGTACACACAGTAATGAACGATGTACCACCGGAAAACGTTCTTGCCATGGTTGATGCTGTGGAAGAGTTTGGGCGCTATCCACTGTAGGCTGAGTTATCTGTAACGCAGCGTTAAGATTCAACCGGGGAAACGCGTGGGTAATAAATTACCCATCCTACGATCAGCAGCCCGATAATTTCTTTACTATGTCATCTGTTTGAATCGTACCTGGCTGCACAACCTTGGCATTGATACCGCGGAAATTCAACTCTTTGCCAATACCTGTGTTGACAAAAATCATGGCATCACGGCCGAATCTGGCGACAAACTTTTTGCAACCGGTATGCGGTGGTGAAGTTACTTCCAAAACGGCTGAGCCTATTGAGAGTTTTGTACCCGCCGGCAGGTTTTCCGGGCTTAGGTCCATGTCAATGTAAAGCTGGTCCCCTGCCAGTGCCCAGCGCTTAGGGTCCTGTGCGACGAGGGCGGTTACACGTGAGTTCATGATGTTGATTTGCATCTCCGGGTGGGCACTGCCGTCAGACGTTGCCCGACTGCCACGTGTAAGCCAGTTATCACCTTGCAGACCATAGGCTGGATCCAGCTGACCTTGGTCCAGTACTTCTCTTTGATCAGTTCCGGGTCTTCTCACAATCAGTACCAGAGTACCCCTGTCTTTTGGGGTTTCAAGAATCTTGTCCAGTCCCGCCGTGAGTTCCAGTTGTGTCAGATGTCTCATCAAGCCTCTCTTGCCTGGTTACTGTCGGAACGAAAATCAGCGCTTAAAGTACACGATTTTCTCGTTCAGACCAACCGGATACCTCCGGGCAATAAGTTTATCATTAAAGCCTCCTCAATCTGACAAGGACAATGTGTCTATAATCACACCTTCAAAAAATTCACTGGAATTTAAAAGTAGTATGAAAATTTACACCATTATCTTCTCCCTGTTGCTGTCAACAACTGCATTCGCCGCTGATCAGCCACGGGTACTTTCCATGCACGAGCGTGCGGAAACCATTGATCGCTTATTGGAAGACAAGCTCAAGACGACCTTGCCGGAGTTGATGCGCCGTGAGGGCTTCGACATGTGGATTGTCATGTCGCGTGAATACAATGAGGATCCGGTGATCAAGACCATGCTACCTGCAACATGGCTGGCAGCGAGACGACGAACCATATTGGTCATGTTCGACCCCGGGGCAGGGCAGGAAATCGAAACATTGGCTGTTGCCCGTTATGACGTGGGTACGGTGTTTAAGCGAGCCTGGGAACCTGAGCAGCAGCCTGACCAGTGGAAGCGCCTGGCAGAGACCATTGTAGAGCGTGACCCTCAAAAGATAGGTGTTAATTTCTCCGCTCACTGGGGGCTGGCCGACGGCGTGTCGGCCACGGATTTTCGTGAATTTAAGGAAAGTCTGCCCGGCAAATATCAACAGCGTGTTGTGTCGGCAGAAAAGCTGAGCATTGCCTGGCTGGAAACCCGTACATCACTTGAAATGGCCTTGTATCCGGAAATCTGCCGCATCGCTCACGATATTATTGCAGAGGGTTTCTCAGCGGCTGTGATTGAAGCAGGTGTGACGACCACCGCTGATGTGGTTTGGTGGTATCGGGAAAGAATCCGCGAGCTGAAACTGACCACTTGGTTTCATCCATCGGTAGCGGTACAGCGTCAGGATCCAGAGAGCTTTGACCACATGCGGAGCTTTGCCTCGCGACCGGAAGAAAACGTTATTCAGCCGGGAGATTTGCTGCACGTTGATTTTGGTATTACATATTTACGACTCAATACCGATACACAACAACATGCCTATGTTCTCAAGCCCGATGAAACCCGGGCGCCCCAATACCTGGAAGCCGCGCTGCAAAAGGCCAATCGTCTGCAGGATATTCTCATGGCAAATTTCAAGGCCGGTAAAACCGGTAACGAGGTGCTGAAGGAATCCAGGGAACAAGCCATTGCCGAAGGTATCAAGCCGTCCATTTACAGTCATCCCATCGGCTATCACGGTCATGGTGCAGGAGCGGCCATAGGCAGATGGGACGCGCAGGAGGGTTTGCCGTTTACCGGCGACTACCCAATGTACCTGGACACCGCTTACTCCATTGAATTGAATGCAGCCACTTTCATTGAGGAGTGGGACAAGGAAATCCGGATCATGCTGGAGGAAGATGCCTATTTTGATGAAACCGGTGTTCACTATATCGATGGGCGGCAGACAGAGTTCATATTGATTGATGGGCAGAAAGGCGAGTCGCTTTGAGAGACAAAGGTCCGGCAGTCACCGCGATTTGCGATATTCGTGGCCGCGGTATCTTCTCGGCCATGGTTGGTCAGTTTGTTAAGGTGAAAGGTGTGGTTACCGGCACGGGCAGACGGGGTTTTTTTATTCAGAACGTCAGGTCAGGCCCTGACCCGTCAATTTCAGATGCTGTCTATGTATTCAGCCCAAAATGGCCCGCACCGGTGGGGGCACTGCTTGAAATCATGGGCAAAGTGATTGATTACGTCAAGCAGGAACATGGCAAGCCTGTAACGCAAATCAAACTCGACAACGTACGGGTACTGAAAAAGCGTGGACCGGAAATAAAACCGTTTGAGCTGACGGCTAATAATGTTCCAGCTGGAACCGCTGAGCTGGCCGTTTTTTTAAATGGGCTGGAAGGCATGCTGGTGACAGTTGATGCGGGCCAGACCTTTATCGCACCGAGTAACCTGTTCGGCGATTATGTACTGATGCTAGATGCCGATGGACCTGCAAAAGGAGTGCTCAGGACGGAGCAGGGCGGGGCGTTGATTGATCATCAAAACCCGTTACGCTGGTATCCGGGGTTTCGCATAAAAAATTACAAGCATGCACCACGCGTAAATGTCGGGTCCAAACTGCGTTCAAGGATAACCGGTCCTCTGAACTATCGCGTTGAAGCATACCAGATGATTGTGGACAAACCGATCAGGGTTGAGGTCCAGGACTATCCGTTACTTGCCAGCAGGTTAAAGCCTGAACCGGGTTATCTGACAATCATGACACTGAATGGATTTAACCTGGATATGCATGTTGAATCACCCTCAAAAGTTAAAAATCCCGGCCAGGATGTTGATGATGACTGGGGCGACGGACGTTTTCATACCCTTGCAAATGCGGTGGTGGTTCAGGCCAATTTACCGGATATCGTGGCATTGCAGGAGATTCAGGATAACGATGGTGCGGAGATGAGCATGGTGGTGGATGCGAGTTCCACCTATGAAGGCCTGGTTAAAACCATCAGGATACTTAGCGGTGTGGACTATCACTGGGTGGATATTCCGCCGGGTGTCGGTACGGACGGAGGGCAGCCGGGTGGAAGTATTCGTAATGGATATTTGTACAATCCTGAGCGCGTTGCACTGGTGGAAAATTCTGCCCGCCTGATCGGTGCTGAAGAAGAGGCATATGAGGGATCCAGAAAACCGCTTGTAGTGCACTTCAGGGAAAAAGCAACGGGTCATGAACTGGCGTGTATCAATGTTCATTTGGCCTCAAAGCGTCATCAGCGCGGTATTTTCGCGCCTGAACAACCGGGTTTTGACGAGAGGTTGCCGATAAGGGTCAGGCAGGCTGAGATTCTGGAAGAGGAAATGTCGCTCATGCGCAGCAAGGCGCTGGATTATTATGTAACCGGTGATTTTAATGATACTGAGGAAAGCGAGACCCTGGCCGCAGTTGTAGGTGATGAAAGCATGAACCTGGTAAACCTGTTGCCGCCCGAGCAACGCTATGATTACAACCACCGTGGCAAGTTGCAGGTATTGATGCATGGTATCGTGCCCAAAAAGTTGGCTGAGAGTTACGCGGAATACGACATTATTCATGGCAATGAGCTGCTTGGTGTGCAGCCCGGCCAAACGACTGATAAACCCAGCGACCATGCCTATGTGCTGGCTAAAATCAGGATGCAGTGAGGCGTGTTCTTAAGTGGTAATCCGGTGATCCGGAACAGGGGTTATGGTAAAATTGACCGGTTAAGTTAATTTCCTAAATTCAGACAAAATAACGAGAACAGCAATGAAAAAGAATGTAATTATTATTGGCGCAGCCGGCAGAGATTTTCATAATTTCAATACTTTTTTCCGCGACAATGAACGCTTCAATGTCGTTGCCTTTACGGCTGCGCAAATTCCCGATATCGACGGTAGAAAATATCCTGCGGCACTGGCCGGGGAGTTATACCCTGAGGGTATCCCAATTTTTGCTGAGGAGGACCTGACCCGCCTGATCAGGGATGAGTCGGTAGACGATTGTGTGTTTTCTTACAGTGACGTTACCTATAAGAAAGTGATGAGTATGAGTGCGCTGGTCAATGCGGCAGGGGCCAATTTTGTTCTCCTTGGGCCTGATGCCACCATGATCGAATCAAGTAAGCCGGTTATAGCGGTCGGCGCCGTGCGTACCGGTTGCGGCAAAAGCCAGACATCCAGGAAAATCATTGAATACCTTATGGGTCGTGGTCTCAAAGTGGTCGCAGTGCGTCATCCGATGCCTTATGGCGACCTGGTTGCACAAAAAGTGCAGCGCTTTGCGGCGGTGGAAGATCTTGCAAAACACGACTGTACCATTGAAGAGATGGAAGAATACGAACCGCACGTCGTACGTGGCAATGTCATCTACGCCGGAGTTGATTACGAGGCCATTCTGCGGGCAGCTGAAAACGATCCGGATGGCTGTGATATCGTTGTCTGGGATGGTGGAAATAACGATTTTCCATTTTATAAGCCCGATCTCAACATAACTGTCGTTGACCCGCACCGCGCCGGTCACGAACTGAACTACTACCCAGGTGAAGTTACCCTGCGGCTTGCAGATGTTGTTGTTATCAACAAGATGGATAGTGCGGGACCGGAAGGGATACAACTGGTCAGGGATAACATACAGAAAGTAAATCCTGAAGCCATTGTTATCGATGCCGCTTCACCTATCAGCGTGGATGATCCTTCCCTGATAAAAGGCAAAAAAGTACTGGTTGTGGAAGATGGGCCGACCCTGACTCATGGCCAGATGACCATCGGAGCAGGTACTGTTGCCGCTTTGAAATTTGGTGCACTTGAGTGCGTAGACCCGAGGCCGTTTATTGTTGGAAAGCTGAAAGAGACCTTCGAAGCCTACCCTGATATTGGTTCCTTGCTGCCTGCAATGGGTTATGGCGAGCAGCAGACCAGAGACCTCGAAGCCACGATCAACAATACCGAATGCGATGCAGTTGTCATCGGTACACCTATTGATCTCAACAGGGTGGTTAAGATTGATAAACCCAGTACACGTGTAAATTATGATTTGCAGGAGATTGGTTATCCGGATCTTGCTAACGTGCTGGAAGATTTCTTAAGCGGTTTATAGTTTCCTGTAAAAGGAGACCGGTCTAATCACCCAGTAAATGCATCGCCACCTGTCGTGAGTGCCGGTGGTGGCGGTGTTCAAACAGGTAAATGCCCTGCCATGTGCCCAGGGCAGGGTGGCCATGTTGAAGTGGAATGGTCAGTTGGACCTGCGTCAGTGCCGTTTTGATATGAGCCGGCATATCATCAGGGCCTTCAGCGCTGTGCCGGTAATTGGCATGTTGCGGTGCGATGCGATCGAAAAAGTCCTGCAGGTCATGACAGACATCGGGGTCGGCGTTTTCCTGAATGGTAAGCGACGCCGATGTATGACGAATGAATAAGGTCAGCAGTCCCTCCTGCATTCCCTGTTGCCGGCACCAGTCAACCACCCGGTTTGTAATATCATAGAGTCCCGGTCCGGCGGTTTCAGTACTCAATGTGTGCGTTGCCTGTCGCATCCGCTTAGAATAGCAAAAGACATACCAAATTACTGGAAGCGGCGCATTGATGAAAAAACGAATTCCGCCCCTGCTGGTGCCCACCGAGGAACTGGCCGCTTATTTTTCGTCCAATGGTATTGCTTATACAACGGTGGAACCACTCAGCCTGGGGTTTGGTGAAGACAGAAAGCAGTATCGCTTGTATTCCTATCCGGGTCCGGCTGACGATGAAACCATGGCTGTTTTTTGTGAATGGCATACCGAGGATTATTTCGAGGTTGATAGTGGGCCCCATGTGGCTATAGGCATGCGTGGGCCGACGGAGCATGACCCGCATCGTGGACGCGGCCTGGCTATTGGTATCCTGGCAAACCGGGCAATCAATCCTGCTAATCCGGATCAACTGATTCCATTATTCAAGGGCTGTCCCGACCCTCCCGGCGGGCCGTCTTTATTTATTGAAGACTTCACCATTTGTGATGGTAATACTCCTATAAACGAGTGGCAGTTAAGCGCCGGCCGACACCTGCCGCAGTTACAGGGTAATCGTATTTACAGGATTGATATTCATGTGTCACGGGACAGTGTCTGGGCCGGTGTCTGGCAGGTCACCCTCAATCAGTCCACTGATGGTGAAGTAACCCGTGAGTATACATTTCTGGAGGAGACATACAGTCCGGATGTTGAGTCCGGACTTACTGAGAGCATCAAAGGGAAGGGCTGTGAAGATGCTTTGGACAGGGGTCGGGGCAATGCCTTTATTGGCACTGGTTTCTCAGACCCGTCCACCAGGTCCCGGGTAGAAAACATATTTATAGCCCACTGGAAAAATCCGGTATAGGCAGGTATAGAATGCGAATATCTCATTACAGGGGCTAGGATGGACTGGACAATACTTTGGTGGGTGCTCGCCCTTCTTATCGTGATCAGCGGCTTAATTGGCACTGTTGTGCCTGCCTTGCCTGGTGTCCCGATGATATTTGCCGGTCTGTTACTGACTGCCTGGGTCACTGATTTTGAACAGATTGGCTGGGTCACGATTGGTATTCTGGGTGCGCTCACCGTATTCGCCGTGATGATTGACTTTCTTTCGGCCGCATTCGGGGCCAAGAAACAGGGCGCCAGTCCAAGGGCATTCTGGGGAGCAACTCTTGGTGCCATTGTAGGCTTGTTTTTCGGACTTGTCGGCATAGTCCTTGGGCCTTTCATTGGTGCGGTCGCAGCCGAGATGAGCGCGGGAAGCGGGGCACGGCAGGCCGGGCGATCGGGCTACGGTGTCTGGATTGGGCTCGTCCTGGGAACCGCAGCAAAACTGGCAATTGCATTCCTGATGCTGGGTATATTCCTGACGAAATATATCTTCAGTTAGCGATTTTTAATGTAAATAGGTATGAAGTATTAGTGCGTTCACATTGCATGAATTGCGGGATGTGCTAGACTTAAGTTGAAGTCTGTGTTTCCAGATTCGTTCTGGTGTAAGGGTCAGATTGTTTTCACGGACTGGATAGAGCTTGGCGCGGATAAGATTAATCCGGTGCAAAGCAGTTTATGCCATGATGGCAATTCCTGGCGCTAGCTTGCGTTTTCAACAGGAATAGACAGATTTTACAGGGACAGGTTAAGTCAAACTGTAACCAGCAGCGCTTATACTCCGGATTTTATTTTTTGCGTACCCGGTTCAAGGGGTTTTGGATACGACCGTATTTGTTATCGAAAAATCGATATGGAAACGGTTTAAAGGCGGGGTAAGTAAAAATGCTAACGTACGCAACCATATTGATTGTCAGTTTGATTGTGGCAGTCGTCGCTCTATTTCTTTATAAAGTCATTTCGGATTCCAGCAGGTCTGTTTACAGTTCCAAGGATCGAATTGCCATCATTGATAGACATCCGCAAGATAAAAAAGCTGAAGCAAGGCACAGTGCCGTCAGCAATGCGATGGACTCCATTGATCGGAAAGGCGGTGCTGCGTGGAACATGACAAAAAGCACTCCTGCTATGGCCGTTGGCAGCTCCCCCAGGGACGAGCTGGCACCTGGTCAGTTTGCTCACCAAGGTGCGGGTGTCGCTGAGTCCAGCCATTGCAGTTTGTATGATGTAAGCCCTGCAAAACCGGAGGGTAATAACAGCCGGCAACCCAATTGGATTCAACGGGAGGAAAAAAGCGAGCCTGGCGGTAAGGTCTATAAAGTTAAGCGTAGATCAACTGCGGGATCGACGGATCCTCAATCCGGAAATAAGCCCTGGGGCTGGTGACCCGATTAGCTGACAGTCATGTTTGTAGGTAAGGTTCCGTAAGTATTGGGCCTGACGAATTTATTGCACTCCACTTTGAGATTGTTTACAGGAATTCGCCGTTTGGCGCTTTCTTGCTTTCTACATATATGTTTTACATTATTTTTAGACCCTTGTTATCTCCAACAAGAATTCGCATCTGCTACCGAGCCTGCGTAGAATGACCGACCTGTAAGCTCGCGCTTTGACCCGACGATACGTGTTTGGCAACTTCCCAGGATAAGGAAAGGACTGAATTTAATGAGACTACCGGTAATTACAGGATTCGGAGGAATCAACCCCGCAGGGCGCTTATCGTTTCACCATGGATACAAACGCCTTGTTATCGATGCCATGAGCGCGGCTGAACAAGATAGTACATTCAAAAGTCTTGCGAGTTTGATGGGAGTGGACAACCCCGGTGATCCGGTGTCCCGGAGATATATCAGGGAAAACACACTTATCCGTCGAATAGATGTTTTCGATCCCGAGAAAGTATTCGTCCAGTCTGCAGCAAAATTGCACCCCGCAGTTGATGGCGGGCTGTTGACATTCGTATTGAAAAAGCGACAGTTGCCAAATGTCATCCCGGATGGCTGGCAACTGGAGTCGATGGATGACAGTACCGTACGTGTATCTGTGGCAGGAGAAATGGATGCACTGTTTCCCGATTTCCGGGTCTCGAAGGTCAGCAGTGCGGGTCAGCTTCCCAAGGGCTTTAACCCCGGCGAACTCTACCAGTCGCGAAATCATCCACGGGGTTTACAACTGGCAGTTTACGGGGCCTCGGATGCTTTGCGGTCCACCGGAATATCGATTGAGCGGATGAAGGAAGTAGTGCCGCCTGATCAGATTGCCGTCTATTCCTCAAGCGCCATGGGTCAACTGGATAGTGAAGGGTATGGTGCACTGTTTCAGAATCCAATGTGTGGTAAACGGCCTTCATCGAAAAACGTACCGCTGGGTCTTTGTGAGATGCCCGGTGATTTTGTCAATGCCTATGTGTTCGGTTCAGCCGGCGGCACTGGCGGTATGATTGGCGCTTGCGCAACCTATTTGTACAACGTCCGTGTCGGTGTTGAAGAGATCAGGAGCGGTCGAAAAAGACTCGTCATTGTCGGTAATTCCGAGGCACCGGTAGTTCCGGAGGTGATCGAAGGTTACCGGACCATGGGTGCGCTGGCTGAAGATGAAAAGTTGATGGCACTCGACAATAGCCCTGTGCCGGATTACCGGCGGGCCTGTCGTCCGTTTTCGAGCAATACCGGTTTCACTGTTGCCGAGTCAGCGGTTTACACAGTGATCATGGATGACGAACTTGCCCTGCAACTGGGCGCACGTATTCTTGGCTCGGTGGGGGGAGTGTATGTCAACGCCGATGGTTACAAAAAGTCCATCCCCGGCCCCGGTATCGGAAATTTTATTACCATGGGTAAAGCCATGGGAATGGCCCGTGCGATATTGGGTGAAAAAAGTTTACGGGAGCGCACCCAAATGCATGCCCATGGTACCGGTACCCAGCAGAACCGGGTTACCGAATCCCATGTTCTCAACGAAATGGCCAAAGCATTTGGAATCAAGCGCTGGCCCGTCAGTGCAATTAAATCGTATGTAGGTCATTCAATGGCACCTGCGGGTGGTGACCAGCTTGCAGCCGTGTTGGGTACCTGGGAGTACGGCTGGCTGCCCGGCATCAAGACCGTGGACCATATTGCCAAGGATGTTTACGATTCTAATCTGCACTTTCCAATGGAGCATTTGCAAATCGATCCGCAGGAACTGGAGGGTGGGTTCATTAACTCCAAGGGTTTCGGCGGTAATAATGCGACAGGCTTTTTTGTATCGCCCGGGAAAACGGAAAAAATGCTGACCCAACGTTGGGGTGAAAAGCATATGCACAGCTGGCGAAAACGCAATGAAGCGGTAGAGACCAAAGCTGCTGATTATAACGAGAGGGCTGATGGTGGCGATTTTCCGCCAATCTACCAGTTGGGTGAGTCGGTTGTTGAAAGCGCTGACCTTACCATCGATGGAGGTGAAATTCGTATTCCAGGTTTTGGAAAAAGCGTTGACCTCAATATTGCCAACCCCTATGAAGATATGACGGGTAAAAAACGATAAGACTTTAGCTGGCCCCTAACCATGATGATCCAAAAACTCCTGGCCGCCATGACCGCGCTGGAAGGTTCTGTATAAAGTGGGAATCATAAACAATGTCAGAAGGCTGGCCACACCCAGACCGGCAACAATAGAAGAGGCAACCGGACCCCATACCAGTGATTTTCCACCCAGACCCACGGCCAGTGAAAACAGGCCGGCGATGGTGGTCGTGGTGGTCATCAATATTGGAATAACACGTCGTCTGGCTGCATAAATGGTCGCATGCAATGGCCGCATACCTGAACGGATACGGGCATTGGCCGCATCAATCAATACGATGGCACTATTAACTGCGATTCCGGTCAGCGCGATAACACCATATAGCGTATAAAGACTGAGCGGATTGCCGGTCAGTAGCAGGCCAAAAATCACACCGGTAAATGCCATTGGGATGGTCGCGAGGATCAGCATCGGTTGAAAATAGCTGCGAAACTGCGTGGCGATGATCAGATAGATCAAACCCAGTCCAAGCAGAAACAGGCCAAACATCGCATCAAGACTTTCCTGGATGTCATCGAGCTCACCGGATTGGTCAATATCGGTATTGGGGAACCGATGGCTGATTTTATTCCATTCTTCGCGGACAGTTTTATTGGCCAAAACCGTATCGGTAAGCTCGACATCAATGTCCGCCTCGACCGTGATCGCACGCCGGTAGTTGTGATGATTGATTACTCCACGGCCTTGGCTGACTCGGGTTTTAGCGAGAGCGCCAAACGTCGTTGAACCGCCACCGGGCAAAGCAATAGGGTCATGCAGTACGGAGTTGATATCCTGCCGCGCACGGTCGAGACCGCGCACTCTCAGTTCGACCTTTTCACCGCGGTCACGCATAAACGCGACAACTTCACCATCCAGATGGAGACGTAACAGTCGTGCTACCTGGCCAGGGGTCATACCTGCATTACGTATGGCCTTGTATTCCAGGTCGAGAACCAGTTCCTGTCGGCCGGGCACGTCATTGTCAACCACATCCTTGGTGCCTGGAATGTTCTTCACAAGCGTAATCATTGCATCACTGGCACTTCGCAGTTCGACGAAATCATCGGAGCGAACTTTGACACTGACCGGCTTGGCTGACGGTGGTCCGCCACTGAGTTCCTGGAATGATATCAGCCCATCAACAGGCAACTTGGACAACGGTTCACGCAAGGAGTCGACGATCTCACCCACCCGCCGTGAATCGCCTGTCGCGGGCGCCAGTGAAACTTGTACCTGGCCATACTGATCTCCGTACAGACGTTCTGCATCGGTGAACTTAATGCCAGCATTGACTGTTACGGCCCTGATTTCCCCGGGTCTGAAGTGTTTCAGCGCTTCCTGTTCTACCAGTACTGTTTGACGCAGGGTCTCTTCCAGCGGGGCTTCCGAAGGCATATCAAGGTTGACGTAGAATAATCTCATCGGGTCTGCTACGAAGAAATTCATCTGTATCAGACCCATGGAAACCACGCCGATTGCCAGCACAAAAGCCAGTGTGCCAGCGGTTAGGAACCGAACCGGCCGCCGCATCACGTAACACAGCCATTTTGTATATTTCAGGCGAATCAGATGGGTCCACCGTGTTCGCAGGTCACGCTTGGAAGAAGTCGAGGCGTTGTGACCGGATTTACGTTTCCCGCTGAAGGATATGACGTGCGAAGGTAGTATCCAGAATGCCTCAATCAGGCTGACAGCAAGACCAACGGTTACCACAAAGGGAATGACGAACATGAACTTGCCGACAATACCGGGTAACAGCATCAGCGGCAGAAAGGCCGCTATGGTGGTTGAGACGGCGGATGTCACCGGTCTGCCAACCTCTTTAAGTGCGTCAATGGCCGCATCCAGTCCATTCATGCCACGCTGCAGTCGATAATATATTGACTCCACAACGACCACAGCATCATCGACCAACATACCCAACACGATAACAATACCCAGCAAAACGGATACATTCAGGGTGTTGCCACTGAACTTGAGTACCCACAGGGTACCGGCGATGGAAAAAACAATACCCAGCGTGACCATTGCCGCGATACGTATACCCAGAAACAGCCAACACATCACCAGCACCAGTCCCAAACCGAGCATGGCATTGGTTTGCATGATGGATAGCGCAGAGCGAGTCTGCGAGGTTTGATCATCTGCAAGTACCAGGTTAATACCCGAGCCATCAAGCTGGATGTTTTTCTGCATAATATAAGCATCGACACGTTCGACAAGGTCAATCGTGTTGCTGTAAGGAACCTTGATCACCGATAGCGCAACGGCAGCCTGGCCACCAAAGGAAACCAGTTGTGTCGCTTCTTCGCGACCCCGCTTGATTTCCGCCACCTCGTTAAGGGCGATTTTGCTATTGGGCCTGGACATCGGCGCAATTTGAAATGACGCCAGCTTCTCAGGATCGGTGGTGGTGCCTTCCACGCGCACCAGCCATTCCTGACCCGCCACGCGGGTTTTGCCCGCCGAGGTGTCCGCGAATCCCTGCCTCAAGCTGTCTGCGATATCTGTCGCAACCAGGCCGCGGGCTGCCAGTTCCCTGGGTAGGAATTCGACATGCATCTCAGGATCCTGCAATCCGATCGAAACAATGGCATCGACGCCGCTGATACGTTCAAGATCCTCCTTGACGATCCTTGCCTGTTGCCGTAATTGTTCGTCGTCGGCCTGACCTTCAACCACGACCATGGCCGTCGGGAAACCACTCGAAGTGGTGACTTCGAGGATGTAGGGGTCGGTGGCGTCCTCGGGTAATTCGTCGTTGGCCTTGTTCTGCACCTCGCGGCGAACATCGTTGATCCGCTTATCAAAAAGCGTTTCTGATATGTCCCTGAACCGTATCAGGATACTGGAGGAATTCTCACGGGTGGTACTGATCACCCAGCGGATATCCTGAACATTTCTTATTGCATCTTCAAGTGGTCCGGTGACCAGTTCTTCAACATCCTCCGCAGATGCACCAGGCAAAACCGTGGTCACCATCACCCAGTTAAAGTTGATTTCCGGATCCTGTTCACGGGGTAACTCCAGAAAGGACATTGCACCCATCACCAGCACAACGGTAAACAGAATGTTGACGAGTGGGTGATTGGTTAGCAGGCTTTTAAACATGGGTTTGTCGACCTGAGCCGGTCTATTGCTGCACGTTCAGTGTAGCACCGTCCTGTAGTCGCTCCCTGCCAAGGGTGACCACATGGGTGGTGGATGGAAGATCAACAGATGCAGGTCGACCCTCCTGGGCACCCGGCAAGGGCTTAAACCTGGCCTTACCTGAATCCAGCAGAAATACCCCGAGAACCCCATTGCGGCGGCTGATCAGGTTGGATGGCAACATGCCTTCAGCAACCGTCCATACCAGTTCGCCACTGCGTCCGACCGCAGGTGCCGAGTCCGTGAATGCAAACCTTGCCCGGCGTGTTCTTCCCTGTGCGTCAATAACAGGTGATAAACGTAACAACTTCAATGGCCATTTCTGTCCGCGGGATTCGAAACGGACCATGTCCGCGTTTATGATCTCTTCTGCCTGGCCGTCCGGAATGTCAGCATCCAGTTCAAACTGGTCGATCTGGGTCACCGCAATCAGCGGGTCTCCATTCCTGACAAAATTACCCACCTGGGCCATTCGATTGCCAACCACGCCATCGAAAGGTGCTGTCAGACTACACTTGTCGAGATTTCTGCGGGCAATTGAAACAGCCACCTCGTTAGCCTGTATCTGGGCATTGAAGACCACTACGTCGGTTTCACGCTCCAGCAATTCGTCGGCCGAAATGTATTGGTTATCTCCAAGTGTCCGGGCGCGGTTTAACTTGGCTTTTGCCTGGCTCAAGCGGGCCTTGCTGGAAGCAAGGTTGGCCTCGGCCTGCTTAAGGTTCAATTGATAGTCGACAGGATCTAACTCCAGAAGCAGATCATCTTTTTGTACGGCTTGCCCGACATCTGCATGTATGGACAACACGACAGCAGAAACTTCGGCGGCAATGGTTGAGTCATTCAGGGCGCGCACTTCAGCAGGCGCCCGGCGCTCAAAATCAACCAGGACTTCACTCAAAGCCTGTGTGCGAACATTGACGGTTGTCTGTGCCCACAGTGAAACGGGCATCAAGAGGGTGATGAGTAAGATGCAGATGAAGCGCATAAAGGATGTTCCCCGACCCTGTTGGTTGACTGGTAGAGGGTGGAAAAACAGCCGCCCCAAACCAGGTAAGCTATTATATATGGTGCTTGATCAAACAATCTAAAGGATAAGAGAATTATCCACAGGAAATTTGAAGTTTTCGCACGGGAAACAATCCTCAACCAGATCAGGTGATGTACAAAAGCCCTGGCCAGGCCAAGGGCTGATTCTATATCACTCACCCGAGAGTAGCTGGTCAAGTCCCAGCTCAAACCCCGGCTAACTAAGGTCCTCTATGGCTGCTCGAAACCATCCACAAATATCTCATCCAGACTTTCACCTGGTATATTGACAGACCAGCCGATATCCCTGAAGGCGGCAGCGGTAAGATCAACATCTGCGAAATCGAGGACGTTCAGCGAGGGTTCCATCAACAGGTTCGGTGAGGCGGACTTGCTCCAGTGGGATACCGATGAGCCTGGTTCGAAGGTAGCGGGCGCATACATTTTAACCTTGCCCTGGTTTTCTCCCAGGAATGTAGTGGCGCTATTTTGCAGGGTCACATTGGCCGTTGCCAGGTTTGCACGCAGATCATCCGCCACGGATTTTTCTACCCCGACATACGGAATGGTGATGGGATTGGTGATTGAACCACTCATGTCTGGAAACCCACTGCCACTGGTATCGGCGATTATCAGGCCCAAGGCGCCTTCGAAGTTTGTGAAGAAAGCCGTAACGGAGGCTGAACAGTCAAGCGTACTGTCAAAAAGTACGATTTTGCCAGTAAGAGTTCCACCAAAACCTATCTGGGTACAGCCGGTAGCAGGATTATTGTTGATATCAGTCAGTGTATTACCATCAATAATGCCCGCAGTAATGCCACCATTTGGAATGGTCGCACTTTTTTCGCCTGAAATCACTTCAAATGTGCCAGCGATGGGTGCGGGCGCATTGATCACAAGCTCCGGTGCAAAACCCAGGTGTTGGTCACGGTCGGCGGTCGTTTGCGCACCCTCCCAGACCAGTTCAGGCTCATTTACAGCGGATGCAAGGCGTTCCGTATTGTTCATCTCATCCCAGGATTTACCACTGTCCAGGTCTAATAGTCTGCGGCTGAAGGCATCAGGAAATCCCCCGACACCGATAAAATTGCCACCACCACTGTCGGTTAAGCTGGCAAAACCCAGGCCATGTGCTATTTCGTGCAACACGACTGGAAAAAGGTGGGAGGTTCCGGGAGGAGCATTATTATCCAGCCCATAGTAGAAGCCCTTGCCTCCCAGGCAGGTCGGTTCGGAATCCACCAGGCTGTTAAAGGAGGCGAAGATTTCAACATTGGCATCATTCAAATTGGAATCTGTCAGGCTCTCCGCCAGGGCGACCGGGTAGGCAATGTTTGCATCCATTCCAGCGAAGTTTGCCCAGGAACTGGTCGCACCTGCGCTACCCAGCGTGGCACTGTTTTCACTACAGAACTTTTCCTCGAAGCTCCCACCGACCGTTATGGTGATATTGCTGTTTAAAATTTCACCCCAGACATCGGCTGCGGCCTGGAAAACATTCAAACGCATTTCACCCAGTGTGGTTCCAGGGTTATTGCCTTTCTGGTTCGCATTGGTTGGCTCCAGCGGATCATTGAAGCCCTCGTTGGGACCGTCATTGTTCTGAATCACAAAGGTTGCAGCAAAAGTCTGAGTGGCAAAGACCGTTGTCATGACAAGGGTGAGTAGTTTTAGTCCTGTCATGGCTATTTCTCCACGACAGGGGGGCTTACTGACACTGTCGCCTGAGTGGCAACCTCACCAGCCATCCAGGATTGGGCCGCTGCGATATCAGTGGTGCAGAAAGTTTCAATTTTGCCATCCGGGCCGCGCCTGGCCACGGTTACATTTCCGGCACTGCCATGGTTCTCAGCCGCTGCGGAGCCACCCGCAAATGAAGCATGTGTCTGCGGTTTTCCGCTGTGATCAAAG
>JAOUCZ010000154.1 GCA_029859505.1 Lysobacterales bacterium | reverse complement strand
ATCGTAAGTAATTGTTGCGGGTTAGCGATATCTTTGATGAAGCGGGTAATAGAAAACCCGGGGTCTGTCGGTTCTTGACAATTGCCCCGGGTTTTGCAGTCAAAAAAACTAAGCTTGATATTTTCGTTAAAGCTCTACTGCTTTTTCGGCATAGGTGGTGGGGTATAACCTTTCCATTTGCCATCAAGAATGATTTTTGAAGGACTTTTATCGTCAGACCTTGGTGCATCAAGATAGGCTTTTGTAACATTTGGTGGAAGCACATACTCATCCACAGTGGCCATACGGACCCTGATGATATCTTTGGTCACATTAATAACCGTCAGATCACGAGCCAGTGCCAGCGGACCATCATAGGTCTTACGGACACCATCCATAATTGCGGCATTATTTTCCGGTGACTGAACAGAATGATAGCCGACTGCAAGACGGGGTTTGATCTGAGACATGACTTTGCCAAAAGCTTGTGGCTCGGTATGAATTCGTGTTGATACATAGGTTGCCTGGGCCATTGACCAGCCAAAATACGCAGCCAATGCCTTAGGGGGCAGGAATGCTTCGTGCGAAGCTACATCAGCGTTCTTGGCGTATTCTATGTACCAGTTGTTGGGGTAGGTATCACCACCAAACACGTACTTGAGACCATTCCATTCAAGACCAAAACTCACTGCACCGTCGAGACTGTGAATGGCTGGCCAGGAGCGGATGGTTACACCATTTTCCTGATAGACGATAACGTTTTCCTGCAGGTAGTCGAATTCATGAACCTTGATCAACCCACCGGCATCGGGCAATGCACCAGAACGAGTGGCGATATCCCATGCATAGCCTTTTTGCATTCCCTCGACGAAGGCCTTTGTCCCTAGTTCCGGTTTGGAGCCAGTGGGGCCATAGAGATGAATGGGGGTATAACGTCCGGATAACCAGCTGGCGATATGCAAAGCCATAAAATCACCGACGTGATCAACGTGCAAATGACTTGCGAATACCTTATCGAGTTTGGAAAAGTCCGGCCTCAATGAAAACAGATTGGCCAGCATGCCTGAACCGGTATCGAATAAAAATTTGTCGCCATTACCGAGTTCGACCAGGTAAGAAATTGAGACGGCCGCACGGGTCTGGTTGGGCATTCCGGTACCGAGAGCGGTAATGCGCATTTCATCTGCACCAAGGATTTCCGTGTTCGGGAAATAGGTGGCAGGGTATTTGCCATCAACAATTTCTACGGCCTGGCGACCAAGGGGCATGTTGTCCGGATTGGCCGGTTGTGCCTGAGCCAACGGGGCCACCATTAATAGTGCAACCAAGAATACTGAATACTTGGTAAGAAGGGTTCTGATTCGGGATTTGATTATTCCTGACATGACGTTTAACTCCTGTCGAATTGACACTCTGCTTTGCTGGTAACTTTTGTTTATAAATTAGCGCGGTATTGGAAAGATAGCATACTTGAGTTTTTGTATCTATACGTTAGCGTCTAGCTTGATTGTTCTCAATTGAAGGTTTGGTTTAATTCGAAACTTATTGTCGGGTATCATTACCGCATGATGAAAAAATCTGTAAGGCGCGGGGTCTCAAAAGGTCAGTGGCTTGAAGCAGGCCTGGAGTTTCTTGCAAGGGGCAGCGTCAGCGCCATTTCCGTTGAGGGGCTGGCAAAACATCTAAAGATCGCAAAAAGCGGCTTCTATTGGCACTTCAAAAACCGGGATGAACTATTAAGAGACCTACTGGCGTACTGGTCGCATGAGATTACCGAGGTCGTCACAGTCAATAAGGAGTTTCTTGCCATGGAGCCTCGCATCCGGTTACAGAAGACTGCTGAGATGCTCCACGATTTCCGTTTGACGCAATATGAAATGGCAATAAGACAATGGGCCCTGGTGGATAAGGAGGCTGCAAAGATAGTTCGAAAGGCCAACCGTATGAGGATGAATTACCTTTTATTGGCGCTATCCGAATTGGGGATTGAAGGTGAAGAAGCAGAAATGCGGGCAATGACTTTTCTGTGCTACATGACATGGGAGCCACACACCTTTCAAGAGGTAACCCGTAAAAAGCGTCGATCCATGATTGCAGCCAGGGTCAGGATGTTGACGACTGTCTGAAGGACTATTTGGAACGTCCTATCACCACTGTCGTGGCGGCTGTCCTGGCCTGGCCTTTACGCCTTGTTGGCAACCTGACGAATTTACTTATTTAAGGCTTCCTCAAAAACTTTATTCAATCTGTAGTTGATCACTCATACTTTTTAGATAAATGTATCCGGCCCTTTAATTGGGCCCCTTAATTTGTTGGTGACTCACGTTAGCCGTTTCCAATTGCATACTGGATAAAGGCCTCCAACCACTCTTTGCCCAGTTTCTTTTTGAATCTCAAGCGGCCTGACTTGGCCAGTTTCAGGGCAAATATCATTGGTATCCAGCCCTGGTGGTCGCTGTTCTGACTATCGATGCTCAGCTTTCTCAATGCCGAAGACATCCACATTTGTCGTTCGATGTGCTCAATTCCTTGCGGGTCCAACTCGGCACAGTGACGAGGGTCAGATGTCACCAGGAATTCCCTGCATTCCAATGGCCGGTCCTTATAAATTCCACAGGATTGATTCTCCAGGAACGGGCAATCCAGACCCAATTTGAAATAATCCTTAGCAAGCTGATGTTTCTGGTCGGGTTCCAGAGCTTTTATTGATTTTAGCTTTTCCAGCAATCCTGCATCTTTCACTGCCTTGAGGTGATGGGTAAAGGTTTCTCTCACGCGTTGCTGTCTCTGCTCAGGCATCCTTTTGACGACCTGGTTCAGATGTTCAACCTCGAGCAAGGTGACAGGTATGGGTTGTTTACAGCAGGCGCCACATCCAGCCTTGCAGCTTATTGTTTTGCCTTCGCGCTCCGTCAGTTCGATGGAGTGCGCAACGATCTGGTTTGTCAGTTGTTGAAAAACGGGAATCAATTCCAGGGCATTCGTTTTGGCATCGGGAACCGAGGCCTCAATCGACAAGAGGTCGTCGCCTATTTTCAGGTTAAAGTTTGCAGTTATCCGTTTTTTTTTGTTGGCGGTCACATGCTGTTCCTCTAGCCATTATTCTTTTTATCATCTGTACAATCAGGGGGGATTCGTATTTGATATTTTGTATATCTGGAGTAAAGCACGAACACCATCCAATTTAATGATACATAATACTGTGTATGAATGAGCCCAACGAGGTGTTTTTCTTGTTCGTCGTCGTCGAGAAATTAGGGGCCCTTTAATTTGGATGTAAACAAAAATGGATAATTGGATGAAGTCAGTATTGTCGGTAGTTGCAGGGTTGGCTCTTTTACTGACCTCGATGGCTCCAGCGTTTGCGCAGCAGGGTCTGCCGGTATACCTTGCAGAATCCGCTTACCCGTTGACCAGTGCCCAGGTTTTTAATTTCAAATCAGAAAAAGCCGGCAGAACTTACAAGATCATGGTGCACTTGCCGGGTGGATATGACGATGACGATAGCCGTTATCCCGTGTTGTATACCGTGGACGGACAGTGGCACTTTCCCATAGCAGTTTCGGTTGCTGGTGGTCTGTATTATGACCGTGGTGCACGCAAAAGCATTGTTGTAGGCATCACATGGGAAGGTGATGAGGCTGAGGCCAATCGCTTAAGAGTTCACGATTTTACCCCGACCGGCATGGAGTCATACATTGGCAGTGGTAAGGCTGACAACTACCTGAATTTTTTGCAGTATGAATTAATCCCCTATATGGCAAAACATTTTCGAACCAGTAATGACCGGACTTTAAGTGGTTCATCTTTTGGGGGTCTGCTCACACTCTACTGTCTCTTCACCCGTCCTACGGTTTTCACCGATTACCTGGCTTCGACACCTGCAACATGGTGGGACGATGTCGTACTCAATAAGTACAGGACTTCATTTGCAGAAAATGGTCTTGAATCATCGGTGAGGTTATACGCTGCCCGTGGTGAAATGGAACATGGCCAATTGGGCATCGATGCGTTTATGGAGGAACTTAAAGCCAAGAACGTCAAAAACCTTGAGGTCAAATTTGATGTTATTAAAGGGGCAGGGCACGGTGGCTTGAACCCGGAGGCATTTACACGTGGCATGCAGTTTATATTTAAGAAAGAACGCATCAAAATTGGTGAGGCCGATCTTTCTGCTTATGCCGGTTTTTATAAAGGTGAGACCGGATCAGACGGGATTCACATCAGAGTACATGATGGAAAACTGTATTTAAAACACTCACAGGCAAATGCTGAAAGCCAGTTGGTAGCTGTCAAAGAAAACCTGTTTTATTTACCCAATTCAGGCACTGAAAGCACGTTTTTGGTCAACGACTATCAGCAAGTAACGCATGTCATGTTGACTACTGAACGTGGAGAGTTTAGTTTTTCACGTCATAAATAGCCAGGTATTCGTATCGCTGTCAGTTGCGCTGATTTATGATTTAACGCAAAAGTTGAAAGGCCCAAAACACTTATTGCAAACGAACCTGAAAACGGCAGTTAAAAGACCTCTCGCCCGACCCCCAACATGATTTGTTCGGGCATCTTAACCCGGGTTTCTACCTAACCGCATCCGTTGGCCTGTAAAGATACATCGTGGCTGATTGTGGTGTCCAATGCGGGCGAAGGGGACAGGTTAAAGTAGGTAAAACCACGGCCATTTGCATCTGTTCCGCTTGCAATGGAACTCAATGTTGGACTACAGGCAGCGAGAATCACATTCTGCTTTTTGTAGTTGAATACTTTGAGCGTTACGTCTGAAGATGCAGATGAAAACTCACAGACATAGCCATCGGGCGAGCGGTTGCAATAAGCCTGGCTGCTTTCAATTTCAATATCCGTTGCTCTTAAACCAGGAACACCGGACATGATCACCCCCTTGACTATGGTGTTGCCCGGGGTTGGGGGCGGCTCACCTGTTAGCGTATTGACAACAAGCTGTGCTGTGCCAAGCCAGGCTGAAAATCCGGGGTCGACCGGGTCAGTGTCTGTCAGGCCCAGATTACCCCTGTGCCCAGTTGCCGAGATGGTTGAGGCGCCGCTGCCAGTAGTCTTTGATGCGATACCCCGGCTATGTACATTGTCGGTGACAACGGGTTCGTTGGTGGTGTCGACCGGCCGGTTGGCTGGATTCTCGGTCCAACGGTTTAACCACGTCAACTGGACATCAAAAAACGGTATGACTTCCAGAACATTCTTGGACATGTTTTTATCAAATTGAATCGTTTCGCTATCACAATCCGTGGCCGTGCCGTCTCCGGGCAGAAGACGCAGGCAGTCAATGGCGACCCGCAAATCTTCGCGCATATAGTCGATATATACCCCTCGAGACCGTAATTGCTGGGTCTCGGTGCCGATAGCGGTAGGTAGTGTCGTCGTTGTCGGGAACCCCCTGCTATCCGGGGCCAGCGGTGGTGCCGGCAGCGTTAGCGGGTTAGATTCATAGTCGCCACTGAGCGCGTCTTCAAACAGGTTGGTACTGGTTGTTACCCAGTTTGAATAATCACTAACTTCAATTTCTTCGTCCAGGTAGTTTTCGGGGAAAGCGTTTCGGCCTTCCTGGCGGAAATCTTGTCCCACTCGCATAAAGCCGTCGACCCGAACCATTCGGCAGGCTTCAACATAGCTGTCACCTGGTGATTGGGCAAGGGTCAGCTCACCGGAAGTGCTGCGGTTATAATGTTTGTGGTCACCCTGAAATGGCCCGGCGCTCCAGTATTCACCAACAGATCGAAATGGGTCGTAGAGTGATGCAGCGACATCACCGCTCACGGTAGCACCATCATGGTGATCGCGGCAGCATTCAGTGCAATAGATGCTTTGCTGCGTACTGGTCGATACCCCTTTTGGTTTGATGGCAAGCTCCCCTTTCTGGTATTCATCTGCGGCCCAGGTAGTTGGTAGTCGTCCACCTTGCTCCACCTCGGTTGGGGGTGCCTCTAAACTGCATACACAACTCACACCGATGAATTCTTCACGACGGAGGAACAGTGCGCCGGCGTCAGTCTGGGAATAGGTTATAACATCAAAGCGGGTTTCCACCCGTTCCTCAGACCGGTAAACCCGTGGTACGGGTGCGGTTGATTCCTTGAAGCGTGTCGCACCAAGTTGCAGGGATACGATGTCAGGATTGGCGCCTGGTGTATAACTCACGCTGGGCAATAGTGACTCGTTGCCATGAGCTGTGTTGGAACGGCCGCTGCCCTGGGTCGTTATTGATGAGATAAGGGCAGTGAGACCTATGCTGCCGCTACCGATATCGGTGGCGGAAATGCCCTGTGATTCTGAAATACGGAAATCTGGCGTGTCTCCCCATGAGACATTTACCCTGGTTTCCTTAAAGTCAGAAACCAGCAATCCTTCGGGATTTGATAACCCGAAACGATCTGTTACGAGGTCATAGAAATATTCTTTGACCTGTACATCCACAGTGTATTCCATGTTCCCGCGGGTCACGCTAAAAGTACGGTTCTGGATGTCAGAATAGGCGGGAATGGAATTGTCCGGATTGTTATCAATGAGGCCAAATCCACGTAATGACTCGATATGTTCTTCAGCGATGTTGGTTGCGACACTGCGAACCGACGCATCGGCCTGTGAGCGTGTGAGTTGACCCTGCAGGGATGCGAGTGCCAGCATGCCCGCGCTGAATATAAATAGTCCAATCACGAGTTCGAGAAGACTAAAGCCTTTTTCGCTTTTCTTGGTGATTCTCACAGGATTACTCCTCCCAGGCCGGTTCCGGAAGGCCAAAGTCCCTCCAACCGCCACTCAATGTGCCGATACCATTGGTGCCCGCAGCAAGTAGTGACACATCGGCGTTGTAGATGACCTTAAAGGTGCCGACAAAAGCATCCAGCTCCGCGTCAATGATTACCGAGCCGTATACGATGTTGGTGCCCGACGCGTTCCATTGAGCGTCGGGTACCTCGACATCGGTAATAAATACCATTCCAAAAATGTTGTTGTTGCCCGTGAAAGTCGTAGTTTCAGCCGCGCTGATCAACATCACGGGAAGTTTCGGTGAACCCACTACGTTGGTCCCATCAAGACGGCATGTCGCACCTGAGACCCAATAAATTCCATGACTATCCGGACCCAGTCCATCGCAGTCCGCAATGATCTTTGCAGCTGATTTAACCACCTGATACTCACTTTCCGGAACACCGAAGTAATACGCGAACAGATCACATGGGAAATTAACATCTTCCAAAATATCGATACCCATCATGTCCTCAGTGCCAACGGTATAACTGATGGCTTCCGACTTTGAACAGCTGCAACTTGGAGTTGTACAGGCCATGTCGGCGGGGATCTCATCGGTCTCGTACCACTCATGAAACTCACAGGTTGCCCAGTCACCGCTGCCCAGCGTAGCCTCGCCAGTTGAGCATTCGGTGTTCGCATTGGCCCAAACTGATACCGGAACGCCGGTTCCTCCGGCGTTTGGATTGGGGACAATTTCTACCGTACCTGTGGGTGGAAAAGTGGTTCGGGCCGTCAATGGAACCGGTGGTGAGCCCCGGGTAACAGTGTGATTTGAAATGGGTAGGGCAACCGTTGCCGACACCTGGCAGGTATCTGTGTCTGCCGGGTCGACACAATCTGCGTAGCCATACGAGAGTATCGTAACCACGAATGATGCATGCGAAACATCGTCACCTTCCGATGGTGCAATCATGCAACCACCTACGGGGTTGTCGTAGTCAATGTGACATAAAACTGCAGATACTCTGGCAGTGGATTCTGCTGGCAACATACCTATGTTGATCGGGACTGAGTCAAATTTACCCGCGCTGGTTGTAGTTGGATCATCAAAAAAGTAGGACGACGACAAGTTTCCCGCGGGCACACTGCCGCCGCATGGATGGTCTGCAGTTGGGGCATCGGGGCAGGCTGCCCAAACGCCGGCGGTTGCATCAAACCAGCCGGCACGCATACCGCCCGCACCGTCGGGTACAGCATTCGGGTCAGCCGACAAGACACGCACACTGTTGGACAATATGTATTCGATGGCTTGATCAGCTCCCGATTCTGCAGCGTGAAAAGCGATTTTTTGGCGGTACTCGTTAGCAGAAACACGCTGCTCCGATTGTTGCACCTGCGTGGCATAAATCAGCATCAATATCAATAGCGAAAGTAATATGACGGCTGAAAATATGGTTAACCCGCCTTTTTGTTTGCGGGGGTAGTAATGGTGCAGGTAATGGCGCGTTGGTCGAGGTTTGTTTTTCATCTTTCCCGGCCCTCAGGTGCCGGCTGATTGAATATCGTTTCTTATCAGGATCAGGTCCTGGATTTCACGTTGTACGGAATGGTTGCCAGCCATTCGACCGTTGATACTGAGCCTTATTTTTTCAACCGACTGGACATCGCCAGTAGTAGATA
>JAOUCZ010000383.1 GCA_029859505.1 Lysobacterales bacterium | reverse complement strand
GGTAGACCAACCCATTAAACTGGTGATGTTCTGGGGTGCCTCACGGGGAGCCATTTCGCTGGCGCTGGCGCTGGCAATTCTCGAGACACCGGGAATCGATGCTGACATTGCACGCTTTATCGGTACCATGGTGTGTTCCTTCGTACTTCTAACCTTGTTAGTCAATGCAACCACCATGCAGGCTTTGCTTAAACTGGCAGGCCTTAAAAAGCTAGACAAGCTGGATCTGGCCATCAAGGACCGGGCAATTTTTGACGCCTTGACTGAACTGAGTGATGACATAACCGCACAGAATGAGGCAAGCGGCGGAAACGACCGTTTGTTGCAGGACGCAGTAAATGATTTCGACAACCGCTCACGCAAGCTGTTTGACTCCATGGCGCGCAGAAACCAGCTGGAAGATGATGAATGGATAGCCATTGCGCTGACAGCGGTCGCACAATTCGAACGCCGGGTTTACTTTGGCTACCTGGAAGACCGCCTGGTCTCCCCTGCAGTTGCCCGTGTACTACTGAGTGATACCGATGACTTGCTTGACGGTGTCCGCCAGGGCGGCCGTGATGGATACCTCGAGGCGACCCGGCATAACTTCCGCTTTAACTGGCAGGCACGCTTCGCCATCTGGTTACACATGCACTTTAACTGGTCTTATTTTCTGCGTAAGGAACTCGCCAGGCGTTTTGAGCGATTGCTGACAGTAGTGGCTGTCATGGAGGAACTGGAAGCCAGTGCAGATGAGCGTGTAGCTAGACTCACGTACCGGGAGCTAATGGTCCATGTCGCATCCGCGCTGGGCTACCGGCTGAAGTTTGCGCGACTGGAATTACAGGGCTTGCGACTTGCCTATCCGGAATATGGACAAAAACTGGAACAGAACCTGCTCAAATTGCGGGTGGCGAGACTTGAGCAGCAAAAGTACACAGAACTACTGGACCAGGCAGTTATCTCTACCGAGGTTTATGAGGAGTTAATTGATGAGATTGAGCAGCGTATCGCTGTTTTTTCACAACAACCGGAACTCGATCTTGGCCTGTCAGCCCGTGAAATGCTGGATCGCCTGCCACTGTTCAGCCAACTCTCCAGTGACCGCAAGCAAGAGATATCGCGTCTTCTCAAACCCCGGTTTGTAACACCTGATGAATTACTGATCCGCAAGGGTGAAGCGGGCGATGCCATGTATTTCATTGCCACCGGTGCGGTCAGGGTGGAGATAGGTGAAAACACCGTGTTTCTCGGCAGCGGTGACTTCTTTGGCGAGATGGCACTACTGAACAATGACCCGCGTAATGCCAGTGTCTACTCTGAAGAGTATTGCCGTTTACTGGTGCTTTACAGTCGCGACTTTCATCCCTTACTGGAACGTGACAGTACCGTCCGTGATGGTCTTCAACAGATGGTGGAACAGCGTACACAAGGTAATTTGCAGTAGATACCTTCCCTGCCGGTCGTGTAGAAAAGACTCAGCCGGTTTAGTCGCCCGGCTGCCTGTCACGTATTTTTGAGTGGGCCCCAAACAGGCTTTTCCAAAGATTAGGCTCCTGGAATGCGATCGTGCCCCCTCCTCTTTTTTCCTGCGAAATCATCCGGTTGAGATCGCCTACACAGATCCACTTTCTTTTGCCTTTCATGCTGATTGCCCACTTTGCATGATCCTTGGTCTCTTTCCAGCTGATCCCTTCAAGACCAATATTCGTGAAATCAAGCTGAAAAATATCTTCAATACTCTCGCCTTTTTCCTCATCGGGCGGGATGGCGCCCCTGATCCAGCTTTCGACCATCAGGTCTCCCTGCAATGCGGGAGCGACCAGTTCCAGCCAGAAGTTTTTTCCCCAGCGTCTGTTCTTGGCGAAACTGTGAAAGGTCTTGCCCGCCCGGGACTGAAACTCGATCATGCTGGATAAGCCGCTGACCTCCACTTTATCGCCATGCGCCAGTTGATAAAGGTCTTCGCCCGGTAGGATATCAGTCCCGAGCTTAAACGCGGTTATCTGTGGCTGGTGCATATGCCGCAACTGGTGAGCCAGTTGGTTGGCGGTAGAATAGTTTTCAAGCGTGACACACAGGTACGTTTGGCCATATCTTTGTTCTTTTTCAGGAAGTTCAATCTCGTCAACGGCCGGGAAGCGGGGCGTGGAGTGCGTCAGTAGAATGGCGGAATCAGTACTCTTGTTAAAGGCCAGGCCACCCTTAACGTGCCCCTTAAGAGAATTATTGCTAACGTTCTCCCTGGGGTTTTCATCGTTGTAAACAATATAGTCCGTCTTGTTGCGGTCACCCTCAAAAACCTGGCGCAGGGTGTTGTGCAGTGCACTGTCACCCTTATCCAGGGTTTTTGGCGATAGTGCCAGTTCACCGCTGGTATTGGAATCGTAGTACAAATAGTTGAAACCCTCGGCGGGCCCACTACCTACACCGGTAGGCAGTTTATAGATAAACCACCAGTCAACAGGTTTACCATCAGTATCATTTAGCGCGGCTAGT
>JAOUCZ010000384.1 GCA_029859505.1 Lysobacterales bacterium | reverse complement strand
GTGCACCTTTTCGAAATCAACCTTGGATTCTGAGGGAAAATCCTTTGTGAACTGATCCTGGATGAGCTGTCGCGCCAAGGCAGCGGAACAGGGACAGGTACTGGAGTAAAGTACTTCGAGACCCATCTCGAGGGCAAACTCCTGCCCTTCCAGAATACCGATCATGGAAACCGGGTAGCGGCGCCAGCCGACATTATCACTGATCAGTGCCTTGCGGCGAATGACATAATCAAAATCAACACGCACCAGGGCCCGATCACTTAAACCTTCATGAGAATCAAGAAATGACCGCAGCAGCTGACGCAGAGTGGCCGGTGTCAGCGGCCTTTCACCAAATGCCTGGTCCAGGTGCAAATATAGACGCGACATATGGATACCACGTACGTCCGGGTCTTTCAGGTTAACGTAGGCAGTGACACGGGCGGTCGACTGGATCAGGTTACCCTGGTCATCTTCGATACGCACCGGCAGTTCGATATCATTCATACCGACCCATTCGAGTTTGCCGGCCACGGAGGCTAAATCCTCGTTGGCAATATCCGGCATTTCGCGCAATACATTATCGAATGATTTCATTATCTAGTTTCCTGGAACTGAACAAGAGCATATCTGTGCACAGATGTTCAAATTCAAGCGATTTCCTGATGATAGGGACGAATTATCGTTGATTGCCTCTCATATTGCACCAAACCGATTTGCGTGGAGCCGCAAACGCCTCTAGAAGCACGATGGACTATCATTGAATATCCCTCACGCCATCATATCCATTTTCTGGCGAACTATACCAACCGGAATCAAGTTGCACCCATTACGGTAGTAATTCGCTCCAGTTTCTTATGGCTAGTCATTTTTAATCCAATAATCCCGTGGAGGAATTTCGCCGGGTCCTCCTCACTTGTTTTGTTGTACGTTAACTTACTTGGACAGAGATACTACCCCGGCCAATAAGCTGTCATAAAAAAACCGCCGTAAAGGCGGTTTTTTTATCTATTGGTCGGGGCGAAAGGATTCGAACCTTCGACCCCTACAACCCCATTGTAGTGCGCTACCAGACTGCGCCACGCCCCGACTCTGAGCCTCTGCGAGATAATCGCTGAAGGCCGCGGCATGTTACATGAAAAGGGGGATTGGGAAAAGGGTTGCTGCCTCTGTTTACCACAATTTGTTATATCTGGCACCGTCATGCCCTAGGCCATGACGGTGCCCTCAACACTGGCTGAGCCATATTTCGCTCACAAAAAAAGCGCCCGCAGGCGCTTTTCAAAATAACCAATACTGAGCTCTCAGCGCTTAAGCACCTGCAGCACCTGCTCCAATTCCATGCGCACCTGGCGGATGATCTGGTGACTGCGGTTGACATCATCCTGGGCGCTGTCGCCCTCTAACTGCTGCCGGGCACCACCGATGGTGAAACCCTGTTCATACAGCAGGCTGCGAATCTGGCGAATCATGATCACGTCACCGCGCTGATAATAGCGGCGGTTACCACGTCGTTTAACAGGTTTGAGTTGTTCGAACTCCTGTTCCCAGTAACGCAATACATGCGGTTTGACACCGCACAATTCACTCACTTCGCCAATCGTAAAATAACGTTTGGCTGGAATGGGGGGTAAGTCTTTATCAATCCCCGGGTTCAACATAGGCTTCGACCCTTGCACGTAGTTTTTGTCCTGGTCGGAAAGTCACAACACGTCGGGCGGAAATTGGAATCTCCTCCCCCGTTTTTGGATTTCGTCCTGGACGTTGGTTTTTTTCGCGCAGCTGAAAGTTACCAAACCCTGAAAGTTTTACGTTTTCTCCGCTTTCCAGCGCCTGCCGGATCGTTTCGAAATACGCGTCTACAAATTCTTTTGCTTCACGTTTGTTCAAACCTACTTCGTTGAACAGACGATTCGCTATATCTGCCTTAGTCAGTGACATCATTAACCTCTAAGCTGTGCATCCAGTCGCTGTTCCAGACCCTGAACTACGTTCCTGATCAAAGAATCTACGACTTCATCTGTAAGAGTGCAAGAAACATTCTGTAAAATCAAGCCAATAGCCAAACTTTTATAACCTTTTTCAACATTATGGCCTGAATACAGATCGAATAATACCAAATTTATAAGTAAATCGCCTGATAAATCAATCACATTCCGCCTAATATCCGCGTAATTAATATTTTCAGGTACAAGTAACGCAAGGTCCCTTCTAATTGAAGGAAAGCGCGAAATTTCATTCGTGCATGGTATTTCGCGTTTTGAAAGTAAGTTAAGGTCGAGCTCAAAGGCTATGACCGGCCCCTTGACCTCCAGCTGCTTGAGAATGGATGGGTGAACTCCACCAGCCCAACCTATATCAATACCATCGATCGAGACCATTGCTGCCTGCCCGGGGTGTAACCAGGCGAGATCTGTATTGCGGAACTCTACTTCGCCTTTCTCACCACGTAATTCCAACAACATCTCCAGATCACCTTTGAGATCGAAGAAGTCAATGGCC
>JAOUCZ010000024.1 GCA_029859505.1 Lysobacterales bacterium | reverse complement strand
ATATTACACATTGAGATCAATGGTCAACCCGTTTCCCGTGACCGCGTCTCCGTTTCAATTGAACAGAGTGAAGTCATACCGTTGAGCATGTTGAATCCGGATAATCCAATGGATTTTCCACTGGGGGCGCTGGTACATTTCTACCTTGATAGAGAGCCTCTTTCTGAAGGACGTCATGAACTGAGCCTGGCGTTTGAAGCACCGCCATTTGGCCGCTTGAGCCTGGAGGTACAGGATGCGTTGAGGACCGACCATGTTTTACCTGAAACGGTGCCACGTAATTCTGAAGATGATTACAGCGACAGCATCATCCATGCCCGTCAGAATTTCATCAGGAAAAAAACCGGTGCCGAACTTACTCACACGGCCGCTTATTCCTTTGACCCGCATGTTACCAGGGGGAATATTGAGCACTTTACCGGTGTGGCCCAGGTGCCGCTGGGGTTTGCCGGACCATTGCTGGTCAATGGTGAGCACGCACAGGGTGAGTTCTATGTTCCGCTTGCCTGTAGCGAGGGTACGCTGGTGGCGTCGTACAACCGCGGTATGAAGGTGTTACACCGTAGCGGTGGAGTCAAGTGCACAGTAGTCGGCGATAATATGCAGCGGGCACCTGTCTTTATCTTTGAGGATGCGGTCGCGGCGCGAAGTTTTTCGGAATGGATCAAGCTGAGTAACAAAGAAATCAAGGCCGTGGCTGAAACCACCGACCCCTTTGTTGAACTCGATTACATCGACCATTACCTGGCGAGTAAATTTGTCTACCTGCGTTTCAATTTCAAAACAGGTGATGCTGCGGGTATGAACATGGTTGGTAAGGCGACCTTCGCAGCCTGTAACTGGATACTGAAGAACTGTGACGTGGCAGACGTTAAGCGCTTTTTCCTGGAATCAAATTTTGCCACCGACAAGAAAGCGTCAATGATCAACATGATGAAAACCCGTGGAAAGCGCGTTGTTGCCGAAGCTGTGGTTAAACGTGATGTCCTGCTGGAGGTCATGGATGTTGAAACCGAGTCGCTTTATTTCCACGGTAAGGTCGCCAACATCGGAACCATGCTGTCCGGTGCGAATAACAATGGTTGTCATGCTGCCAACGCGATCACTGCCGTGTTCCTGGCGACAGGGCAGGACGTGGCGAATGTTTCGGAGTCTTCAATGGGATTGTTGTACTCGGAACTGAATGCTGATGGCGATCTTTATATGTCGATCACATTACCTTCGTTGATTGTCGCGACCTGCGGCGGTGGAACGGGTCTTCCGACACAGTCCGAGGCCCTGCAGGCGATGGGTTGTGAAGGGGTTGGCAAGGTCAATAAGTTTGCCGAAATCATAGCCGGTACCGTATTGGCAGGTGAAATCTCGTTGGCTGCCGCGATTTCTTCGCTTGACTGGGTTTCAAGTCACGATCAGTACGGGAGAAATGATCCGCGTGCGGTTAGCTAGTGCTTTACGGCGGTCGGGTGAGGCAAATTGAAAACAGACGGCGACAAGACCTCAGGGCTTGTCGCCATCATTACTGACCACGGTTCTCTTGTCTTCGCTAGTTCTTTAGATTCTCTTCAAAAAAATCTTTCATCAACGTGTGCAGGTGCAACTGCGTTCCTTCACCCTCTCTGAGGCCATGACTGCGGTTCGGGTAGGCCATGAATTCAAATTGCTTATTGTGCTTTATCAACTCATTGATGAGCCGTTCAGAGCCCTGGTAATGTACGTTGTCGTCACCTGTACCGTGTATCAGCAGCAAATTGCCTTCGAGTTGTGAAGCGAAGTTAATTGGAGAGCCCTCACGGTAACCTTCCTCATAATCTTCCAACAATCCGGAATAGCGTTCCTGGTAGATGGAATCATAGAGCCGTTGGTCGGTCACCGGTGCGATTGAGATACCGGCCTGGTATTGTCCGGGGTAGCGGAACATCATATTAAGCGTCATTGAGCCACCACCCGAGTGACCCCAGATGCCAACACGCTCAGTATCGATGTAACTCCAGCGTTCGCTCATGGCCTTGAGTGCATCGGACTGGTCACGGGAACCAAGCACACCCACTGCTCCATACAGAGATCTGCGCCAGGCTCGTCCCCGGGGTGCCCGGGTACCCCGGTTATCAACCGTTGCGACGATAAAGCCGTGTTGCGTCATCAGCATATGCCACATATGCCTGGAACCGTACCAGTTGTCCTGCGCGGTCTGGCCCCAGGGTTCGCCATAGACGAAATTGATGATGGGATATTTTTTGTCCGGGTCGAAACCGGGAGGTCGCATGATGAAACCGTCCAGAACCAGACCATCGCGGGCTTTGACCTGAAAGAACTCGTGGTCACCCAGTTTAACCCTGCTCATCATGTCGATCAGCTTCTGATTGTCTTCCACGACTTGCCTGGTTTTATGATCCGGTAATGAAATCAGGCGGGTCTGCGGAGGCTGTGTTAACGATGAGTGGGTGTGAATAGCCCATCTCGCGTCCTTTGACGTCTGGTAGCTGTTAGACCCGCTGTATTCATCTGGAGTGACGCGTTGCATTTCGCCCGAGCCATCCAGACGGCTACGGTATAGGTATCGCTGTGAGATATTCTCCGGCGAGGCAATGAAATACAACCAGCCACCTTTTTCATCGATGGCTTCCATTTCGGTTATATCAAACTCACCCGGTGTCAGGTCAATAATGGATTCGCCATCGGCCGATACCCGGTGAATGTGCCGCCAGCCACTTCGCTCGGAAATCCAGGCAAAGGCATTGGCTTCCTCGAGCCAGGTGACGTCATCGTAGACTTCAAGAAACTCCTGCTCGCGTTCAATCAGTACGGTGGTCGCCTCGCCGTTGTCGGCGGCTACCGCGTAGACATGATTGGTATCCTGTTTCCTGTTGACGTGCTGTACCAGGATGTGTGTGTTGCCGTTGGCCCATTCCATACGCGGTATGTACATGTCCTTGGCCACGCCGGGTAGCTTCGCCCATACCGTCTTTCCACTCGCCAGTTCAACAACACCCACGCTGGCAGCTGAGTTTTCTTCACCGACCTTGGGGTAGGGGAAACGGGTCACCACCGGATAAAGCCCATCGGTGTTGTTGATCATCATAAAGTCCTGGGCTGCGCTGGTATCCAGCTGCCAATAGGCGATCTTTTCACCATCCGGGCTCCAGCGGAAACCATCTTTAGCGTGAAATTCCTCCTCGTAAACCCAGTCAAACAGCCCATTGATGATGGTGTCGGAGGCATCGTTGGTCAGTTGTTGGATGTCGCGGCTTATCAGGTTCTGAACATAAATGTTGTCTTCGCGCACATAGGCCACACGGGTGGCATCCGGTGAAAATTTGGCAAACTGTAATGTGCTTTCTTCTGCTTCGCTGCCGCCCAGTTGCCACAGGTCGCCGCTTTCCACATCGAGCATCCAGTAATCACCGCGGCTCTTGGTACGCCAGACCTTGACGCTGTTGGTATAGATCAGCAACTTGCTGCGATCCTTGGACCAGATGTAATCATCAACGGTCAGTGCTTTTTCTGCATCAACAGGTGTTAGTTTTGAAGCGGGAATCAGGATGCTGCGATCCAGTGTCTCCGGGTTGTAGAAGACAATGTCCTCCGCCCACTTAATGATTTCGCCTTCCTCATCACGTTCTGGGTCTACATCGCGGTACTCATCTACAGTCTCCAGCGCGGTGTAGCCACTACCATCATCCAGCCATCGAATTTGTCCGGGTTCTTTGGGGTCATATTTATGATCTTTAAATATAGCTTCGAGGGTCAGCATTTGATCAGCTTCCATTGGTGTGGTTTCAACGGGACTGGTTTGCCGGGTGCAAGCAGCAACGGCAAGAATGACCAACAGAAATACAGAACGTAAAAATAAATAACGGATTTCATTAGCCAAAAGAAGTCTCCAGATAGGGGGGTACAGTTTTTGCCAGTCAATTGTGTTCGGGAGTATAACAACGTTTTTCAGGGTTCAGCCAAGTACTTGTTAATGTCGGGTCACGCTGAATCCACACAAACCAGGACTTATCACTGCGAGAGCGAAGTTGTTTGTTTGTGGAATCTTAAGTAGAGCTTAAAAACGGCTTCAGCGCATATTAAGCATCAGTATGTTAATCCTTGTTCACTTAAGTCTCACAAGGAAGAGAACATCATGCTGAATGCGCAAGTGATTGAATATGAAAGGAAGACATGGTTAACGGTCGTGAAATGTATTAGCTTTGCGACAATGTTTGTTTACATGGTTTTCAATGCTGCACCCATCAATGCCGCTGGAAATTCCCACGGTCCGGGTCCGCAACACGGAAGTCCGGAGTTTATGAACAAGGGTGATCACAAAGATGGAAACTACTACGGTGTGGAAAACCTGGCTTACTACGGTGATTGGGATTCCAACCGGGTATTCATTATCAATGTTGATGACATGTCCTTGTTAAAGACGGTGACGGATACGGGCGATGGGCCATACGGCGTTGATCAGGAGGGCGGGTCAACGGCCTATGCCTTAACCCGCAAGACCGAATCTGTGACCGTGATAGAAAATTATTTTATTGAAAACATCGGCAGGATATTTCTGGATCACAAACCAAGGTCTACGAACTTTAATCCCAATACCGGGTTTTCACTGATTTCCGGTGCAGACAAAGTGATGACCAGCCTTGTCAAGGTTAACAGTGACAAGCTTACAAAGGTCTTTGGTGTTGATGAGCTGGTTCAGCCGCATGATTACGGTGGCTCACTTGCCACCGGTCACCCGTTATGGATCGATGATATGCACTTCTTTATGCTGGACAGACCCGCACGGCAGATCCAGCTATGGAGTCGGAGCCATGGAATGCTCTCTGTCTTAGATACACCCACTTCAGTGCACCACGTATTCCAGTCACCATTAGAAGGCTTTGATGATATTTATTATGCCGTGGTTGAAGGAAACAGGGATGAGCTGTTATCGCCATCTATCCTGCGTTTCAAGATCAGGCGGGGCCGGATGGTTGTCACGGGTGAGTCGGTTCTCAGCGATTATGCGCCGCTTTTACTTAATCCCGCAGAAATGGGTTCCCATCATGCAGATTTTCATCCCGATGGTGTCCATATCTATATCGGTTCTGCCGAAGGTCACGTTTTTGTGATCGACAAGAATTCGATGAATATTGTGACCATGATTGATACGGGAAAGGGCTCAGGTCATACAACGTTCGCACCAGGGCATGACAGGGCGTTTGTAACCAATCATAACGATACCTATATGACGGTGATCAACACCCTTGATCATAGCTCGTTGATGAATATAGAGGTGGCCGATTCAGCCTCTTCCAAATACAAGTCACAGGCCCACACATCGTCAGTCAGTCCGGATTCAAATTACTTTTACAGTGCAGCCAGCCACGATGGTGTGTTTTTCGAAATCGATGTAGTAAATCTGTGGATTTCACGTGAACTCAATGTTGGAGCCGAAATTAGTGAAAACGTGAACATCCTGATGGGTAGCTTCATTTGGGCAGGCGAGGGCGATGGCATGTAACTGTTGGTTTCAATAGTCTCTATCGGGAAAACGAAAGCGACTTAAATCAGGTGTGTGTTCGCGCTGCCGCTTGAGTTCAATTTCATAGATTGCCTGGCCAAGGTTTTTTAAAAAAGGCAGACCGATGTCATCGTATTCATAGTTGTCATCGTTAAAGGTCTGGTTTTCATTGGTATAGATTGTTGCTGACAATATAAACTCTATATTGTTCTTAAAATCAACGATGTAAGCTGTATCTGTCAGAAAGCCATAGGCGTCACCAACCTTGTTGAAGATTCGTATATTCGGAGGAATGACACTCGCATCACCACCATACATAAGAAACTTTACGTAGCCTTGCGGGTAGTCATCGCTGTTGGAATAGGCTTCGATGCCGCTCTCACCGGGGTACATGGACATATACCGGTACAGAAACCGGTAGTCATCCTCGCTAAGGTCCAGGCGCTTCTGTGGTTTGGTGCTTTGTGGGAATACCAGGTTTTTGATGAACTCGTGCTGGTCCAGTAATGCGTAGGCATTCTTTCCGGCAAAATCCTTGGGCCGTTCAAGACGTTTACCGTCTACGATTTCAGCAACTCCCAGTTTTTCCGGTTTGGCTCCTCTGAAACTGTGCTCATTGTAAACGGCAGCTTGTTCATAGACTAAATCATCGTCACTGAGGAATTGAACCGGGTTGGTCCAGCGGTTTTCTTCCTCGCTCAAACTACTTTCAAGCCGGTGAATAATACGCGAATCGAAATATCCCATGCCACTCAGTCTCTGGTTAATTTCCTGCTGGCCCATGAATTCGTATAAACGGTTAAACGCATCGTTATCACTAACGAGTATAATTTTGCGGATATAGTTGCCTACAGATGGCAGGCCGGTAACTGAGGTTTCATCGGCTCTTGCCACCGTCTGGAAAGTGGCGTCTGAGCCCGTCATCATGGTGGTATCACGGTCAAGCCCCGGTTGGTTCAGGCGATTCAGTTTCTCCAGCGCAAGGGCTGCGACCGGTAACTTGACCGTGCTCGCCGGGTAAAAATACACGGTGGGGTTGACGTTGTATACAAAAGTTCTGAAGGTTGGCTGGTTGCCGGCGTCACGGTCAATTTGCGTGTAAATAACCTGGACCCGGTACTTATCCCGGTTTTGTGTGACCGTAAGGAACTGATCAGGCCGTGAAGCGAGCAGGGAATCGAGTGAACCTTCCCAGGTGGCGGTTTTTTCGCAGGCTGTTGTCATGGCAAGTAATAGCATCAATATGGTGGTACGCATCAAGCTATTGTCGCACAAAGAAAGTCGTGAATATCAGTTTAATAGAGGCAATAAAGGGACGACAAATATCAGTCTGACATCATGTCACAACAAGGCCGCTACGTCCGCTCGTTGGCACTCGCATTATTAATTGCACAAGTGTGCAGTTTACCGGGTGATAACATTTTCAAACTGGAAAGTGCAGAATAGTTCAGTTCAACCCCATTAGCTTGAGATAAAGACATGGCCAACGAATATTTTTTTCCACCTATCGAGCCTTATGAAACCGGCACACTCGAAGTGAGCGACCCACATGAACTCTACTGGGAACAATGCGGAAACCCCGAGGGTGATCCGATACTGTTTTTACATGGCGGTCCCGGCGCAGGTTGTTCTGAACAGGACCGGTGTTTTTTTGACCCGGCATATTTTCGAATTGTATTGCTGGATCAACGTGGTAGTGGCCGGTCAACTCCGGTTGGCGATATTACCGACAATACAATGGCTGACACGGCACGCGATATCGAACAACTCCGTGAAAAACTTGGTATAGAGCGCTGGCATGTTTTTGGTGGCTCATATGGCTCAACGATATCGCTTTACTATTCCCAGGAGTTCCCGGAACGTTGTAAAAGCCTGGTGCTACGCGGTATCTGGTTATTGCGTGAAGAAGAGATTGACTGGTGGCTTTACCGCATCGGGATGATTCAGCCTGAACTCTGGCATGAGTTTGCAGGTTTTATACCCGAGGAGGAGCGTGGTGACCTGCTAGAGGCCTATTGGAACCGTTTGACCGGGACAGACCGGGACCTGGCGTTGCAGGCTGCGAAACACTGGGCGACGTATGAAATAGCTTGCTGTACCCTACTGCCAAACCCCGAATTTGCAAGTCATTTTGATGAGCCCGATGCTGCCTGGGCCGTGGCGCGGTTGGAAGCGCACTATTTTCGAAATGTGAAGCCGGATCCTGATTCAATGCTGTTGGACCGCGTAGAACGAATCCGGCAAATCCCTGCATTTGCGGTTCACGGTCGTTACGATATCGTTTGTGCAATCAAAAATTTGATTGACCTGGCTGATAGATGGCCGGAACTTGATACGGAAATATCACCTGATTCCGGTCATTCATCCCATGAACCAGGTATCACAAAAGAACTGGTGGCTGCGACCAATCGTATCGTCAAAACAGGGAGCCCAAAAAGGTCTTAGGGTTTGCACCCCTGCCCATTGAGGGTCAGGGGTTAAGTCTGGCTAACTCACCTTGATTCCGGCGCGGTTCGATTTATTTACTTTGCAATAACCTGTAGCAAATCCTGTAGTGCAATGACGGTTGCTTCAACGCCTAATCTCACCGACTCTTCACCCTTCACTTTGAATAAAGGTGAGTGATGGGAAGGTACAGCAGGGCCACCTGCCTGCTCAGCATCAAAATCAGCTTGCGGCGTACCACCAACAGAGAAGTAGGTGCTGGCGATATAAGGGTCGGTGGTAAAAAACGGAAAATCCTCTGCACCCATGCCCTCACGTTTTGTTTCGTAAAAAATATCTTCTCCCAGTTCCTTAGCCCAAACTGCCCTGAGACGTTGGGTTAGCTGAGAGTCATTGACCGTTGGTGGCACGCTCTCATCCGATATGATGACTTCCGGCAACAGGTCTTCAGGCAGACCTGCGACCCTGCCCATGTTCTCCGCAATCCGTTTAATGCCATCCAGAAGAACCTTGCGGGTCTGCAGATTGTCATTGCGCACGGTCAACTGAAGGTGTGCTTCGTCAGAGATAATGTTGTGCTTGGTGCCGGAATGAAAGGAACCAACGGTTATGACACCGGCCTCCCGCGGGGCAAGCTCCCGGCTGACCACGGTCTGAAGGGCCAATACGATTTCAGCACCCAGAACGACCGGATCAACACCGCGATGTGGGCTGGCACCATGGGCACCGATTCCATGAATGATGATATCAACCGTATCTGCGCCGGACATTGGTGCGCCGACAACGGCAACCAGCTTGCCCGTGGGGACGCCGGAGGAGACGTGAAATGCAAGGGCGTAGTCAGGTTTACCGAACCTCTCCCAAAGCTTGTCCTTCATCATGCTTTTAGCGCCGCCAACGCGTTCTTCCGCCGGTTGACCGATTAGCATCAGGGTGCCGGACCATGTGTCCCTGTTCGCGGCCATGAATCTTGCCGTACCCACCAGGCTGGTGATATGTACGTCGTGACCACAGGCATGCATGACAGGTACTTCATTACCATCCCAATCTATCTGTGTTGCGGTTGATGCGTAGGGTAGTCCGGATTTTTCAGGCACCGGCAGTCCATCCATATCCGCCCGCATCATTACCAGTGGTCCCGGGCCGTTTTTCATCATGGCGACGACACCGGTGCCACCGACCTCTTCGGTCACTTCAAATCCTGCTGCGCGCAGTTCATCGGCCAGACGTGCCGCGGTCTTGATTTCCATTGAGGAAAGTTCAGGATTGCGATGAAAATAATCAAACAGTGCTTCCAGGTGTTGATCGTAATCCGCTTCAACTGCGTTGGAGAGATCGTCAGCCCTCGCCATTTGCGTGAATGCAGTTCCAGTAATGCTTATTGCAAGCAGCAACATTAATGTAGGGAATCGCATGAATATTTCCTCTATTATTTTTTGGGTGTGCGAAGACTAGCAGAGCACTTAAAACACGAAAAGAATTATCAGCTGAATTATGGAACTTTGATAAAATTCGAGTTAGTAAGTGATGTGCGTGATGGAAGAGTTTTATGATTCCTGAAGAAGTTGTCTGTTCCATTTTGAGCGAGTGACTTCTTAAACAGAGGTTGAAGAATATGCCCCAATTGAAAGCATTAATTTTCGATGTAGACGGCACGCTCTCTGACACCGAACGGGACGGCCACCGTATCGCCTTTAACCGGGCGTTCGCAGATGCAGAGCTGGACTGGCGCTGGGATGTTGAAACTTACGGGGCTTTGTTGAAAGTAACCGGCGGCAAAGAGCGCATCCGCTATTTTATCGAAAGTTTTCAGCCCGCATTCGAGGTGCCTGTTGATGTTGACAGTTTTATCAAAGAGCTGCATCAATCTAAAACAAGTCACTATCTGGCTCTGCTAGAGTCCGGTGCAATCCCACTGAGACCTGGTGTTGAGCGACTGTTGAAGGAAGCGCGCTCTGCTCGCTTGAGACTCGGTATCGCAACCACGACCACTCCGGAAAATGTAACAACACTGTTGTGTGCAACGCTTGGTGCTGAAAGCATTGGCTGGTTTGATGTAATTGCTGCGGGTGATGTTGTTGCAAACAAAAAACCGGCGCCGGATATTTTTCAATATGCACTCAATGCAATGGACCTGTCTGCAAAAGAGTGCATGGCGTTCGAGGATTCCGAAAACGGTCTGTTATCCTCGTTGCATGCAGGTTTGAAGACCATCGTGACGGTTAACGGCTACACCCGTAATGACAACTTTGACCAGGCAGCAATCGTGTTGGATCAGTTGGGTGAGCCGGATGTTGCTTTTTCCGTGATCGATGGTGATCCCTGGGGAGCAAGCCTTGTTGACGTACCATTGATCAGACGTTTATTTGTGACCTGATTTTCTTACCTCCCAGATGTTGTGTTTGGGGACCGCCAAAGTCAGGACCTCATCTTCTTGCGCAACTGATCTGCGATGGGCAGTCTGCGAATACGAACGCCTGTTGTATTGAAAATGGCATTGGTCAGCGCCGGTGCGGCCGGTGGAACGGGAATTTCACCGACACCGGTTGGTGTGTCGTCATAGTTCATTACGTGAGTTTCAAACAATGACGGCACTGATTTGATTTTCATCAAGGGATAGTTATTAAAATTCTTCTGCACCACCTGACCGTCACGAACCGTTATTTCAAGCTCAAGCGCTGTGCTCAGGCCGTCGATAGTTCCTCCCTGAAGCTGGGCTTCAACCGCATTGGGGTTAACCGCAAATCCGCAATCGATAGCAGCCACGATGCGTTCGATTGTCAAATTGCCCTCGCTGCTTACCGAGACTTCAATAGCATGGGCAGCATAACCACCAAAGGTGAAGTGGGTGGCGATACCCACACCGCGTCCTTCAGGTCGTTTTCTGCCATAGTCGATTCGCCCGGCAACAAACTTCAACAATCGTGAAAGACGGCCTGGTGTCATCACCGGCCCCCCGTGGCTACTGTAGGGCTGTTGCTCAACACGGTCGAGCAGTTCCAGCCTCAGTGCAAGCGGGTCCTGACCTGTTTCATGGGCGATCTCATCGAGGAAGCTCTGGATGACAAAGGCATTGACCACGTGTGCCGGTCCGCGCCAGGAACCTCTGGGCAGTCCGATGAAATTATGAAAATATTCTAATCTGAAATTGTCCACCATGGCCTTGGGGAAGTCGTCCGGATAAAGCTCGGGTTTCCACAAGTCCTCATCCGGCATATCGGGGCGCCGGTAGTATTTGCTGCCACTGGCCAGTCTCTGACTCCACGCCGTGACCTTGCCCTGGTCATCCAGGCCGGCAACCAGTTCATGAGTTCCACCGGGGCGGTAGAAATCATTCCTCATATCATCGTCACGTGTCCAAACCAGTTGTATCGGCCATCCGGTTTTCTGAGAGATTATGCAGGCTTCAGCAACATAATCGGTGGTCAGCCGGCGACCGAACGCGCCACCGGAGCGGGACATTTCCACCTCGATGTTATCGCGTTCAATACCGGTGACTGCGTTGGCACTGCGCGAGGCACCGCTGGGAGACTGTGTCGGGGCGATGACATGAGCCTTGTCTTTCTGCACCCATGCATAGCAATTCTGGGGCTCCAGGGGGGCATGGGACACAAAGGGTACTTCGTAAGTGTGACGGATCACCTTGCTGGATGCTGCCAGTGCAGTGGGGAAGTCTCCCTGGTCATGTACGATTTGCCCTTTACCGGACAACATTTCGAGATTTTCTTTCCAGAATTTTTCGCTACTGTCCTCCCGGTTGGGGCTTTGTGTCCACTCCACTTTTAGGGCTTTGCGGCCCTGGATGGCTGCCCAGGTGGAGTCTGCAACCACTGCTACACCATGGGCGAGAATAAAATAGGGCGCACCGGGTGCTGGGCCCTCGATGGGGAAAACATCCAGAACACCCTTGACGGCCTTCGTTGCAGTGTCGTCAAAACCAGCAACGGTGCCATTGAGTACGGGTGAACGCAGAATGACGGCGTAACGCATACCAGGCATCTGGATATCACTGCCGAACTTTGTCTTACCTGTGATGATGTCTCTCACTTCGAGGTTGTCATGTGCTTTGCCGACGATTCGATAATCATCCATGGTTTTCAGTGCTGGTGATGACTCAGGAAGGGGCAGGGCAGAGGCCAGTCTGACAAGCTCACCATAGCTTGCACTTTTACCTGCCGCCTCGCAGATGACCTGTCCAGGTCTGGTCGTGCATTGTTCTAGCGGTACATTCCAAAGTTGGGCGGCGGCCTGCATCAGCATCAGGCGTCCGGTTGCACCGACCTCCCGCATATGGGTCCAGTTATTGGTCAGACCCGTGCTTCCACCGACACCTTGCGGACCATACTTCCAGGTGTAGCCATCGGCTGTTTTTACTATTCCAAGCGGCATGGACTCGATACGTACCCTTTCCCATTCGATATCCAGTTCCTCTGCTACGAGCATGGGCAAGGTAGTACGCAAACCCTGGCCGATTTCCGGCTGGTGGTTTCCGATGATGACATCACCGTTTTCAAGAATGTTGATGAAATAGCCTATCCGGGAACTACCTTCAGATGCCTTTTCTGCATCCGCCAGGCCAAGCAGTGGTAAACCGACCAGGAAACTGCCGGATAGCGTAGCGCCGGCAATGATGAAGCGACGACGCGATAAATCGGGTTCGCGCAAATTTGAAGCCTGGGATTTAATACGCATCCTATTTCTCCCTGGCTGATAATTCGGCCGCCCGGTGAATGGCTTTGCGGACACGAACGTAGGTTCCGCAGCGGCAAAGGTTATCGATATTGGTATTGATGATCTCGTTAGTGGGTTCGGGATGCTTCTGCAGGAAGTCCACGGTAGTCATGATCAAACCAGGTTGGCAATAACCACACTGGGGTACATCATGCTCCAACCAGGCCTGTTGTACCGGGTGTAATTTCCCGTCAGTGCCAGCAAGACCTTCGATGGTGGTAACGGATTTACCAGCCATGCTGGACACCGGTGTTATACAGCTGCGTTTTGCCTTGCCATTGACGTGCACTGTACAGGAACCGCAGCTTCCGATTCCACAGCCATACTTGGTCCCGGTAAGTTGAAGTGTGTCTCTGAGCGCCCACAACAGGCGGGTATCCGGGTCACCGTCGAACTGGACAGCACGGCCATTGACATGGAAATTGATCATATTCTGGTCCTCTGCAGAAAAACTGAATGCCTGCCTGCACAGGCATATGTGATTATCCTAGCGCACCACAGACTGAAAATCCCAACCGTACAAACGGAATAACCAGAGATTGGCTCACTTCGTCTTATTGATGGATTAATTCAAGCAATAGGTACTCGTGCGTGTTCAATGAGGTCCCGCTTCCGGGAGGTAATCTGCCTACAAACCGGATGAGAAGTTTCTGATAAGACAAGCTTTGATTCTTTCCAATGAAAATAATCGGTCCGGCTTAGGAGAGTTACTTCTTCATGCAGTGCTTTTTGCAAACCTGTTGTACAACCATGCCAGTACGGCGCCTCCGATCAGGCCATCGACAAGCCCCCATGCAAGGCCAATGAAACTGCCGCCAACGCTGATGCTATAACCGCGATAAATCTGACCAAGCCAGGTTGGGTCGCCGCTGGCACCATCAAGGATTATGACCCACCAGGTTACAAGGAAAACTACAGAACCCCACAATATACTGCAGGCAAATGCGAGTGCTTTCAAATCAAGTTTCATAAGACCTCCATCAATTGCTAAATTGACACTCGGATACCAACTTGACCTCATATTTTATCGGATGTGGAGCCTATTGTATTCCGGGGAGTTTGAAGAGTTTGATTCAGGTTTTCTCAAACTTCAGGTAACGGGATCAGCTACTTTTTTAGTGCTTTCATTGGGTACGTTTTTGCCATCCATACGAAATTCACCTTTTTCCTTTACCCGGATCGAACGTCCAAAACCGCCGGTATCAAGTTTGGCCTCAAATTCGTATTCAAGGCTTTCATTGGGTGAGTTCATCAAGTCCATTACCAGGCGGATACCAGCGAAAAGGTTAGCAGCGGCGGTCAGTTTTATTGTCTGTTCCGAGTAGCCCTCGAGAACGGGGAAGTCCTTGCCGACGCCTTTGAAGACATCATGCCCCTGTATTGAAACGGTGTAGACAACACCTTCGAGACGGAACGGAGTCGAATTGGGGTTCAATATATGCAAGCCAATTTCAAATGTCGGCATGCCTCCCTCGGAGGGCAGGGTACGAAATGAACTCAGGCTGACCGAGGGTTGCTCATAGTCAGGATCAATGCTTGCGCAAGCCTGGATCAACAGGAATGAACAACTCAGCAATACTATTGCGTATCCTCTTCGGGCAACTTGTAGATTCATGCGGTTTTGACTCCGGGATCTGGGTTATCCGACCATCTTAACGATATGTAGAAAAATTACCCATCAAACTTTGTTACATCTTGTGGCTTATTCGTAATGCAGTGCGTCGACAATTGCTAAAGGCAGAGGGTAAATAAAGCTATGTTTATGTCACTATTTACATTAATTTACACAGCATCACTCAAGGATAGCTTCGATGAAAACCGGTGAAAAAAACCAGACAAATGTAGTTCCCTGGCCTGAACAGGATAATGGTGATGTGATTCAGCCCGATAGTGCTGAAAACCTTCGTCTGAATATGGACTTTGAAAAGCCGGTCTGTATATTGCCCGAAGATTACCATTGGGTCGCGAGTCCGGCCGATGGTGTCGCCCGTGTTCCGTTGGAGCGCGTGTCAGCAGAGTCTGGTCATAAGACGAGCTTTGTCCGGTTTAGTCCCGGTTCTTACTTTCCCGCACATCAACACCCCCTGGGTGAGGAAATCTATGTGCTGGATGGTGTATTTTCCGACCAGTTTGGAGACTATCCTGCGGGAAGTTACCTGCGTAACCCGCCGGGGTCCGGTCACCGGCCATTTACTGAGGAGGGTTGCACGCTGTTTGTTAAGCTTGATCAGTTTGACCCGGATGATAAAGAGAAAGTGGTGCTGCGCCCGGAAGAGCAACAATGGCGGCCGGGTATTGGTGGCTTACAGGTCGCACCGCTGCATAGCTATGGCACCCAAAGTACTGCCCTGGTCTTTTGGCCTGCTAACGAGGTGTTTCAACGACATGCGCATTACGGTGGCGAAGAAATCGTGGTGCTCAAAGGCGAATTCATCGATGAATATGGTCAGTACCCCGAAGGCAGCTGGGTTCGTAGTCCGCATCTGAGTGAGCATTTTCCCCGCGTTAAAGAGGAAACACTGATCCTTGTGAAAGTGGGCCATCTGCCCCAAGGTTAGAGAGAAGAATTAGCAGGGCGATTTTACCCGGGGAAGAATCTCACCAGGGCTCTCGCGACTCATCAAATGGTTAAAAATGAAAGGATGTTTGAAATGAAAATACTCATGGTGCTCACCTCACATGATCAATTGGGAAACACAGGTCAGAAAACCGGTTTCTGGCTGGAAGAATTTGCTTCACCCTATTACGTATTCAAGGATGCAAATGCCGACATCACCATTGTCTCACCCAAGGGTGGACAGCCACCATTGGATCCGAAGAGTGATGAACCGGATTTTCAAACCGCCGCAACGAAAAGGTTCAAGGATGACTCAGATGCTCAGAATGCTCTGGCCAGCAGTCTCAAACTATCGGATGTGTCTCCCGATGATTTTGATGCCGTGTTTTACCCTGGCGGTCATGGTCCCTTATGGGATCTGGCCGAGGACCGTGCTTCAATTGCATTGATTGAGACGATGTTTGCCTCAGGTAAAACGGTCGCTGCCGTTTGTCACGCGCCCGCTGTGTTCAGGCATACCGAAGCGCCGGATGGCTCACCACTGGTTGAGGGGAAGTCTGTTACCGGCTTCAGCAACAGTGAAGAAGCAGCTGTCGAGTTGACTGATATCGTGCCTTTTCTGTTAGAAGATGAATTGCTGGCAATTGGTGCAAATTACTCTAAGTCTTCCGACTGGAATCCGTACATCATCACCGATGGAAATCTGATCACTGGTCAGAATCCTGCCTCTTCAGAGGGAGTCGCGCAGGCGCTGCTGGCGAGAGAGCAGTAGGCCCGGTCAGATAAAACAAATACAGGAAGGTGGATATGGCCTGGGTATATTTAACGGTAGCCGGTCTGTTTGAGATTGGCTGGGCTATCGGTCTCAAGTATTCGGATGGTTTTAGCCGGCCGGTTCCATCAATTCTGACCGTAGCAGCAATGGTTATGAGCGTCTGGTTGCTGTCGATCGCTATGAAAACTATCCCGGTTGGAACCGCTTATGCTGTTTGGACCGGTATTGGTGCAGTTGGCGTGGCGGTACTGGGTATGGTTTTATTTGGAGAGTCACGTGAGATGGTAAGGCTGGTTTGCCTGTTTCTGATTATTGCAGGAATACTCGGCCTCAAGCTGGTTTCCTGATGGTGACTGCTCAGGTCAAACGATTGTTGATATATACAGAAGTGAAAGTCCGGTATGATTCCTCACTTCATATATTTGGATTTCTAAAACTGGGAATCGATCGCAGGACAACAGCATACTGATGGAAAACAGAGCCGTACTTTTAACCAACCTGGGTTCACCTGACAGCACCAGCGTGTCAGATGTACGCAAGTACCTGAATCAGTTCCTGATGGATCCCTTCGTGATCCAGTTGCCGTGGATATTGCGGCGGTTGATAGTGAGTTTATTTGTATTGCCCACGCGGCCAAAAGCTTCAGCCCATGCGTATCAGAGCATCTGGTGGGAAGAGGGATCTCCGCTGGTTGTGTTGTCACAACGATTGCTCGAAGCCGTCAAAAGAAAAACAGATGTGCCGGTGGCGATGGCCATGCGTTATGGCAGTCCGTCTATCGAGTCACAACTGGTGGCGTTGGCAAACCAGGACGGCATTGATGAAATACTCCTGATTCCGCTTTACCCCCATTTTGCCGATAGCACGATAAAAACTACGGAAGAAGAGGCGAAACGCGTCATTGCCAGCCAAGGCTTGAAGGTAAAGCTTACTGTCCTGCAGCCTTTTTACCAGGAAAAGGACTATATCGAGGCGCTGGTGGCCAGTACCTCACCCTGGTTGAGCGAAGACGGTGGTTTTGACCATGTCCTTTTTAGTTACCATGGTCTTCCTGAGTTGCACCTGACAAAAGCTGATCCAACCGGTAACCATTGTTTGAAAAGAGATGACTGTTGCCAGGTTGCTTCTTCTGCCCATGCAACTTGTTACAGGCACCAGGTTTTCAAAACCACCGAAAAATTCGTCGAACAGGCCGGGCTTGCACCCCAACAGTATTCGGTTGCATTTCAATCCAGGCTGGGCAGGGCCAAATGGCTGGAGCCCAGCACTGTGGACACGCTTGAAAAGCTTGCGAAGAGCGGAGTCAGGAAGCTGCTGGTCATGTGTCCGGCGTTTGTTACCGATTGCCTGGAAACACTGGAAGAAATAGAACTACAGGGTGCCGATATATTCAAACAGGCAGGCGGAGAATCTCTGACCCTGATCCCGTGTTTGAACGACCATGATCAATGGGTTTCGGTCATTTCACGCTGGTGTGAAGAGTACCCGTCCTAGCCTGAGCAATAGTACTGGTGAAGGTCAGGAAAATATTCGTTTTAACAGTGACCCGGCTTTACGGAAGCCAATAATTGCCGACGTCGTTAACAGACCGGCCATCATGGCGCCGGTAACACCGCAGGTCAGAACGTCCTGACCTGTCAACCACAAGCCCTTGAAACGTGTGCGCGGCCCCAGCCAGTTTTGCTGAAGGCGGACCGGGTCATGATCCAGACCATAAAGTTCACCGTACTGATAGGCGCAGAAATGATCGGTGGAAAGTGGTGTTGACACCTCGTAATAATCAACCTTACCTTGTAGTTGCGGCAGTTTCTCATAGAGATGCTGCATCAGACGTTCACCAAGTTCTGCTTTGAACGCATCGTAATCGTCACCGCGTTTACCCCAGGTAGTGCCTTGCCACTTTTCGAACCATGCATATGGGGCGGGTGCAACAATTTCAATCGTCGCGGTGCCCGGATGCCTGCGTTCGTAGTCGGGGTCCTTGGCTGAGGGAAATGAAATATAAACAACGGGGAATGGCGCCTTTGGATCACCCATAAAGCCATCTACGGCGGCATCGAAATCATTACCGGGATATATCCAGAAATTGGTTTTTGGAAGACTGAGCTTTTCAGCAGTTTCCTTCAGTCCTATATAAATGCCCAGGTGTGCCATGCTCGGCTTGACCTGTTTTAACAGGGGAGGGTAACCAGCAGCAGTTACAGCTTCATTTGGAAGCAGTTTCGAGAAGGTATTGTCGATACCGGCCGATGAGATAACGCAGTCACAGGTGATTTTATGGCCATCGGCCATTTCAACGCCGGTGACCTTTTGACCTTCAAGGAGTATTTGCTTGACCAGGGCGTAGGTAAAAACTTCACCCCCGGTCTTTTGAATTTTGGGAATGATCGTCTCGGCAATTTTCCAGCTGCCGCCAACAGGGTAGAAACCGCCATACAGGTAATGACGCGCAATCATGGCGTGAACCATGAAAGCCGATCGCTTGGGAGGCAGTCCCATATCGCCCCACTGACCGCATAGTACGGCAATCAGATCCTGGTCCTGCGTCAGTTCGCTCAGTACCTCGTAAGTGTTACGAAATAGCAGCGAAGGTGTTTTGAGTTTCAGATAAGGCCAGGCAAGAACTCGTTGCCAAGGCTTAAGTAATTTGTTCGCGCTGTAAGCAGACAAGCCATCACCCACCTGGCCGAGCAGGCTCATATACTGATCAATGGCCTGTTCTTCAGCGGGAAATTGAGAGACCAGGTTGTCGCGAAACTGTTGTTTACCTGCTTTTGCACAAAACACCCTGTCGCCCACGTAAAAACGATCGTACTCATCGTCCATTGGTGCCCATTTGAGCTTCCCGCCGGACAGGTAATCAAACATCATCCGGGTACGGGTTTTTGCACCGACATCGCCGATATAGTGCACAACGACATCCCACTCGTAACCATTGCGATCATAGGAGTGTGTATAACCACCCGCCGTGTAATGCTGTTCAAGTACACAGACTTTCCAGCCAAGGTCACTCAGTAAAGCTGCCGTCGTCAAGCCGCCCATACCGGAGCCAATCACAACTGCATCGTAGGGCCCATCCAGTCGAGTGGCCCTGTAACGATAACCAATACGTATGGTGCTTGGTTTGAGTTTGCTCATGCGACTAGCGTTCACCAGTTGAATATTTGAATGGAGTTGGACGGTGTGAAAATCGTTATATCAAATCGTGAAAAATATTGATAGCAATTAATGAGAACTGAGACAAAGAGAGTTGAAAAAGGGCAGGGTGGCTACTCTAAACATGAGCCGTTTCGTCTATACTTAAGTCTCTAGTGAACTACCATTACAGGGACTTACTCATGAGTTATACGATTACCATTAACGGTCAGGTGCATAAAACAGACGTCAACGGTGATATGCCTTTGCTTTGGTTTCTGCGCGATACGCTTGAACTCACCGGTACGAAATACGGTTGTGGAATAGGGTTATGCGGCAGTTGCACGGTTCATATTGATGGTAACGCCATGCGTTCCTGTCTTATGACAGTCAAGGCGTCCAATGGTAAAAAGGTCACGACCATCGAGGGCCTTTCAAAGGATGGCAGTCATCCCCTGCAGATTGCCTGGCTCAGTAACAATGTGTCCCAATGCGGTTACTGTCAGCCCGGTCAGATAATGACTGCTGCTGACTTGCTGGCGAAAAACCCCGATCCCAGTATGGAAGAGATCACGACTGCCCTCGAGGACAATATCTGTCGATGTGGCACGTATAAAAGAATCGGCTTGGCTGTCGCCGATGCTGCCAAGCAGATGAAGGGAGCCTGAGATGACTTCAATTAGAAAAGATTTAGCTGCTGTTAGTCGTCGTGAATTCCTCAAGGCTTCCGGGCTTTCAGCCGGTGGTTTAATTGTAGGCGTATCCCTGCCAGTAAGCCTGTTGGGCTCTGCAGCCAGTACGGAGTTTCAGCCTAATGCCTTTGTTTACATCGCTAAAAGTGGCGATACCACGATTTGGTGTGGACGCTGCGAGATGGGGCAGGGCATCAGCACTGCTCTACCGGCTGCTGTAGCCGATGAGCTCGAAGCCGACTGGGCACGCGTATCCGTTCTACAAGGTGATGCCAACAAGAAATTCGGTCCCCAGGCGACCGGAGGTTCAAACAGTATTAACCAGATGCTGGAGCCGATGCGTAAAGCGGGTGCGGCAGGCAGAGAAATGCTGGTCGCAGCGGCCGCACAGACCTGGAATTTACCGGTGGACAAGTGTTATGCAAAATTGCATGTGGTCTACAACCATGTTGATGACCGCAGTCTACCCTATGGTGATCTGGTCGAACTCGCAGCTGAGTTAACTGCTCCTGAAGATCCCGTCTTAAAAACCAGTGATCAATTCCGTTACATAGGTAAGCCCTTACAACGTCATGACCAGGCAGATATGGTGGTTGGTCAACGGGTTTACGGCGCAGACTCTAAAGTACCCGGCGTGAAATACGCCGCGATATCGCATGTGCCGGTATTAGGCGGCACGGTTAAGTCTTTTGACAAGGCAGCAGCGATGGAAGTACCGGGAGTGGTGGATGTGGTGCTGATTCCGCGTTTTGAAAATGCCTATGGGTCAGTCGGAGGCGTTGCAGTGGTTGCTGACAATACCTGGACAGCTCAACAGGGCCTGACAAAACTGAATATCGAGTTTGAGGCGGGTGAGAACGGCTCTTACAACACTACTGAATACAAGAAACAGCTTGTCAAAAACGTTGAGGTGCCAGCCACGAAGGAATTCGAAAAGGGTGCTCTTGAGCAGGCTTTTGAGCTAGCCGCTGTCAGGCATAAAGCGACCTATGTGGGCGGGCATCTTTCACACTCTCCTATGGAGCCGATGGCGAGTCTCGTCTGGGTCCAGGATGACAAATGCGAGATCTGGGCTTCAACCCAGGATCCGGCGGGTATCCAGAAAACCATTGGTGCCTACCTTGATCGCAAACCGGAGGACATCACTGTACATGTCATGGCCTCCGGCGGTGCTTTTGGCCGCAAATTCAAGTGTGATTATGTGCAGGAAGCCGCTGCCTGTTCAAAGGCCGTTGGCGCCCCTGTGCAACTGACCTGGTCACGCGAAGAAGATACCCAAACCGGTTACTATCATTCCTGCAGCGCGCAGCATATCGAGGCATCGGTCGATGCGGATGGTAAGGTGACCGGCTGGTTGCATCGCGCTGCTTTTCCTGCGATTGGCTCGACCTTCAACCCGGCTGTGGTTCAGCCTACTGCCGGTGATCTCGATGCGGTTTCAAAACACCCCTACGGTATTGAAAACATGCAGGTTGAATCCGGTATGGCAAAAGCCCATACACGTATCGGCTGGTATCGTGCTGTCTATGCGATTTTTTATGGATTTGCTATCAATGTGTTTACCGACGAACTGGCGCATGCGGCCGGTGTGGATACGGTACAGTTTCTGCGTAACATCTACGACAACAATAAGGTTGCAGAGCAGCAGGAGCAGGCGAAGCGTTGTCGAGGTGTGTTGGACAAGGCGGCTGAGATGGCTGATTGGGGTAAGAAATTGCCCGCTAATCAAGGTATGGGAATTGCGGTGCATCACAGCTTCCACAGCTACGTCGCCATGGTGGTTCATGTCGAGACAAACGGCGATGACATCACTGTAAAACGGGTCGATTGTGCCGTCGACTGCGGCCTGGTCTTAAACCCTGATATCGCTACCGCTCAAATGGAAGGCGCGATCATCATGGGGGTCGGGCTTGCTTTGAATACAGAGATAAGCTTTGAAGATGGTGCCGTGGTTAATTCAAATTTCCACGATTACCCGGTGCTGCATATCGGTGATGCACCCGCGGAAATGAACATCAGTTTTATAAACCAGGGTGTCAGTCCGACGGGCTTGGGTGAGCCGGGTGTTCCTACACTTGCACCGGCACTGGCCAACGCGGTATACGCTGCCAACGGCAAGCGTCATCGGTCAATTCCGATTAACCCGGCCTGAAGATTTGTGGGGTCAGGGTAAATGCCCTGACCCCAATGTTGTCAGTCAATCTTTGCCCGGTACACCACGCCCCGGTGTCCAGGGTACACCGGCATCATCCATCGTTTTGCGAAGTGCAGGTAATTCTGTCTCATAAATACGATTGAGTGCTGTCTTTATCGAAGCAAACTCCTGTTCTGCAATTTCCAGGCTGCGCTCATGAGTCGGTGTTGGTCCGTAACTTGAGAACGAGGTGCCCATCTGGGCAACTCCAATGCGTCGCTTGACGGAGACCGGTCCCGAATCGCCTGCCATGTCACGGTTTTCATCTCCGGATAGTTTCAGATCGAGATCCATCACTTCGATTTCCAGGGCCCTGACCTGATTCCGCAGTGAACCCTCGGTACCGGAACGCAACAGTGTTTGTTTGACGGCAGCCAGTTCGGCCAGAAGGGCTTCGATTGCTGCGTCGGCTCCGTCACCCTCACGCATCATATTATCCAGACGCTGGCTGAACGCTACCACCTCGGCTGCACTGGCAGTGGCCAGGCTGTTCTGACGCATCATTTTTACATGTACCGTTGATTGCAAACCGGTATCTTTCAATACACCGTTAATCCGGGTTGCAAGACTGACTGTGTAATCCCCGGGTGCTGCCAGCGGGCCGGAGAAAACGATGTAATCTTCCTTAGGGTTTTCTTCCCACGGGCTGGATTCCGGATAACGCAGGTCCCAGGCCACCCTGTGAAAACCCGCTTTGGCCGGGCCTTCGAGTTTGCGGATTACCTCACCGTTACTGTTGTGTACGGTTAACACAACGGCAGGTTCCTCTTCCTCGTCTTCAGCACGAAGGGCGTCCCAGCCGGGGTAGGGTGTATTTCCGCCTTGTTTTTCAACATCCTTCTCTCGTTCACGCCGCTTTTCTTTTGCAGTTTGAATGGACTTGGGCAGGTAATAGGTGATCACGGCACCAAATGGGGGGTTATCGGCAACATAGTAGGCATCACCCTGGGAGGATTTACTGCCTGTTTTGAATTCACCCAACGGCATGCGCGGCAAATACCACAAGGCATCACGAACCGGGAACAGCATGGTGTCGGACGCCAAATTCTGTGCGGTTACATCCCGCAATGGTGTGTAGTCATCCAGAACGTAGAAACTTCGACCGAAGCTCGCGGCGACCAGGTCATTTTCACGTTTTTGTATGGCCAGGTCACGGAAAGACATGTTGGGTGAGCCACCGGACAACTTTGTCCATTTTTCACTGTCAATGGTGAAAAACACACCAAACTCAGTTGCAGCGAATAGCAGTGCCGGGTTGACATGGTCCTGCACCAGGCGCCAGGCCACGTGCCGTTCCGGCAGTCCTGTGCTGATACTGCGCCAGTTCTGGCCGCGGTTGGTACTCTTGAGGATATAGGGTGAAAAGTCGCCCGACTTGTGATCGTCAACCACGACATAGACCGTATCTGCATTGTGCAGGTCCGCCTTGATGTCGTTGACGAAGAACCCATCCGGGACACCCGGGAGTCTATCTATCGCGCGCCAGTTTTTCCCGCCGTTCTCACTGACCTGGATACGGCCATCGTCGGTGCCAGCGTATAGCAGACCTTCGACCAGAGGTGATTCCGACAACGAGGTGATGGTGCCGTATTGGGACATGGCCATCAGGTCCCATGCAGAGTCATAACTCCAGACCCGGCCCATCATAGGTAAGGTCATGCGGTCACGGCCATGGCTGAGATCACCCGAGATTGCAGTCCAGTCATCACCCCGGCTGTCACTGCGCCAGACCCTCTGGCTGGCAAAGTACAGACGCGAAGAATCATGTGGGCTGATCAGGATAGGAGCGTCCCAGTTGAACCGTTCGGACTCCTCATCCGCAGCGGGCTGCGGCTGGATATAAACGATTTCACCGGTTTTGCGGTCCCAACGGACCAGGTTGCCCTGCTGCCATTCAGAGTAAACAATATCCGGGTTGGTCGGGTCTGCCGCAGACTGGTGGCCGTCGGCGAAGACGGTTACATACCAGTCGCTATTGCGGATGCCATGAACATTGTCGGTACGTGAGGGCCCGCCCTGGGTATTGTTATCCTGGGTGCCGCCATAAATATTGTAAAAAGGCTCGTCATAATCGACGGTGACCTTATAGAATTGGGTAATGGGCATATTGGCGAAAAACTTCCAGTTTTCCGCCTCGTCAAATGATTCATATACGCCGCCATCGGTGCCCACCATCAGGTAGTCAGGCTCATCCAGATCAAATACAACTTCGTGGTAATCGCCGTGCACGGAACGATTCCTGACCGCTTGCATAGTCTTGCCGCCGTCAATGGTTTTATGTAGCGTGGGTGCGACCTGGTAAACCGTATCAACATCATGCGGACTGGCGAAAATCTCCTGGTAATAATGTGGTCCGGTACCGCTGTAAATTTCATCGCTGCGTTTTTCCCAGCTCGCTCCGCCGTCGGTCGAACGCCAAAAACCGCCGCTACGCTGAGCCAACTCGATGGTTGCATAGACAACATCAGGATCGACCGGTGATATGCTCAGACCAATCTTGCCTTTGTCCTCTTTAGGTATACCGTTGGTCAATTCGCGCCAGGTTTTGCCACCGTCGATGGATTTGTGAATGCCGGAGCCCGGTCCGCCATCCATCAATGCGGCAACATTTCTGAAACGCTGATGCAACGATGCATAGAGGACATCCGGGTTGCGGGGATCGATATGGACTTCATTGGCTCCGGTGTACTGACCTGCAGACAGAATGAGTTTCCAGGTCTTGCCACCATCGGTGGTCTTGTACAGTCCACGCTCGCCACCGGCTGACCACAGCGGCCCTTGTGAGGCAACGTAGACCACGTTGGAATCGCGCGGGTCAATAACGATGCTACCGATGTGTTCGGAGTTCTTCAGACCCATGTTGGTCCATGATTTCCCACCGTCGAGGCTCTTATAAACACCGTCACCAAAACCAACATGACGTCCACTGACATTTTCTCCGGTTCCGACCCAGATAGTTTCGGCATTGTTGGGGTCTATGCTGACACAACCAATAGAGTATGAACCTTCTGAATCAAAGACCGGTTCCCAGGTGGTTCCCCGGTTATCTGTTTTCCACACACCGCCACTACCGACGCCGACATACCACTGGTTGCGGTTTTCCGGGTTGACTGCAATATCTGCGATTCGCCCTGCGGTCATGGAGGGTCCAATGCTGCGCCACTCAAGCCCTTTCAAGCTGGCTTCATTCAGGCCGGGGTTTGGTTTCTTTTCTTCTTCAGCTACGACAACAACAGAAAACAATAAA
>JAOUCZ010000382.1 GCA_029859505.1 Lysobacterales bacterium | reverse complement strand
ATACGAATAAAACTGCCAAAAATATCAGCAGTCGGAAAAGCATGTCCGGTGCGTTGGCTGAAATCTTGCTTTTCACTGCTACCCACGAATCCCGAAGTACGGTTAACAATGCCTTCGAGGAAAACAGGCTGACGGATATATCACTGCCCGAATGCTGGAGAAGGGTCGTCTTGTAACTGGAGCTGCTCAATCCAAGATCGTCCAGTACCAGTATCATGGCTTCCAGTCTTGCAAGGTTGATCTGGTGCTGAGCTGCCAGGTCCATTAATGCACTTTCAATATCGGCGTTACCGGGCACCAGTTCCGCACGTCTCTTTATTTGTGTCTGTGCGGCGGCAGTCATTTCAATTCTACCTGCCAGTGTTTCTGCGTACAGGTTGATTCGTGCATCAAGCCGGCCAAGAAGTTCATCTGACGACAAACCAAGGGCGTCGCGGCCTTTAATGTGATTTGCCATCGCCTGGTAGTATCCTATGCGGGTTGCTTCCAGACCCTGAAGGAAGGCGAGGGAGGTGACCTGGGCAGTGCCGCTAAGTGACTCCAGTTCGCTATAGGAATGGTCAATACGTTGTTTGATTTCAGCGATACGGTTGAATATTGCGTCAGATACACCGTCACTCAGCTCGATCAAACCTGCTTTCAACTCCTTCTTTTTGGGTGCCTCATCCGGCAAGTCGGCCACCTGTTTGACGAGGGTCTCAAAATCACCAAGTAATCGGAAACTACGCTCATCCTGTCTGAACACCAGTACGTCCCGATCCATTTTCTGAGCGGTCTTAATCTTTTCGGTGAGCAAGTGGAGTTCAGCGATGTCCTCGTTCAGCGTTTCAATGGTTGCTTCGATTTCGCTGGGATCTTCTGTCCCGATGATCTGGGCATTTGCAGTTACTACCGTGAACACCAACAGACTGAACAACGCTTTTGTAAAAACACTCACACGGTTTCTCCCTAAAAACAATTGACTGATTGCATGCGCTGAACTTTGGGGGCTGCAGTCATGAACTAGATGTTTGTCTGTCATTACAGACAGCCATGAGTATAAGAAGTATAAAACTCCTTTTCCATGTCCAGAGAAAGAAAAATATTCTGATATCTGTCTGCAGACAGCGCTCTGTGGGAGTGGGCTAATATTGACTAGGCGTTACAATTTTGAAACCAAAGGCCGCCAGGTTCGGTGGCCTTTTTGTTACCACGGTTTCCGGGAAGTGGAAACATAGGCCAACAAAGCCAGGTCAATGAAATGTTTATTGGTTTAGCGGGATAATTCGTTAATAATTACCTCAGTGATCAAAAATTTGCTGAAATTCAATCCCTTCACTCGATGGAGCCTGGCTGACGTTCCCCATGTCGAAACCGGCTCATCAGTTTTATCGCCATTTCGCCTGGCGGTCGTGCTTTGTGTGCTCATGGCGGCCTGCCATCAGGCCACGGGCGCCACAAATGACAGTTTCTCGGATAAAGCAGCAATAGAGCAGCGCTTGCAAAAGGAACGAAACGCAACCCTGGCGACTTTCAGGGAAATGAAGGAAACCATCGATGCCTGGGTAAGAGTTGGTGAGTCTCTTGTTGATGACTCATTGATCCGTGCGGAGCAACGGCCACAGATTCTCCAAGCGCGTAATGAGTTTCGACGCACAAAGCGCCTGCAATATCAGATTTATTTTGTCATCACTGAGTTGGAAGACCTGGCCGGGCCCGGTATTTCACTGCTGACCAAAGTGCTTGATGCAGCCGTTGCCATCTGGCGTGCAGAACTTTACCTGGTTGAAGACACTGCCTCTTTCGAAGGCAAGAAGGTCAGCACATTCCGTGCGATTACATTTGGCAAACTGGTCATGCTTGCGCTTATCCTGGTTGCGGGTTGGTTAGCACTCAAGTTTTTGTCACGTATGCTGCGTATGGTTGCAACCCGCTTCCTTGGAAGGTCACATGCTTCAGTCAATACAATTGTTCGATGGAATTTCGGGATAGGTCTTGGATTGCTGATCATTTACGGGCTGAAAACGGTAAATATTCCTTTCACGGCTTTTGCTTTCCTCGGTGGTACGCTGGCCATCGGAATCGGCTTTGGTGCCCAGACACTGGTAAAGAATTTCATCAGCGGTATCATTCTCATACTTGAGCGCCCCTTTAAAGTGGGTGATCTAATAGAAGTAGATGACGTCACTGGAAAAATATTACGTATTGGTATGCGTGCTTCTGTCATTGAACACTTCGATGGGATTGAAACGCTTGTTCCCAACAGTGTCCTTCTGGATAATCGTGTCGACAACTGGACTTTCGGCAAGACTGCGATACGTGGCTCGATAACAGTAGGGGTTGCTTACGGGTCACCGACACGCGAAGTTTCCCGGGCCTTGCTCGCAGTTGCAGTTAAGCATGGTCAGATACTTGACCGTCCGGAACCAGAGGTTCGTTTTGAAGAATTTAGTGAAAGCACCCTGATTTTCAAAATTCTCTATTGGGTTGATGCACAAAAACCCAGC
>JAOUCZ010000381.1 GCA_029859505.1 Lysobacterales bacterium | reverse complement strand
TATCGGCAACGCTTTGCAGTTCCCCCTTGGTTTTGGTTTCGCGGGTGTAGACTTGTTTTTCGTGTTGAGCGGCTTCCTGTTGTCGCTTCCCTTTGCGCGTGCATCATTGCATCACTCAGAGCACCAGGCTCTCAAGCAGTATTACAAGAGACGTCTGTTGCGGGTATTCCCAGCCTACTATGCCCAACTTGCCATCATACTGGTTTTTGGTGCGTGGTTCGTCACCTGGCAGCCCCTCGGTGGTACCTCATTGATGGCCCATCTGTTTATGTTTTTCAACATGGGCTGGGATCCGGTTCGACCCATGGTGGGGGTCTGGTGGACTTTACCCATTGAATTATCCTTCTATTTATTACTACCGTTTATCGCGTCGTTCATGCGCCCGGCAAAATGGCTCGGTTTTCTGTTGCTTTGCTGCCTATTGAGCTTGGTCTACCGGCTCTGGTCGGCGGATCACTTTGCAGCAGACCCTGATGGCACCGTTATTGTTCTGGCTGCCTCTCATTTGCCCGGTTCTCTGCCGGAGTTTTTATTGGGCGCATCAGCAGCCATGGTGGTTCAGTGGTTTGACTTAAACTCACTAAAAAAACCACCCGCATGGGTGCTGGATGGTTTGCTTTTTGTCGGGGCCGGCATGGCCGTCACCTGGCTTTGGGGGGTGGTCCTTCCAAATGGTGACTATTACTGGCTGGCACATTGGAGCATGGTAGTTGCTCCACTGGCGCTTGGCCTGTCGCTTTCAATAATGGTCATTGGCCTTTATTGGGGCAGCAGGATTGGTAGATGGCTGTTCGCGAACCCCGTGGTTTATTTTCTCGGTCTGATCAGCTACAGCTTATATTTATGGCATTTCGTAGTGCTGCAACAGGCCGGCATCGTTTTTGGCGAAGCCTACACGAGCTTGCAAGGCTTGCCCAGATTCCTGGTTTCGCTCGCACTGGTTGTACTGGTATCAACCGTAAGTTATTACCTTTTCGAACGACCATTTTTTAACCTTGGTGCCCGGCGCAAACCCGTTAGCCCGGATAAAGTTCTTAGCTAGCACACAGGCGAAACGCCTCCCGGGCTGCATCGATCGTTGCTGATATGTGTTCCTCGGTATGCGCGGATGAAATAAAGCCGGCTTCATATGCAGACGGTGCCAGGTATACTCCGCCATCCAGCATGGCATGAAAAAAGCGTTTAAACATACTTACATCAACAGCCCCGGACTGTTCAAAATTGATAATTTTCTCTGTATTACAGAAAAACAAACCGAACATACCCCCGACCCGGGTCGTCGTAAAAGGCACGTCATAGAAATCTGCCTGCTGCTGCAACCCTTCTGTCAGCATCCGGGTTTTTTCACCAAGAGCTTCATAGAACCCTGCGACCGTAATCTGCTCGAGTGTCGCCAGTCCGGCAGCCATCGCAACCGGGTTGCCTGACAAAGTACCCGCCTGGTAAACAGGTCCGGAAGGAGCAACCAATTCCATGTACTCGCGTTTACCGCCAAATGCGCCCACCGGCATGCCGCCACCGATGACCTTACCAAATGTCGACAGATCCGGCGTGATACCGTACAAAGCCTGTGCCCCGCCCAATGCCACCCGAAAACCGGTCATGACTTCATCGAAAATCAACAAAACGCCGTGTTGATCACAAAGCTCACGTAGCCCTTTTAAATATCCATCTACTGGCGGAATACAATTCATATTACCGGCCACCGGTTCAACTATCACACAGGCGATTTCATCGCCCTGTTCGGAAAAGCACGAGCGCACCGCCTCCAGGTCGTTATATGGCAGGGTCAACGTCAGGTCGGCGCAGGCAGAGGGCACACCTGGAGAATTAGGCACACCCAGGGTCAGCGCACCACTACCGGCCTTGACCAAAAAAGCATCAGCATGACCGTGATAACAGCCTTCGAACTTCAGAATTCGATCACGGCCGGTGGCTGCACGCGCTACGCGTATGGCGCTCATGGTTGCCTCGGTGCCCGAGTTGACCATGCGCACCATGTCCATGCCATCTATCAACTCACATAGTCTTTCTGCCATGGTAACTTCTGCTGGTGAAGGCGCACCAAAACTCAAACCCTTGTTAACCGCTGCATGTACCGCAGCGATGATTGCCGGGTTTGAATGGCCCGCTATCATTGGACCCCATGAGCCGACATAATCGATATATGAACGTCCGGACACGTCATACAGACAGGCACCAAGTGCATGATCGAAAAACACCGGATCACCGCCAACCCCGTTAAACGCTCGAACCGGGGAGTTCACCCCGCCCGGTATATGTAATCGTGCCCGCTGGATCAATTCCTGGCTGATGGTCATTTTGGTGGTTCCCTAATTGTCAAAAAACGCCATTTTAACCCGCAAAAGGTTTAAGCGCGCGTCTTAACCCGCATATTGCACCAGTATCCCGGGGGATGGCGCAGAGCAGGCGCGGCTGGACGCCGGGCTGGACCGACAGCCATAGCCGTAGCTATGGCTGGGGGGAA
>JAOUCZ010000153.1 GCA_029859505.1 Lysobacterales bacterium | reverse complement strand
CCACGCCCACCGACCACCTTTCGTTCCAACGCTATGCACGCGGCGGTGACGCTGACAAACAAACCCGGGCAGGCGTCACAACCGAGCCATTTTCCGCCTGGCTGGATGACTGGGAATTACGCAGTACCGGTGAGCAGTGGTTGCCGCTGGAGGTCAAGGCGCGTCAGGCAGATAACGCCATGCACCTGCAACTACAAGGCACGGCACCGCTGGTCCTGCAAGGTGAGGCGGGATATTCTGCCAAGCACGCCGATGGTGGCGGTTCCTATTATTACAGCCAGCCATTTCTCAAAGTCAGCGGTCAACTGACCATTGCCGGACAGGTGATTCCTGTCAACGGTGATGCCTGGCTGGACAGGGAGTGGAGCAGCCAGTTTTTGCAGCGAGAGCAGTCTGGCTGGGATTGGTTTTCGCTGCATCTTGAAAGTGGTGAAAAACTGATGTTGTTCCAGGTGCGCCAGAAGCCTGGTCAAAAGGGTGCAGCAAACTATCTGCAAGGCAACCTGATGGCGCCCGATGGCAGTACAACCCCCCTGGACCCGGACCGGATACAGCTTGTACCGCTGCAGAAAAACCAGGTTGCCGGCCGTGATCTGCCACTGCGCTGGCGCGTCTCCCTGCCGCAAATCGACCGGCAGTTCGAAATCCAGGCCACAATTGAAGACCAGTGGATGGCGGTGGACTTTCCATACTGGGAGGGTACGGTAACGATAAGCGGAAGCGGGGCTGGAAACCGTGGTAAAGGCTATATGGAGCTAACCGGCTATCCCATGAATTGACCATGGTGGGGGCACGCAACTGGGCTAGCAAATCAGTATGTATTTCGTTTGAAGAGACGGGTGTCCTGATAATTTATTAGCGTTATGTTGAGGACAATTTGGCTCAGAAACACCGTGTGTGTCCTTTTTATTGTGATGTCTTTTTTATTTATTGTGTTTTATTGTGGGTGTCTCTTGTGTTTATATTCGTTACTCATCCAGCCGGGAGTGTTAGTTTAACAAGCTCATTTTGGACAACAACGATCAACAATCAAAAAACGGACCCACCGAGGGCCTGTTCTCCGAGCTGGGCCGGCGGCGTGTACTGCGGGTAGCCCTTCTCTATGCGGCCGTTGCCTGGAGCATCACCGAGGTTCTGTCGTTTCTGCTGGACGCGCTGCCCATTTTTCCTGAGGGCGCCAAGGCCCTGGTCGCCATTTTATTTGTACTTGGTTTTCCAGTTGCCATGTTTCTGGCATGGCGGTTTGACATCGGCCCCGATGGCATTGAGCGTACTCAGAAGAGCACTACGGAAAAGCGGATGACGCTGGCCGGGGCGTGTTTGTTGCTGGTTGGCGCTACCGCGGGTCTTTTCTATCTGATCTATCCGAGTGTCATAGAACAGGCACAACTCGTGTCTGCGCAACAGAACGCTGTGCGGGGGGTGGCGGCGCCGAATACCATCGCAGTACTTGCATTTACCAATGCCAGTGCCAACCCGGATGACCTCTACATGAGCGAAGGGTTAGGCGACGAACTGCGCGATCAACTGGGCCGGATCGCCGGCCTGCGTGTAGCTGCACGCTCTTCGTCGGTGATATTCAGAGAGACAAATCTCGGGGCAGTCGGCATAGCGGCACAACTGGGGGTTGCCAAACTGGTCGAAGGCACGCTACGTCGACAGGGGGATCAACTGCGGATCAGCGTACAAATAATCGATGGCGTCACCGGATTCCAGGAATGGACCCAGAGCTATGACCGTACAGCGTTTGATTTACTGGCCATTCAGCAGGAGATCGCAACTGAAGTCGTCGTTCATATATTGCCGGAATCGGATTCTTCAGTGGCATTGTCCAATCCGGCCACGACGGATGTATCTGCTCACGATCTGATGCTGCTCGCCCGGCACTATTTCCAACAGGTCAGGGACAACCCGGTGGTTGACCTGCAACTCTTGCTACGCGCCATTGATCTCTATCAAAAGGCCACTATTGTCGATCCGGATTCTGCCCTGGCGCAAAGCCGCCTGGGCGCGGCATTGCTGTATCTTGGCGATGTTGAATCGGCCGAAAAGCCTATCTTCACGGCACTGGAGATCAATCCCGATCTCTCCGAGGTGCAGTACACCCTGGGCCTGTACCGCTGGCTGCGTTTACTACCTGGCAGTGGAGAGGCCCATGAACTCGCGATTGAGTTGAATCCGAACAACGTGAATGCACTGGATGCATACGCAAAATGGATCTGGACCCAGCCCGAGGTTGACGCGGCTGAGCCGTACTTTCTGCGGGCGCTGGAACTCGATCCGATGTCTGTCTCCCGCTACCGGGACCTCGGTAACTATTATGGGATTAGCGGCCATCGTGAAGAGACGATCGAAATTGCAGATAAAATATCGGCAAGATTCGATGACCCGAACGCCCTCCTGGCCATTGCCAGACTTCATGAAACAACCGGAGAATACGACGTCGCGATTGCCTGGGCCTTGCGTGCTCATGACGCTGACCCGGAGTACCAGGATGCGACCTGGATGCTGGCAGAACTGTACGCTCGAATCAGCGATTTTGAATCGGCGCGCCTCTACGAACCGGAGCGCGACTTCGTGCTCCTTTACTGGGAGCGCCGCTACGAGGAGATGATTGAACTCGGAGAGGAACTGGTACTCGAACAACCGAACCAGGACCAGCTGTGGTTTTACCTGGCGCGGGCCTACAACGCGATCGGAAACTTTAAGCAGGCTATCTATGTCCTTGAGAATCAGCGTTTACCGGAAAATCTATATGTCGATAGTCGTCACTCGAACGCAATAGAAGCATCGGTGACACTGGCCGATGCATTGAATGCCTCCGGCCAACACGACCGTGCTTATGAACTGGCGACATGGCTGCGGAGTTTTTTTCAGGCAATATCATCAACCGGTGGCGAAAATGGCTGGTGGCCACACCTTCATGAGGCCTGTTTGCAATCAATTTTAGGAGAGGACGAAAAGTCGCTTGATGTGCTTGAACGGATGCTCGACACCCAGGGAATGCCCTGGTACCCGCTACTGAAGGACGCGGCCTGTTTCCAGAAATTCGCCGAAGAGCCGCGCTACCAGTCAGTCGTTTCTTCCATAGAGAAACGAAAGCAGGACCTGCGGCAACGCCTGCCGGAAACACTGGCACGCTTTCGCGCAACAGAGTAAGCAACAAGGGCTCAGAATGATCGCGACACTCCCACCGTCAGCGCGTATTCCATTGCATGGACCTGCTCGGCCCAGGGTTGAATCATGACGTTGGTTGACAGGAGATATTTCTTATTGATCGCCCAATCCAGACCGATGCCGGCGTTCAAGAAATTATGTTTGATCAGGCGGTCGTGCTGATACCACCTTTCGTCGGTCATGACAAAAACACCGTCCTCGACAAAATCTTCCGGCACGGAAAGGCCCTTCCCGTCTTTCAGAAGCATGAATAAACGGCCGGTGAGCCTGGGAGTAAACCGATACCCGACTTCCGCATTTAACCTCCAGTGATTGACATTGACTCCCAGCGTTTTTTCGACAAAAACGTAGGCAACGTCCGCCCGATAATAGGCGTTGGACAAACCCGGAAACCAGGAGAATGCGGTTCCAAGCTCAAATTTCCAAAGACGCTGTCCTACCGCCGCGGCCCCAAAAAACGGGTATTGGTTGCTCGGCACACCGAAAGACGCGAACGGTTCAATGACGAATGGGCCATCCTTCGCCAGGTAACGAATGCCCAGATAAAGGTCCTCGAAACCCGTATTCCAGGTGCCATCATCGACGTTCTCTATGTACGGTCTGGGCGGTTCCAGATTCAGCGGATTATGTATATCCGCCCCCTCATGCTTTTTTGCAAAATACGGAATTCCACCTCTAAGAGAAATCTTGTCATTAAGGTAGTACTCGATCTCAAAATACAACGAATGTGAATCAACTGTGCCAGTTGGAAGTTTGCCAACGCTGCTTTCGAAGCCATCTACGCTAACGTACTGATAACTTAAGCCCCACCAACCGTGACCGGCCCGTGATTCCCTTTCAGCACCATAACTCAAGTCGAAGTCGTGACCGGCCCGTGAGCCGGTATCAGCACCTGATGCAGCCACTTCACTAATGACAGAAAACGAACAGGCAAGCAGTGCAAGCACAACCAGGATGAATGAAATGGACTTTTGCGGCCAGATGGCACAGTTGTGGTCGATATTCATGTCGATAACTCCGTGTGCCTGATCATGATTGTCTGTAGTTCCAGCGGCTCAGGCCAAGCCATACCGCTTGTGGGTCTTACAGTTGACAGCTTCGTCAAACTAACCGGGACTCCCTGATAATTCGAATCAGGATTGTGTTTTCAGCGTCTTGTGAATCGTTTTGAGGTAATTCAGCACGCTGTCTTCGTTGGTCAGTGATTGCTGATATGAGGCATCCGCCTGCGAAACTTCCTGCGTGCCGTCTTTGGCGATAGGGATAAAAGTTGCGGAGGCCGAACCAGACATCTGTGCTTCCACAAATTCTCTCTGGCTGTAATAAGCCAGGACGATATCAACATCATGATTCTGAAGTTCTGCTCCAATTTCCGATGGATCAGAGACGACATGAATATCGTGACCGGCGGCAGCGAGTCTATCGACCATTGCCATTTCGGCTTCCGTGTTCGCAACCACGAGAATGCTGCCGGGCAGCGGTGCTGAGTACTCACGGAAACTGACACCCTTACCCACTCTGAACAAACTTTCGCCACATGCATAAGTATTACTGACCAGTATCGCAAATAAACAAATTGTTACTGTTGCTAAGACTTTTTTGTTACTCATTGCCTTACTCCCTCCCCGGTCAATGCAAGCATGTGTTTACAGATTACTAGAACGTACTCTTAATAAGCGTAGCACAATCTGGAATTTTTTCAGGGACTTGTGAAGTATTAGCCAAGGTGACGCAAAAAAATTACTTTCCCGGAAAGCAATTCACAGCAACAAATCAGGGACTCAATCTACAGTATCCGGCGCCGAAATCTGTGAGCGTTCTGCGATATCCCGCACAAATTTGAGAATCTGTTTTGAGGAGTATCGTCTCGCGGGTTCCAACTCCCCTTCATTGGTGGTCCCGATGACCTGACCCTGTGGATCAAAGAAAACTGCGACTGGTATTCCTTTGGACAAACTGATACCCAGATCTTCCGCAACGTGTTTGTTCTGATTGAATTTGCCCACGTCGACATTCACAAATGCGAACAGGTCGGTGGTGTAGTCTTCCAGTTCCTCGGTGTGCAGTATCCGGTGCAGGTTACGGCAATCCCGGCACCAGTTGGCACCAAAAGTCACCATCAGGAATTTCTTTTCGTTGACCGCAGCAGCGCGGGCAGTCGCCACTTCACTGGTCGCGTCATCATTACCATCGTAGGGTAGTTCACCTTCATCGAGCACTTCGTACGAGGGACCGCGGGGGCGAAACAACTCCTCGGAAAGTTCGTGGTTTTCCTCTTCCAGTTCCGCCAGGGTGTTATTCCTTTGCTCCAAATCCTGAGGGCTGAGCACCGTAAAGTCACCGATTTTCAGTGCCACATGATATACCGCAAGACCGCAGACAATACCGGCCGCGAATCCAATGATTGATGCAGGCTTCCTCATTAGTTTCAAACTGTCAAATAACTCCCTGGATGAATTGACTTGTGTCTAATCTGCGGTATTTTTTAACACATATCAATTATAGAAGCATTTTCAGTGCTTTATGCGTGCCACGGTTCTGGATCGTCCGGCTACCCCGAGAATTGATCCTTGTGGGGCAGCCCGTATCGCTCAAGCAATTCTGCCGGGCCGCCACTAAGTGGTACGGGTTGGCCAGAGGCTGATGCAGTTCTTGTTGATTCCACCAGATTACTCACAAAAACTATTGTATAAACCGGAACAGATGAAAAAGTAAAGCGAAACGACGAATACGGGGAAAAAGGGCCATATTGTTTACCCCGTTCATTATTGAGTTACCATGGCCTCCGGACTTTTTTACCCGGATCCCCTTAGGAGCCATATCTTGATTGCAACCAAACCTCTTTTCACCAATGCCCGCCGCATTGCCCTGCACGTTGTTTTTTTCCTCATCTGGCCTTTAAGTGGCCAGGCCCAGGCTCCAATCGTGCATCCGGGTGCGCCTGGCGAAGAAGCGCGTACCTTGACGGCTGAAGAGGCCACTGAAATTGCATCGACAGCTTTTTCACCTGCTGACATCAGGTTCATGGCGGACATGATTCCACACCATCACCAGGCGATGGAGATGTCAGTGCTGGTGGCGGATCGCACCAATCGTCCGGAGGTTGTTGACCTGGCCGGGAGAATCAGTGCATCCCAGAGCGATGAAATAGACTTCATGCAAAGCTGGCTGACGGAACGTGGACAGGTTGCGCCCGATCCGACCAATCACGATCACATGCATACTACCCATACCATGGCCGGCATGGCATCGCCTGAGCAAATGGCTGAACTGGCCTCGCTTTCGGGTATTGAGTTTGATCGCATGTATCTCGAATTAATGATGCGCCACCACGATGGTGCCGTGAAAATGGTCGAAGAACTGCTCGAACAACCCGGCGCCGCCTATGACCCTGTGTTATTCGATTTCACTTCTGACATCACCAACGACCAGACCGCCGAAATTGAACGTATGAATGTCTTACTGATCAGCTTGTCAGATGACCCGCGTGCCGGCCTCAAGCCAGGTTTATATGATGCTGAGCAAGCGATCTGGAATATGAACCTCGTTGCTACCTTGACTAAACCGCCGGGCTTTATTGATCCTGAAAACCCAATGGAGCGGCCCAGCACACCACTGCCCGACGAAGAAGATGAGGCCGAAGCGTCTGATAAGAAAGTAGCCAAAGACGGTGATGAACCCGAAGAAGAGGACGAGGGTTTTGGTGAGGGTGATGACGGACGCTTTCCCATGTTGAGTTTTTCCAACACCGACATGGCATTCCGTGATGATGTGCTGGTTGCCGGTAGTTATCATGGCTTCAATATTTATCGACTCGGTGATGATGGTGAACCGGATTTGATATCTTCGGTTGTTTGCCCGGGTGGTCAGGGTGATGTGTCTATCGTCGGTGACCTGCTCATTATGTCAGCCCAGGAGACACGTGGCAGACTGGATTGCGGGCTTGGGGGTGTCACTGAAGATGTCAGCGCTGAGCGTTTCAGAGGTATTCGCATTTTCAATATCAGTGACCTGACCAGACCGGTCCAGGTGGGGGCGGTACAAACCTGCCGCGGTTCTCACACGCATTCTGTGGTTACCGGTCCGGATGAGAACGGTAAAATTATCGTTTACAACTCCGGAACTTCAACGATTCGTGAAGAGGAAGAGATGCCGGGATGTTTTGATGAGTTACCGGGTGATGACAGAACGGCCCTGTTCCGGATTGATGTCATCGAAATACCGGTTGATGACCCGGGCAGCGCCAAAATTATCGATAGCCCTGCCGTATTTGCAGATCCGGAAACCGGCGCCATGGCCGGACTTTGGAGAGGTGGTGATCACGGTGATGAGACACAGGAAACCAGGAGTACCGATGAATGTCATGACATCACGGTTTTTCTGGAGAGTAATATCGCTGCAGGCGCCTGCTCAGGAAACGGCATCCTTTTTGATATCTCGGACCCCAGCAACCCGGCTCGAATTGATGTGGTAACGGACAAGGGCTTTGCCTATTGGCATTCCGCGACATTCAACAATGATGGTACCAAAGTGTTGTTTACAGATGAGTGGGGTGGCGGCACGCGGCCACGATGCCGGTCTCATGACCCACTGACCTGGGGTGCCAATGCATTCTATGACATTGTTGATGGAAAACTCGTATTTCGCAGTTTCTTCAAAATGCCCGCACCGCAGATTGAGCAGGAGAACTGTGTCGCCCACAACGGTTCCATTGTGCCGGTGCCCGGCAGAGATATTTTTGTCCAGGCCTGGTACCAGGGCGGCATTTCCGTTATCGACTTTACCGACTCGGCCAACCCGGTTGAGATTGCCTTCTTCGACCGCGGGCCCGTCGATGAAAAAGATCTGATCACCGGCGGTTTCTGGTCGGCTTACTGGTATAACGGCTACATTTACGGTACAGAAATCGTCCGGGGCCTGGATGTATTCACGCTCAGCCCAAGTGAATATCTCACCGACAACGAATTGGCCGCTGCAGGACTAGCTGACCAGGGTCACGCATTTAACCCTCAACAGCAATTCCAGGTCACCTGGCCCGCCGAAACCGTGGTGGCGCGTGCCTATCTTGACCAGATCAAACGAAGCGATGCAATTTCGGCATCATATTCAGACAAACTGACTGCGCTGCTTGTCCGGGTTGACCAACTTGAGGCTGGCTCAGCCGATAGAAAACTGGCCAGGCAATTGAAAAAACTGGGCAAGTCATTAAAAAAAGGCAACGATGATGTAATCACAACCGCCCGTAAAAAGGACCTGGTCAGTACACTGAACCAGATTGC
>JAOUCZ010000380.1 GCA_029859505.1 Lysobacterales bacterium | reverse complement strand
GCTGAGAGTGGTTGAAAGCGAATTAGGTCCTCTGAAATAGTGTTCGTCCTACGCAATATTGGTCAACTTGCCATCTGCTCTGCTGATGCAGCACAACAGGACGCCGGGTTGATTGGCGCCGCAGCATTGGTGATTGAAGATGCGCGGATTGCATGGGTGGGTAGCGAACTAGCCTTGCCCGAACGCTATACCAGTCATGAATCGATAGATTGTCGTCAGCGACTGGTTGTACCCGGCCTGATCGATTGCCATACCCACCTGTGTTTTGGAGGTTGGCGTGGTGATGAGTTCGAAATGCGTTTACAGGGCCACAGCTATCAGGATATCGCCGCTGCTGGTGGGGGGATAAGAAGTACCGTCGCAGCCACCCGCGCAAACTCTGCAGAACAACTAATGGAGAAGGCATTGTGCTCACTGGAAGGCATCCTCGATCTGGGTGTCACGACACTTGAATGCAAATCGGGCTATGGTCTGGAGCAAACCGCTGAGTTGAAACAGCTACAGGTTTACCGTCAACTAAATGACCTGCAAGCTGTGGAACTCATACCCACCTTTCTGGGTGCGCACATGATACCGGATGAGTATCAACACGACCGTGAGGCCTATATCCGTTTACTCTGCGATATTCTGATACCGGCTATTGGTGAACAACAACTCGCAAAGTTTTGTGACGCGTTCGTGGAGGAAGGCGCCTTCAATATAGAGGAAGCCCGGAAAATACTGAATACTGCCAAAGCGTCCGGACTGGGTGTAAAGGTACACGCCGATCAACTCAGTAGTGGTGGTGGTGCGCAATTGGCGGCAGACCTGGGTGCCGTATCGGCTGAGCATCTGGAATATGCTGACCCCGAGGGAATTGAAGCACTGGCGTTGGCCGGTACGGTGGCGGTAAGTCTGCCATTGGCTTCGCTTTACCTGGGTGAACGCTACATACCGGCGCGTGACATGTTGAGTGCTGGTGTGCGGGTCGCAGTTGCGACAGACTTCAACCCGGGTTCTGCCCCCAGTTATCACCTTCCGCTGGCAATGACCCTGGCATGTTTGAACCAAAAGATGACACCTCAGGAGGTCCTCATGGGTGTTACCACAGTGGCAGCCCGGGCCATCTCAGCCGAACAACGTATTGGTTCACTACTACCAGGATATGATGCAGATATCGCCATCATTGATGCGCCATCCGTTAATCACTGGCTCTATCATTTCCGGGCCAATGCCTGTTGTGGTGTTATTAAGTCGGGCAATTGGGAAAGAAACCTCTGTTAATTCCTGCTTGATGACGCACGCCAGACAATAATTTGGCGTTATTCCTGTTGCCTCAGTACTTTTAATTCGAAATGATTCACATTTAATTGATCTGGATTATGTATCTCGCACATAAAGATGCTTTACAATACACCTGTTAATGCGAATCACTCTCATTTGCGTTTTTAAGGACAAACATGACACTTGCAGATCTTGCTCCAGGCGATAGCGCCAAACTTGAACAAATTGACACCCGGGATCCTGGCGTTATTAAGTTAATGATATTGGGTATGGTTGAAGACATCACCGTTAAAATGGAAAACATCGCAATCGGCGGTGACCCCCTGGAGGTCGGATTCTTTGGCAGTTCCGTATCCCTGCGTAAGGAACAAGCCCGTCATTTTAAGGTCTCTCGGATAGTTCCAGACCCTTCAATCTAATGTCCATGCACCATGCGACAGAAGCCTCGATCATCACATTGAAGGAAATACTGTGACAGAAAAAACTGAGGTCAAAATACCTTTAAGCGGTATCGGCATCAGGCACAAGGCAAAGGCTTCCGTAGCACTCATCGGCAACCCTAATGCGGGTAAGAGCACCCTCTTCAACCGTTTAACGGGTCTTCGTCAAACAACCGGAAACTTTCCGGGTGTCACGGTTGAGAAACACCAGGGTACCGTGGAGTTGACTCATAGTGCCTTCAACCTGATCGATCTGCCTGGTATTTACAGTCTTGATGGCACTTCTACCGACGAACGCATCGCTGTTGATGTAACACTCGGCCGTGTACCCGGCACCGAAAGACCATCCGGGTTACTCGTGGTGATTGATGCCACACATATTTATCAAGGTCTTTATCTGCTTGAACAATTGCTGGAGTTACAACTCCCAACGATGATCGCATTGACGATGATTGATGCCGCCAAGGCAAACGGGATCAGCATTGACACCCAGGCTCTGCAAAGCGCACTCGGGGGTATTCCGGTCTATCCGGTTAGCAGTATTAGTGGTCACGGCCTGGATGAACTAAAAGAAGGCCTCGAGCACATCACCACAATTACCTCACCGGAGATTCCAGCCTCCTGGCCGGAGTTCAGTGAAACAGCCCAGCAATTGACACAACAGTTGGGCGAAGATTGGCAGCGCATTGATGTCATTCAGGCACTACTGCAAACACACCCCGATTACGCGGGAAAGCTGAGCCGGCAATTGGGTTCTGACACGGTGATAGACCTGCGAAAAAATCTTTTCGGAG
>JAOUCZ010000152.1 GCA_029859505.1 Lysobacterales bacterium | reverse complement strand
AAGGTCAAGACGATTGCGATACTGTGCAATCACACGCACCACCGGGTATTCCCACTGCTCCAGGACCAGTTGCTGCTGAAAAAAAGGACGCCAGCCCAATTGAGCCAGAGTCAAATCACCATGTTCGATATTTGTCATGAGTACAGGTTACCAACAATTCACCGCAGTGTTGCAATTGAACGTGGTTCGACATTGGGATCATTGCTACTTCTCGCGAAGCCGTATCAACATATGCAAAAAGGCCGCAACTTTGCAGTTGCGGCCATTCTTGCTTTAGTAGATCAGTTTATCTGTAGAACAGCGTTCGCTTACTGGCCTTTAGCTTGCTCTTCAAGAATCTTATTGTTCTTTTTATTCAAACGCCATTGAGCACCCATACCGTCCTTAAGTGAATCAGGCAAGCCCTCCAGAGGCACAACCAGGTCACTGTCAACAGGCCAGTCCTCTAACAACTCAGGATAGTAGCCTTTCGGATAGTACAGTTTGGGATCGATTTGTTGTTCACGAACAAAGGGTTCCTGGATTTCCTCGCGGCTGGTTGGAGGGTGAGGAACAACCAGTTGTCCGTTGCTGAAATCAAACTGGGGAGCACGGCTATTGGGGTAGTCAGGCAAGATGCCTTCGCGTACCCATATTGAATCCTTGGTTACGTTAACCACGATTCCATCCGGCGCACCAAAATGAAACGGGCCTTTCCAGTGCTCACGCACCTCGGCAACCTGTTCTTCGTTGATATAGGGATCAAAGGGCATATGCGTGGTCATAAACAGACGCGGTTGGACAAGGTTTGCCAGGTAACCGGCAGCATACCCCGGGGTGTGGTGTGTATCGATAGTATAACGCCCAAGAAACGGAGGAACACCTTGAACACCGGAGCTGATCTCAACCAGTTCGGGTTGCATTTCTGTCACGTAAACGTCACAACCCTTGGCATATTTTTCATCCAGCTTGCTCGGTCGGCCGTCGCCTGTCCAGACAAAACACAAACCGTTCCAGTCAAGCCGATAGCCGGACGCGCCATCTTTTGCATGGGAGCGCTGCCAGTGAATGACTTTCACACCATCCTGATCATAAACAAGGCCACCATTATCCCGAAAATCGAACTCATTCACTTCGATGTCCCAGCCCTTTCCTACTGGAAACACACTGAAGGCATCCTGATGCCAACCGGTCATCATTTTCATACCCTCAACCATCTTGGCGGTGCCGTATGCAGAGGTTCTGCCTGAGGGTCCGTAGACTCTCAAATTATCATGCCAGCCGCCGGACCAGGTACCAAACATCCACAAATAAGGCAGCCCGCCGAAGTGATCGACATGCAAATGGGTAATAAAAACGTCTTTGAGCTCGTTGAGTGCATGACCAGCAGCTATATAGTTGGCAGGAGAGCCTTCACCAATATCAAAAATCAGTTTTTTCCCGTTCCCCAATTCCACCAGGATAGACGTGTTCATTTGTCCTGGACGGATAAACGGTGCGCTACCCATAAAGGTAATACGCATCTCGTTAGGCTGGACATCCTCCGTGCGAGGAAACCAGTTGGAAGCACTTTTCATCCAGGGCATAGGATTGATACCTTCATAAAGAAGACCTTCCTTCCACCTGTCGCCGGATACACCTCCAAACAGGGCAGCCTTGATATCCTCTTCACTGGAAACTTTTTGTACTGGTGGCGCCTGACCAAAGGCCATATTGGCGAGCACTAGCGTAGTACACATAACAACTAACTTTATAAAACTCATTTTCAAAATAATTCCTCTTGTTTGTCCGCAGACAATGGACATTCCATTTTGTTTAATGTAATTAAACACATACGTGATTTATAAGTGTTAGAGGAGCCGAATCATACTTAACTGGGTGGGGAGTTACAAGGAAACGAATCGCAGCACCCGGTGCTCCACTAGCTATTAGCATTGCTCTCGTTACTCAGCGCACTGTTCCAAATGGCATCAAGCCATTGTTGGGTTCGTTCACTCGCTTGGATACTTGCTGCCAATAAGTCGGCGTCTCCGACCATGGCCGAGAAATCTTCAAACATGAGTGCTGCTTCAGGTTTATCGAAGGGTACCTCGATGAATTGTGTATCTCCCCAGCCCTGGCGATATTCGAAGTCGGCAGGTTGATCCGAAGGGCGATTCGACAGGAAATCATCCAGCTTGATAACACCTTTGGCGCCTGAAATTCGCAGATCAATGATTCCCGCACCGGATTCGAAACCGCAATTCCATGTGGTCGTAGAACCATCATCAAAAACGATGATCCCGCTGGCAGAGACAACGGCGTTGGTCTCGCTATCGCGGCGAAGATAGGCATCGACCGATTTGATCTCAATACCTGGAGTTGTATATTCCACGGCCGCACGCATGTTGTACCAGCCTGCATCACCGATCGCACCGTAAGGTTCGAGTTTCGGGTTCATACGTATATTGCTTTTATCAGTCAGCCCGAATTGAAAGGCCGAGGCTATTGACCATGGCCAGCCGATCATTTCTGCCGTGCTTGATTTTATCTGTTTGGTTCTGGGGCTATGCACGAAGTGTGTACCGTCCATGAAACCGACTCCGTTCTGCTTGCAGGCAGTCGTAATTCTTTGTAAAGAGGCCAGGTTGGCAAATGGTTTTTCACCTAAAACGTGTTTGCCCTTGTTGGCCGCAGCCACGCAGATTTCTTCTCTGACACTGGTTGGTGTGGCGACATAAATCGCGTCAACACCATCCCATGAAAACATGTCGGCCCAGGAGTCGAACGCTTTTGAGACCTTGTGTTTACCAGCAAATTTCTTCGCGGATTCCATCTTCCTGCTGGAGACGGCAACCAACTCTGCATTGGATGCTTTTAAGATCATCGGTGCCATGGAGTTTGCAATACCACCGGTGCCTACAATACCCCAGCGAATTGTTTTAAAATCTTTTTCTGCCGTCTTGTGTGAGCCGGCAATTGCCACATTGCTGAATGTTGCGGCCAGCACGCCGACACCGGCAGCCTTTAATAAATCCCGCCGTTGTGAATCGATGTTTGACGACTCGGTGACTGTGTCAAAATCCTTCTTCATACCGTTCTCCGCTTACTAGACAATAATTTTTTAAAACAGGGTACCGGAAAATCAGATCATAAAGTGGAAACGCTTCCGGGTCAGGAATCCCTTCAGATTATAGTCAACATTTTTAAACTCTATAGTGACAACCGAAAGAATACTTGTTCAATTGTGCTATTTCATTGTTGCCCGCGTTGTGGCCTAATTTGTAACCTTCCTGTCACATAAATCAACTAGGCTAGAATAATGGCGAAATTTATTCCCGTAGGTATTTTTGACTTGGTCATCTTCGGTGGCGCAGGCGACCTTACCTTGCGCAAGCTGATGCCGGCCCTTTATCACCGTGATCTTGATGGCCAGTTACCTGCCGGTTGCCGGATTATTTCGGTGGGTCGCAGACCAGTGTCTCATGATGAGTTTCTCGATTTGGTGGGCGGCTCGCTGAGGGCCAAGCTGCCGGAGTCTGAGTATTCCGAAGAGTTCTGGCAGTCATTTTCAGAACGTTTGCATTATATCAAGGCCGATGCGCTGGATCCTGCCAACTGGGATGATTTAAGCGATGTACTGGAAAGACATGAAGACCGTATACGCGTTTTCTATCTCGCCACGGCGCCCAAGTTGTTTGGTGCCATTGCGACCGGTCTCAAGCAGAACAATTTAATCAATGAAGAAGTAAGAATCGTTCTGGAAAAACCGGTGGGGAATGATTACGCCTCAGCCTGCGAGATCAATGACCGGGTAGGGGAGTGTTTTGCGGAAGACAGCATCTATAGAATCGATCACTACCTGGGTAAGGAAACCGTTCAGAATCTGCTGGCACTACGTTTTGCCAACTCCCTTTTCGAGCCAATCTGGAATCGCAGCAACATTGACCATGTGCAAATTACCGTTGCTGAAGACCTGGGTGTGGGTGGTCGTGTTGAGTTTTACGACCAGATCGGCACACTGCGGGATATGGTTCAAAACCACATGATGCAATTACTCTGCCTGACCGCCATGGAACCACCGACCAACCGTGATCATGATGCGGTGCGTAATGAAAAAATCAAGGTGCTTCATGCCCTGAAACCAATAGGTGCAGGTGAAGTTAAACGGCATACCGTACGTGCGCAGTACCAGGCCGGGGCCATTGACGGGACGGTCGTTGACGGGTACCTGGATGAACTGGGCGGAAAGGAGAGTAATACGGAAACCTTTGTTGCGCTCAAGCTGCATATCGACAACTGGCGCTGGGCCAATGTGCCGTTTTTTCTGCGTAGTGGTAAGAGATTAAAGCAGAAATATTCAGAGATTGTCATCCAGTTCAAGGAGGTTCCTTTCTCAATTTTCCCTGAGCTTTGTGACACCCGTAATGCAAACCGGCTCAGTATTCGACTACAGCCCGATGAGGGTGTGAAACTCGGCCTGATGCTGAAGGATCCGGGGCCGGGCAGTTTTTCATTGAGACCGGTTTCGCTTGACCTGAGTTTCGCGGACGCCAGCGGTGTGCGTTACCCGGATGCGTACGAGCGCTTACTGATTGAAGTCATCCGGGGCAATCCCGCTTTGTTCATGCACCGTGATGAGGTGGAATTTGCCTGGCGCTGGATTGATGGAATCATTGCAGGATGGGAAGAGTCTGCTCAGCCTGTCGAGGATTACGTGGCAGGTACCTGGGGTCCAACAGCATCATCACTGTTGCTGGATCGTGACGATCGTTCCTGGTTCCCGGACTGAAGCCATGCATGATGTTATCGAATTCCGCTCTTTTGAGGGCAGGGCGGATGCTTCCGCTGCCGCCGCTGAGTTACTCGCCAACCTGATCAGGAACGCATTGACCCGGACTGTCGATGCACGGGCATCATTGGTGGTGAGTGGCGGAACCACACCCGGCCCCTGTTTTGATTTGTTGTCTACTGAACAGCTTGACTGGTCAAGGGTCACGGTCTTGCCCAGTGATGAGCGCTGGGTAACGGCCGACAACCCGGACAGTAATGAGCATCTGATCAGGGAACGCTTGTTACGGGGCAGGGCTGAAGAAGGCAATGTACTGTCGTATTTCCGCGCGGACGTTGATGCCGGGCAGGCACCGCCGTTAATAGAACAGGGCTTATCAGGTGTGACACAACCCTTCAGCGCCTCACTGCTGGGGATGGGAGAAGACGGCCACTTCGCTTCCCTGTTTCCGGACTTCAATGGCTTACAAGAAGCGCTTGACCCTGACGGTAAGCCGGCTTGCGTGATGGTGCAAACAGCCGGAAGCCCTTACCTGCGTATCAGCCTTACACTGTCAGCACTGCTCAATGCTGATCACACTGTCCTCTTGATATTTGGAGAGGCCAAACGCACAGTTTTTGAGACAGCCTATGCTGGAGGCAGTGCTTATCCGGTAGAGGCACTATTGCATCACTGTCGTCATCCATTAACGGTAATCTGGGCGCCTTGATCCCATAGCGAGAATCCATCCGATGAACCCCATTCTTAAACAAGTTACAGACCGGATTCGCCAGCGCAGCGAGAAACCACGTCAGTCCTACCTGGAAAGGATAGGCGATGCAGCTTCCTCTGGGCCTTCGCGTCATTCTTTCTCCTGCAGTAACCTGGCGCATGGTATTGCCGCCTGTTCAGCGGACGACAAACAATCACTGGTCAGCGGTCCGACGGCGAATGTTGCCATCATTTCCTCCTACAACGACATGCTCAGTGCACATCAGCCATTTGAAGCTTTTCCCGACGCGATTCGCAGGGCTGCGCACGAGGCGGGTGCAGTGGCACAGTTTGCCGGCGGTGTTCCGGCGATGTGTGATGGTGTGACCCAGGGCCAGCCGGGTATGGAGTTGTCCCTATTCAGCCGGGATGTCATCGCGCAGTCGACCGCCATCGCTTTGTCACATGACATGTTTGACGCCAGCATCTGCCTGGGTGTGTGCGACAAGATCGTGCCGGGTTTGCTGATCGGCTCACTCAGCTTCGGACACCTGCCGACTATTTTCGCCCCAGCGGGCCCAATGGAATCAGGATTACCCAACAAGGAAAAGGCCAGGATTCGTGATGAGTACGCCAGTGGTCATGTGGGTCGCGATGAGTTATTGAAAGCCGAGTCCGCTGCCTATCACTCGGCAGGAACCTGCACTTTCTACGGTACCGCCAACAGTAACCAGATGCTGATGGAGTTTATGGGTTTACAGTTACCGGGCGGGTCATTTGTAAACCCGGGTACGGCCATGCGTGATGCCCTGACCAGCGAAGCGGTTCGACAGGTGCTTAGTCTTCTGCCATCCGGAGATAGCTATACACCTATCGGTCACATCGTCGATGAAAAATCTATTGTTAATGCCATTGTCGGCTTGTTGGCAACCGGGGGGTCTACCAATCACACCATCCACCTTGTCGCGATCGCCGCCGCTGCAGGTATCCGCATTAATTGGGATGATTTTTCCGAGCTGTCCCACGTTGTACCTTTGTTGACCCGCATTTATCCGAACGGTCATGCCGATGTCAATCACTATCACGCGGCCGGTGGGCTTGGTTTTACCATGACCACCCTGCTCGAAGCCGGTCTCCTTAATGATGATGTGCAAACCATCATGGGCCCGGGCCTTGCAAACTATTGCAGCGAACCGGTACTGGAGAATGACACCATCAGCTGGAAACCTGTGGCATCAAAATCACTGGATACCGATATTCTAAGACCCGCCAGTGATCCATTTAGTCCGGAAGGAGGGCTGCGGCTGGTTCAGGGCAATCTTGGCCGTGCCGTGATCAAGACATCTGCTGTGAAGGAAAAATATCACCGGATTCAGGCACCAGCGCGGGTTTTCGATTCACAGCAGGCTTTTGCGGATGCGTTTAACCGGGGAGAGTTCACAAGCGATATGGTAGTGGTATTGACCCACCAGGGCCCCGCATCCAACGGAATGCCTGAGTTGCACCAACTGATGCCCTTTATGCGTGTTTTGCAAAATAGTGGATTGCATGTGGCCCTGTTAACGGATGGACGCTTATCCGGTGCTTCGGGTGAGATTCTTTCGGCAATTCACCTCACACCAGATACGTCAAATGATGGTCTGATTGGAAAAGTACAGGATGGCGACATGGTACTGATTGATGCCACGGCGGGTATCGTCGAGGTTGATGTCCCAGATGCCGTTCTGAAGCAGCGCCCGCAGCCGGGTCCGGGTAGTGAGGACAGTACAAACGACATGGGCCGTGAACTTTTTGACGTGTTCCGTCGCAATGCCGGTGATACCGAGGCGGGCGCTACTATCCTGAAGGCTTTGGGGTCGTAGTTATGTAAAAGCCGCTGGTAGCAGCACTGGTGCGGTATTCACTCAGGCCCCCGGGAAAGGGGCAACTCTTACCAATCGCAGTCGGCCGTTCCGCTATATGTCGTCAGCTTTACCGAGGTAATTTGCAGTTTTAATGATCCTTCAGCCGCAATGACCAGGGGCTCGTCCATTGATGACATTTGCGCCCCCTGTTCAACAAAGCAGGAAAGCGGGATGCGTGCGGTTTGCCAACCCGTCGATGATTTCGCGTTCAACTGTCCGGTCACATCTATCGCGGCCTGACCCATAGCCAGGCTCGCCTTGCCCACGTCCGCCGCTATGACCTTGTATAAAATCTCCAGTACCTGGTCTTCATTGACCTGCGTCTGGAAATCTGCCGGTTCACCTTCAATGACCAGGCCGGCCGACCCATTCCAGCTTGCAATGAAAGTGTCTTCCTGAATCTTATTGTCAGCAGGTACAATCTCAAGCTGCCCCGCAGGGCTTACGCCGCGAACGTTAGTAACATTGGTGTCCCCGTGGGCATCGCGTAAATGCATACGCCAGTTGCCGGTTGTTTTACCCCGGGCGATGAGTTCAACGCTGTTATCTATTTCAATATCGGAGAATTCGGGGTCTTCAGAGAGTAGCGGTATCGAGACCTTGTCTGCATAGCTCAGGCCATAAGCGTAGACAAATTGCGGGTTGTAATCGCTATCACCGACATTGACCTCAACCTGTCCGGCAGTTGCCGGCCAGGAGAATGAGAGCTTCCCGGTGAAGTCATACCGGGGCTGTCCTTTTTCATCGGCGACAAGCACATCGGCCACACCGGCACCTTCAGAACCGGGCAACCAGGCTACTACAAATGCATCGGACTGGTTCATTTCGGGATTTATCCAGAGGGGCCGTCCGGAGATAAAAATGCTCACCGTTCGAATACCTGCCTGTTTGAATTTCTTCAGTAGGGTCAGACCGTCGTCGGGGGCATAATCGACACTTGCCTGGTCGCCTTCACCTTCGGCATATGGATCTTCACCAAATACCACGACGGCGACATCCGGCTTTTCTGCCCATTCACCGTTTTCACTGAGCACGGCACTGCCGCCGCTGGCTTCAACTGCTTCCCGGATGCCATCAAATATGGAGCTTGCATTGGGAAAGTGTTCGTTCGCGTTTCCGGTACCCTGCCAGGACAGGGTCCAG
>JAOUCZ010000150.1 GCA_029859505.1 Lysobacterales bacterium | reverse complement strand
GCGGGTTTCCTTATCAGGGTTTGAACTGTAACGCGTGCCGAATATCCTGCGGCCATTGGTTACCATCAGGTTGAAATTCGAAACCTCATCACCCGTTCCCGCATCCACTTTTAACTGCTGGACCACATCAAACGTCTTCTGAAAACACTGCTGGATCTGACTTTCTGTCAAACGGGGTCCGGAACCCCGCATTTCCCTGATATGCTGCATCATCAGGGCAAATACATGTTCCGAATCTGTTTGTCCTTTGATCCAATGGAAAACATCATCGTCAAGCAAGGCAAGTAGATTTCGCCTGATGCGTTGAAACTGCGGAATACTGCCATTGTGCATCATCAGAAACCGCCCAAAACTGAACGGATGCGTATTGTCCTCGGTAATTGACCCCTCGGTTGCTGCCCGGATATGTGCAAAAAGACAGTCCGTGCGGATTAACGGTGCGTTGTGGTGAAGGTTTCTATTGCTCCAGGCAGGTGTGATCGCACGAAAAAGCCCCGGGCGTTCACTAATGGACTGCACGTACCAGCCAATCCCAAAACCATCACCGTTAAGTATTTCAGGCATTTCGCCAGCACTATAGCTTTGGTGCACCAGCGAATTTGCAGGCTTCAACAGCAACTCATCTGCCATGATGGGTTTACCAAGGTATGCAATAAAACGACACATGACAAGCAAGCCTCCTTATGCCCAATTGTATGAATTTTGCACGTCATCCAAACGTATGGTGCGTTACTCGTAACGCACCGGTCAGAACTATGGTAATCAGCCTTAGCTGTTAAAATGCTTCTTAGCGCTCGAAAATGCCTCTTTCATGGCATCCATTGACAGGTCCAGACCTGATTTTATATCCGCCCATGAATGTTCCGAAGCTGCTTCCAGTTGCGCCCACTTATCCTTTGCCCGGTCCATTTCATCTTCAAGTTGGCTAATATAGGGCCGAATCTTGTCCTCGACATCCTTGCTGCCCAACTCCAACTGAACCCTGGCCTCATCGATTTTTGTTTGCCAACCGGCCAGTTCCGCTTCAAGCTTTGATTTCAATTCATCCAGTTTTTTTGAGTCATTCATTTCTTTTTCCTTAAGCGTATATGAAGATATGCAGCATTCTGAGTGCACTATTTCAATAGTATAACCGTTGTCGTACAGGTTTTGACAAGCCCTCCAGAGATAGTGAAGCAACGAGTTAAACTGCGGCTTTAAAGCTCAGAGTACAGGGCCAAGCATACCCAACAGGTTATTCCAGAAACGGCGATGAATAGGCCAGGCTTCAATATCATCCAGGCTAACCGGGTTTGATGATTCCAGGTACTGTTCCTGCCGCCCCCGGATGGTTGCAGAGAGCTCCGCATCACAGAACAGGATGTTATTTTCATAGTTCAGATCAAAGCTGCGCCGGTCCATATTGGCCGATCCGATCAGGCTGATGTTGTCATCAACGGTCATGGTTTTGCTGTGTAACAAACCCCCGACGTACTCGTGAATATTGACACCTGCTTTTACCAGTTCCAGGTAGTAACTGTGACTCGCCCCCGCAACCTGCCAGGCATCGTTGCGAGCCGGGAAAATAATGGTTGTATCAACCCCCCGGCGTGCTGCGGCACATAATGCCCCCTGCATCGACTCGTTCGGCACGTAGTATGGTGTCGTGATCAGGAGTCTTCTCCTGGCGGAGTGCATCAGGGTTTCGAAAGTCTCGGGCATGGCCGAGTTACGTATGGTGGGTCCGGTTGCGATCACCTGGGCAGGAAACCCCTTTCCGCCACAGACGATCGGCGTTTCCAGCATAAAACGAAGATCCTCATCAATGTCAGCCATCCAGTCACCGATAAATATGTACTGGTTCTGGCGGGCAATGGGGCCTTCAAATCGAACCAGGATATCCACCCAGGGTGCAAATTTCGGTTTCACCCGGAATTCGGGGTCTGCGCAATTCTGGCTGCCGCAATAGGTAACCCGGTCATCAATGACCACGATCTTGCGGTGGTTACGCAGGTCTATCCGGCCATGGAAGGCGCGAAACAAAGGATTCCCGATGGGCAAGGCAATAGCGACCTTTACACCTGCTTCCCGCATTTCCTTCCAGTGCCCGGAGCGGATCATGGCGCGCGACCCCAGCCCATCGGCCATGGCCCTGCAAGCTACACCACGCCCCGCCGCACGCTTGAGTGCCTCGACTACTTTCAAACCGTTGTTATCCGCGAGCCAGATATAAAAAATCAGGTGGATATGGTCAACCGCCGCATCCATGTCGGCCACCATCGAATCGATACCCGAGTTGGAATCCGTCATCAATTCTGCCGTGTTACCACCTACCGGACGAAAGCCATTGACCGACTCTCCGAGCCGGAATAAAGGTGCGTATCTTGCTGGAATCGATGGCTGATGTTGTGGATCACAATCAGTGGAAAATGACCCGGCCGACGGTAGACTATCCAGTACTTCACCGGTTCGGGCAACACGCTTACGCCCGATACTTGTCTCCCCCAGAAGCAGGTAGAACAGCATTCCCAGGCCCGGCAATGCCGCGATCACCGCTACCCATGCAACCCGTGATGCCGGTTCACGGTGGGGCCGCAACACGGCCCGCGCTATCACCGCAAGCCAGACCAGTAACGGTACCAGCACCAGCAAGGCATAAACCAGAATTTCCCAGATCGTGAGCATGACCCGAATTATAGTTCAGCCGGATCAACTGTGCGCAAAGGGCACAATCCCCCCGGTGCCATTTCTTTCCTGTAAAAGCCATGCGATGAAAGCATCCTGGTTGAAAATATCGTAAACGCGTTTACGCTCGGCGCGACTATCGACGTCCGGTTGTCATTCTCCCAGCCCATGCATTGACTGTTAACAAAGACAATCCAAGCAGGGGTCCGTAATCAAATTCTATTGCTGCACCGGCAACCGGATGGGCTTGCCGGGGAATACGCCCTTCAGCACCTTGGAGTCCTTGACCACGACGGTGCCGTTGACCAAGACATAAGGAATACCCGTAGCAGGCAATCCGCCGTCAATGCAAGACACTGCGCCGTCATATGCTGGACGATCAGGCCGCGACCGCCGCGAGTTGCTCTGCTGTACCCAATAAGCCGCTGGCGGGTGGCTGCTGACTGGAAAATCGCCCGTGCATGCCGACCAGGCGCCCGTAATGTCCCGCCATTTGCTGGGCTAGAATACCCTCCCTGGTGGTGATCCCGAACTCTTCATAGCCGGGCGTGTGCCCGACGCCCAAGAGGGGCTCAACCAGCCAAGGCTTAAAGCGATGCTATAAACCAGCATTATCGCCAAGCCGGTCTTGATCGCTTCTTTGGCCTTGGTGGAAAGTGAGAAATCCATCGTAGTGGCTACCAGCACCCTAATGCTCTTAATGCTATCACTTATATCCAAACATTAACTTGATCGGGCAATCAAATATTTCTGATCCCATTGCGGGAAAGTGATCACGAAACTGGTTTCGCTAAAATATATAGCGCATGGCAAACTGCAATTGAGTAGCCGAGCCACTGCTTCCGTCTTTGTTAGTACGCTTACCCCAAAGAAACTCAAGCCCACCCTGTATATTTTGCGTTGGGTTATACATCAGGTTCATCGAAGCACGCAGGGTTCTGTCGTAAGAAGTATCTTCCTGAAAATCGAAATTGTTGATATTTACCCAGCTGAATGTAAAGCTGGACCGCATAACCCCCGGCCAGTTTTTCAGGAATCTCCACGTCATAGGCCAACGGTGCATATAGGACGCGTACCCTGAAAATACTGGCAGCGCACGCAACTTGCCAGCAGGATCAAATACCGCATCTCCGCCACCAACAGAGCTCAGGTCATTGATGTAATGCCCGATGCCTTCACCGTAGGTCAGCTGCCAGAGGATATAATCATCTTCACCCCAGCCGGTCACGGGCTGACGCCCACTGGTAGTAATGCCCCAACCCGTGGTGCTTATCGTTGGCGCAAACTCGTCATTTAAATCCTCGATCGCCCCCAAGTCTCTGAGAATGAAACCCACGCGATAGTTCCAGCGACCCAGTGGACCCAACGGCATACGATTCAAACTTGCAACAAGATCGAAGCGTCCTCTTTGACCCTGTCCCTCATAAATGTCAGTTGCCGGGTCTTCGAGTGCTATTTTCAATTTGTAATTTTTACCGAACTGTGGAAACCAGCGGACCTGGGAGTGACGCAACAGGACCTGACCGTTGATCCCTTCCACATCCACTTCTTCGGGGAGGGAATCAATGTCCATAAACGTGGTCCACGTTTTGCCGGCCAATATGGAGCGATACTGACCAAAAGCGTGACGCAAACGTAAGCTCTCGCCGTCACCCTGGAAGTCACCCTCGACGAAGGCGCGAATTTCACCCGTTTTGGTTTGCTCCCGATATTCCAGGTTGACCCGGGTTTGTTGAGCAGAAACCGCCGTGCCCTCGACTGCGCCGTTGACGTTTTGGCCATCCGGTGGAATACTGCCGACAATGAACCGGTCGGGAATCAGCATTGGACTATAACTGTGAACCAGTGACAGGTTAACGTAGCCGCCGATTTTCATTGCGGCCGTTGTACCGGGCAGGTACCAGGCACCGGGGAAGTCTTTATCGTATATTGTGTTGGACGGATCATAGAAAGTCTTTTTGGCAATCGCTTCCTGGTCCTGTTCTTTCTGCTCTTCTGTTTGCGGGCCGATTCCCTGTTGTGTCGCCAACGCCAGCACAGCTTTCTGCTGTCCACTCTGGTCTTCAGTGGGAATGGGGGTGTCGGCTTCAGCATCCTGAACCAAGGTTGCTTCCGTGTCCGGGTAAACCACTTTGGGTGTGCCTGTAGTTGGCTTCTTGGTCTCGGTGTTACCCATGAGTTGTTTGATCAGCAGACGCTGGGCAGCCAGTTCCCTGTTTTGTTCATCCAGTTGCTTTTGTTGCTGCTCCAGCAGGTCTTGCATTTTTTGTACGGTGGCCTGTAGATCCGAATCCTGGGCAAGCACTGGCTGCCAGGCGAACAACAGGCAGAAAACCAGGCCGATACTGACTTTTTTAAAGATCATCTGATTAAACCCCGAATAACCCTGCACGCCGTTAAGACCGATACATTGATCGTGGGATAATATCATTCATCAAGTGTGGAATTCTATGGATGGTACGTTTCGTAGGGTGGGTAAACGCGTTTCATGTTCAGGACAAGGTGAGACCAGGAACTGGTCGAGAGGGTGCCCTGGGTATGTGCGGCGCGATTGTGTCAGATTTGCACAACTTCTTGCCAATCGGTGCGTTACAAGTAACGCACTCTACGGGTCTTTTATCAGACGTAGATGGCTGTCGTCTTCCTCTGTGTCTTCAATGGCTTTTTCTACCAGGCCGGCTTCCAGTTGCTTGGCGTGACGGGCACCCAGCTTGCTGAGCTTGTCGGTTTGGCCTACCAGGTTACCGGCGCCGGTTGTTAACTGGTTGTAGGCGTCATCATATGACTTTCTTGCCTGGTCCAAACGCATTCCAACCGTCTTCAGATTCTCGGTGAAACCGACAAACTTGTCATAAAGCAAGCCGGCACGACGGGCGATATCCTGGGCATTGGTGTTTTGCTTGTGTACCTGCCAAACGGAAGCAACCGTGCGCACCGTAGCAAGAAAGTTTGCCGGTGACAGCAGGGCTACGCGTTGTTGTAATGCGTACTCAGGCAAACCCGGATCACGCTGCAACGCGACAATTAATGCCGATTCGATCGGCACAAACATCAGCACAAAATCCAGCGCGTTTAGCTCTTCGACATCAGGGTAGTTCTTCTTGCCCAAACCCGCGATATGGGCCTTGATTGAGCCCACGTGTTCGGCCAGCAAGGCATCACGCCGCGCCTCATCTTCTTCTGACTGGTAACGTGTCCAGGCGGTAAGAGAAACCTTTGAATCGAGGATGATACAGCGGTTCTCAGGTAGTTTCAGAACGAAATCCGGTTGCAAGCGTTCGCCGTGATTACCCACTGTTGAGTATTGCGTGTAGTAATGCTCGCCTTTGACGAGGCCGGCCAGTTCCATCAGACGTTCGAGCTGCTGCTCGCCCCAGTTTCCCTGGGCTTTGACATCGGAGGTTAGGGCTTTTGTCAGGTTTTTCGCCTCTATATGAAGGCGCTCGTTCAGCCCTTCCATCTGTTTGAGTTTTTCCTGTAAGGCCGCGTGCTGGCGGATATCTTCACGGCTGTTCTTATCCACCGTTGAACGGAAGGTCTCGAGATCTTTGCTCAGTGGTTTTAACAGACCGCTTAACTGTTTTTCGCTCAATTGGGTGAACTGGCTGGAACGCTCATCGAAAACTTTGCCGGCAAGTCGTTCAAAAGATTCCGTCAGTCGCTTTTCAGCCTCTTCAAGTGAAGCTTTTTCTGCCCTGTAGTGCTGTTGCTGCTCTTCAAGCCGTGTTTCTGTGATGGCCAGTGTGCGCTGGATTTCGGATAATTCGACCTCGCGGGCTTCTAATCCGGCCTCAAGCGACTCGTTGATTGGTATTAAGCGCTCAGCTTCCGCTTCTGCCCCTTTTCGCCTGGCGATTTTTGCCACGCTTATCGCTATCACCAGGGCCACGATCAAACCGGCCAACAAGCCGATGACCACGCTGTTGATATCCAGTTGTGTCAGCCATTCATTCATGATTGTTCATCTGTTTTAATTAAACCCTGTTCGCCTTCTTTCTGCTCTGCGTTTCTTTTAACTTCCTGCCACAGGTTTTCCTGCGCAGCGAGCCCCATTGTCTCGAGGGCATTGTGACCACCTGCTACGTTCTCCATTTCCCTGAACCGTTGTTCAAACTTGGCGTTACTGCGCCGCAACGCAGTACCCGGATCCAAACCCAGCTTACGCGCCAGGTTGGTGGCAACAAAAAGCAGGTCGCCGAGTTCATCTTCCATCGCATCACGGTCACCGGAAGCCATGGCAGTGCGCATTTCCAGAAGCTCCTCGTCAAACTTATCCATTACAGGTTCCACCGTTGGCCAGTCAAAACCTGCCTTGCGGGCACGTTTTTGAATTTTGACCGAACGTTGTAACTCAGCCATACCGGCAGGAATGCCATCCATCAGGCTGTGCTCACCCTTTTCCTTTCTCTCCTGGGTTTTATAGTCTTCCCAGACTTTTGATTGATGTTCTGCATCGCTGATTTCGACATCTGCAAAAACATGCGGGTGACGGCGTTGCATCTTGTCACAGATGGATTGATGCACGTCGCCAAAATCAAAACTACCCTGCTCTTCGGCCATTTGCGCATGAAAGACCACCTGGAATAACAGGTCGCCCAACTCGTCCTTCAAATCTGCCATGTTGTCCCGCGCGATGGCATCGGCCACCTCGTAGGCTTCTTCAATGGTATATGGGGAAATGGTGGAAAAATCCTGCTTGATATCCCAGGGGCAACCGTTTTCCGGATCACGCAGGCGTTGCATGATTTCGAGCAGTTGTAACATGAAATCTCCTTTTAAAGCGTCTTGAGTGTAACGTTCAGACGGGCCCCGCCCAATTCGCTCTGGTTAATTGTTATCTCACCATGATAGGCGCTTACAATTTCCAACGCGATGGCCAAACCCAGGCCATGGCCTTCAACTCGCTCGTCACCCCGCACGCCACGCTGTAATAACTCTTCCCGTTCATAACCCGCGATGCCCGGACCATTGTCATCGACCTGCAAACGGATACCGACACGGGAGTCTTTCGCATCCATCTTATGTGCAGATATTTTTACCTGCCCGTTGCCATACTTACAGGCATTGTCGAGCAGATTACCCGCCAACTCCAGAAAATCACGTTGCTCACCGTAAAAAGCCAGGTCACGCTCGATCATGACATCAATGTTTATCAAATCCTGAGAATAAACCCGTTTCAATGATGCGACCAGCCGCTCAACCTGGGTTTTTACATCCACCGCAGGGGCATTTGAACTACGTGCAGACGTGGCGGCCCGTTGTAAGCGGGTGGCAATCAGGTGCTGCATATCCGCAACCGCGTTCTCCATCGCAACAGTCTTTGGAGACTCGTCTGACGGCAAACTGGAGCGGATGACTGACAAGGGTGTTTTAATACTATGCGCCAGCGAATCGAGTGCGTTGCGGTAACGGCTCTGGTTGGCCTGCTCGGTATCCAGAAGATGGTTGACGTTGCGTTGTAAGGGTTCCAGCTCCTTGGGGAAACTCCCTTCCAGGCGTTCCAGTTTGCCCGATTCAATACCTGAAATATCTTCGGAGATGCGTCGCAGCGGCCGCAATCCGAGCGCCAGCAATATGACCTGCGCCAACACCAGGATCAGGCCTGCCAGGGCCAGGCTTTGCCACAAACCGCTACGGAATGCATGAAACTCCGGCTGCAGTTCCTGTGGATCGACAAAAATGGTGACGGTAACCGGCAGCATCTGTCCCTGAGGTAACTCCCAACTGACACCGTAGCGGAAGGTGTAGAAATTACCGTTCTCATCAGAGGCCGTTGTAAAGTCCGTTTCACCTGTCTGGATTTGAACCGTTTCGGGCAGGTTAATGCCCAGCGACGAAGCCGAAGTCCAGCCGTCCCTGTCACCACTCAAACTG
>JAOUCZ010000149.1 GCA_029859505.1 Lysobacterales bacterium | reverse complement strand
ACCTGGGTTCGTTTAATGAAGCACTCCGTGAAACAGTGGAGGAGTTGCATGTGATGCGGTCGCAGCCTTTGTCGCAGTCGGTGGTCGGGGGCACACAGACGCCAGGCAATCTGCTGAACAACCCAAACCCGGTCATCGTCGCACTCAAACAGGCAATTCACACAACCTTGACACGTGAGTTTAAATCCTCTTTCTATGAAAACATTGATAAGAGCCACCCGGTCAGCGTGGGACAGGGGCAAGCCATGACCCTGCCAACCGCATGGTCAATATGGGTCGAGGAAGGTGGATATCACCGTCCACACGTGCACCCCAGGGGTTGGTACAGCAGTGCATATTACGTGAGCCTGCCGGGTTCACTGCAAGCGACCGGACGATCTGTAACCGATGGTAATATCGCCTTTGGCCGGCCTGGTACAGCAACACCCCGGAACCTTGAAGCAGAACGAATGATTGAACCAGCCGAAGGGATTCTTGCGTTGTTTCCTTCGTATTTCTGGCATGAGACTTTGCCTTTCAAAGGCGATGAGGCACGAGTTGTGGTGGCTTTTGATGCTGTACCTTCAAACCAATGAAGATCATGGACTTACGAAAACAGTGAAAACCGGATCAAAGCTGGCGGTTATTGTATTCACTATTGTCGCAGTCGCTCACTTGATGAGGCTGGCTTTTGGCATCAGCATGACAATAAGTGATTGGGTCGTACCACAATGGATTAGCTTAGCCGGTGTGATCATACCCGGATTAATCGTCTGGATGCTGTGGTGGGAAAACAGGTAAATCCAGCAGTCCACTCATAGTGGCTATTGTTCAGCCGCCTCCTGCGAATTCAGAAAATCTACAACCATGTGGCCGAAGGCTTTAACACCATTTTCCATGTAGGGTTCATGCATATTGAAAAAAGGTGAATGATTGGTCGGCTGGGTGGAGGGATCCATGTCCTCAGGCCAGTTTCCAAGAAATACGAATAAAGCCGGTGTGACCCTTCCGTACTCGGCAAAATCCTCGGCCACGGTTTGAGGCTGAAGGGAAAGCGGTGGATGACCGGAAGCTCGCTCAAGAGCAGGCATCATTTGTGAAGTCAGGTCAGCGTTATTCAATAAGGGCGGTGGGCCTTTCCTGATATCGACTTCAACTTCCGCTCCTCCGCTTTCTGCAATCAGCGTTGCGGTTCTTTCTATTGCGCTATGAATATACTCTCTCATATCAGGATCGAAACTGCGTATGGTGCCCTCCATCTCAACCTTGTCAGGGATGACATTGTTGCGGACACCACCGGTTATCCGACCAACACTGATGATAGAAGGGGCCTTTGTTACATCAACCTGCCGGCTGGCAATGGTTTGTAACCCAAGTACGATCTGCGATGACACGACTATCGGATCAACACCATCCCAGGGCCGGGCACCGTGAGTTTGTTTGCCCTTGACAGTAATCTTGAAGATATCTGCCGCCGCCATCATCGGACCGGGCTTAACAGCAAACTGTCCACCCGGAACACTGATGCCTACGTGAATTCCAAAAACAGCCTCCGGCATCCGCTCATCGAATATACCCTCATCAAGCATCATGGAAGCACCACCGTCTTCACCTGCAGGCGCGCCTTCCTCGGCCGGTTGGAAAATCAACATCACCGAACCCGGAAGATTGGCTTTATTATCATTCAGGATTTTGGCGGCACCCAGCACCATCGCCATATGAGCGTCATGACCACAGGCGTGCATCACACCCACATCCTGACCGTTGTACTCGCTGCGGGCAGTCGAGGCGAATGGCAGACCGGTCTGCTCGACCACGGGCAGACCATCTATGTCAGTACGAATAGCGACCAGTGGACCGGGCAGGCCCCCTTCGATAACTGCAACCAATCCGGTGTGTGCAATACCGGTTTTGGGCTCCAGACCCATACCACGCAGAATCTCTGCGATTTTTGCTGAGGTATTAAACTCACGGTTACTCAGCTCAGGGTTTTGATGAAACCAGCGACGCCATTCAACCACCTGCGGCTGAACTGCGGCAGCAGCCTGATCAATTTCCTGGGGTGCAATCTCTGCCCATGCGGATGGCAGGGCAACCAGTAGTGTTATCAACACCAGTAAGATTTTGTTCATTAATTAACTCCGTTGGGTGCGAAACCATCACGCACCGGTTTTAGCTTTAATGGCTTGGTGCGTAAAAAAACTACGCACCCTACAACTGGGTGGGTAACCCTTTATACAGATGTGCGCATTAATCAGGAACTGCTTCGGCGGTATTTCTTCGGGTTCCAATGCACTGTACAGTTTCGGATGGCCTGGCCACCTTTGATATATTCACCGGAGCTGCCTTGCTATCCCTGCGACCATCGGCCCCACCCCAAAACATACAGGCTTCAGGATCAAACACTGCCAACTCGGCCGCACCGATTATTGAGAATTCCCGCAATTCATAACCCAAGGCTTGCAGGCGCTCCCTGACTTCGATAGGAAACTCCGGTTCAATCGTCAGGCGGTCCGGCTTCCACTGGTGATGAAACCGTGCCGCATTTACCGCACGCTGGGCATCAAATTCAAAGTCAATCACATTGATCAGCGTCTGCAGAACAGTTGTGATAATCAGCGTACCCATGGGCGAACCGATGACCATGACCGGGCTGCCATCGCGCAAAACTATCGTGGGTGTCATTGATGATAACGGTCGTTTACCAGGGGCAACTGCATTCGCCATGGAGCCCGTAGCACCCCATGCATTGGCCAACTCCGGGCCGATCGAAAAATCATCCATCTCGTTATTCAGCACGATACCGGTACCCGGCACGGTAATTTTCGACCCAAAAAGGGTGTTGATGGTCTGGGTTATTGCAATGGCATTACCATTTTTGTCGATAACCGAAATATGGGTTGTACCGTCATCATCCGGAACCTGCGGATGGTCAGCCCGCGCTTTTACCTGGCCATTAGGATTGAACCTGGCGGCCTGTTGATCCGCATATTTCATGGAGATCAGGCGCTCTACAGGTACATCGTAAAAATCGGAATCGCCAAAATTCTCTGCGCGATCCTCAAATGCCATTTTCATGGTGCTGGCAAGCAGGTGAACATACTCGCTGGAACCGTGATTCATGGAACCCAGATCGTGCCGGCTTAGGATATTTAGCATTTGCACCAGCAGCACACCACCTGAGCTCGGGGGCGGCATACTGATGATTTCGTAGTCTCGGTATGAGCCGCGAATGGGTTCGCGCCACTTCACTTTATAACGTGCAAGATCCAGTTCCGTGACCGCGTTGTCGGTTGCCTTGGCAATTTTTTCCGCAATCGGACCTACCGCCAATGCCTTCTCTCCCTTTTTCTGAATCCACCGCAGTGTTTCGGCCAGGTCTTCCTGTACGTGATTCCAGCCCAGAGGGGGCGCCATGCCATCCACGGTCTGTGTCCTTTGCGTCTCGGGATTCTCCTTCAACCGCTCTGCAACACGCTTGACCACGTTGTGGTGCCATATTTCGACCCTGTAACCTTCACTGGCCATCTTTATTGCGGGTTCTAACAGGTCCTTCCATGGCATGGAGCCGTATTTCTGATGCAGGGCCCACGCGCCTTGTACAAGCCCTGGCACGGCCACTGACCTCGCACCACTCCTGATACTGTCCGGGTTTTTCACATAAAATTCTGCCGTAGCGGCTGCAGGAGCAGTTTCCCTGGCATCGAGAGTCGTATTAGAACCGTCACTTGCGTCGTGTACAACGGCAAACATACCGCCACCCAGCCCGGAGCTGAAGGGGTGAGCAACACCCGCTGCAAATGCCGTTGCAATGGCTGCATCGACCGCATTGCCACCATTTTCCAATACCTGTTGTCCGGCCCAGGCTGCGGGACCAACGGAAGTTACCAGCATGCCATCCCTGCCCCACACGGGCTCAAAACTGGCCGCCTGAATCCCTTCACACAAAAGTGCAGAAGCAAACAGGATCAGGATAAGTTTTTTCAAATTTCCGCTCCGCGAATTAACTTGTGATACTTGTCCAACAATTGTTCCTCTGTTTCCACGTGACTGGGATCTTTCGGAATACACTCGACAGGACATACTTCCACGCACTGCGGTGTGTCGAAATGACCCACGCATTCGGTGCATAGCAAGGGGTTGATCTCGTAAATTTCGACACCCTGGTAAATGGCCTCGTTAGGACATTCGGGCTCGCAGACATCACAGTTGATGCACTCTGCCGTGATCGTCAGCGCCAAGGTCAGGAACCCACAGTTTTAAATTGTTGTTCGAGCGCCTGCGCAATTTCCCGGCCAACGAACTGGGTAACATCGCCATTGAGCCGTGCCACTTCACGAACCAGAGTGGAGGAAATGAAACCGTATTTCTCATCCGGTGTCAGGAACATTGTCTCAACGGAATCACAGAGGTTTCGATTCATACTCGCCAACTGGAATTCATATTCAAAATCTGAAACGGCCCGCAATCCACGAACAATGACACTGGCATCGTTTTCCAGAACAAAATCAACCAACAGGTTACTGAAACCAACGATCGAAATATTTTTCAAGTGTCCGATCTGGCTCTCGGCTAATTCGATACGTCTTTTGAGGCTGAAAAACGGAGTTTTGTGAGGACTCTCAGCAATGGCCACTATCACGTGTTCAAACACCCGCGCTGCCCGGGTTACCAGGTCGGTATGACCATGGGTTATCGGATCAAAGGTGCCCGGGTATACCGCTATGCTGGGAGACTTATTCAACTGTTATTCCTGCCAAACCTTAAAGGACAGCTATTCTAACCCTGTTACGGTGCGGGGTTAAACAAAAGTGAGGACAAAAAGAGGCCGGCAGTTATGCCGGCCTTAATGCAGGGACTGAAAACAGGCGGGGGGGGTTGCCTGTCTTCACTAATCAGACCCGTCATCCGGGAGATTTCTTTCGTCATCAGGCAATTGTCTGCGAAAAAGCTGCATTCGAACATCACCAAGCTGTTGATCGCGCCACACTCTCCAGTCCTGGGGAGGAGATATTGCCTGTTGAGCGGGTGATTCTACGTATACAAATCCTCCACGGCGTACACATCCGGTTTTATCCAGTCTTTCCAGCACCAGGCTGGCCAGGTTGGAGTCAAAAGGCGGGTCTACAAATACAATATCGAAGCTTTCGGGCTTAAACTCTTCAATCATCGACATCGCACCGCCGCGATGCAAGTTCACCTGCTCGGCCTGGAGTTGTTCAATGCTCTGGCTTAAGGCATCTTGCGCACGGGGGTGTTTCTCAATCATTAGTACGGACGCAGCACCTCGCGATGCTGCCTCGAAACCAAGCGCACCGGTTCCGGCGAACAGATCCGCACAATCTGCTGCAGGAATCCAGGGCTGTAACCAGTTGAAAAGGGTTTCACGGCTTCGGTCCCCACTGGGACGCAGGCCTGGCACGTCGGCAACCGGCAGACGCCGACCACGCCAATCACCGCCAATTATCCTGACGCTATTGTTTTTTCCAGATTTGCTCATATGTATGGAGCCTCTGTTTATCTGTTTTTAATCAGTCAAACTGCTAGCATATCTCTTTTACTGTCAGGGGTTAATCCTAATCTCATGTTTCGAATATTCAAAAAGAAATCTAAAAAACCCGGTGAGTTGCAGGATGTTCAGCTTCGCCCTGTGGAGCAATCAGGTGTAGACCCGCTGGAAAAACTGCTCGGAGACTCCCGTAATACAATTGGAAAGCGGCTGAAAACATTAGTTAGCGGACACACTGATATCAACGAAGACTTGCTAGAAGAACTCGAGACTGCACTGCTGACTGCTGATGTTGGTGTTAAAGCCAGTCTCGCTATCATGGAAAATTTGCGTACCGCTATCAACAATGGTTCGATCAAGGAACCCGGCGCGCTTCTCCCTGCGGTTCAGGCGGAGCTATATGAACTGATTGAGCCCTGTGAACAATTCCTGGCCGTTGATACCAGTCATAAACCTTTTGTGATTCTCATGGTTGGCATCAATGGTGCCGGTAAAACCACCACCATTGGAAAATTGGCTCAACGCTTTAAGGAAGAAGGACTGTCGGTGATGCTGGCCGCAGGAGATACATTCCGCGCTGCTGCCGTTGAACAACTCAAATCATGGGGAGCACGAAATGATGTGCCGGTGATAGCCCAGGGAACCGGGGCTGACTCTGCTGCGGTTATTTTTGATGCCCTGGAATCTGCCAAGGCGCGTGAGGTCGATATTTTAATCGCGGATACCGCGGGGCGCCTTCATACCCAGTCCAACCTGATGGAAGAGCTGAAGAAAATCCGTCGTGTGATCAGCCGAGTTGATGAGAACGCGCCGCATGAGGTCATGCTGGTCGTCGATGCCGGCACCGGTACCAATGCACTTAACCAGGCTCGCCATTTCAATGAAGCGGTTAATATCAGCGGAATTACCATCACCAAGCTGGACGGCACTGCCCGTGGCGGTATGTTGTTTGCCATTGCCAGTGAATTGTCTATCCCGATTCGGTACATCGGTGTCGGCGAGGCGGCAAAGGACCTGAGGCCGTTTGACGCAGGTACTTTCATCAATGCCATTCTGCCACTGGACTAGTGACATTTTCAGAAAAGCTGCTTGACTGGTGGGATGTACACGGCCGCAAGGATTTGCCGTGGCAGCACCCCCGTACGGCCTACCGTGTCTGGGTCTCAGAAATCATGTTGCAACAGACCCAAGTCAAAACTGTTATTCCATACTTCGACCGGTTTATCAGCCGGTTCCCTGATATTGAAAGCCTGTCGGCGGCATCTACAGATGAAGTGTTGGCGCTCTGGTCAGGACTGGGATACTACGCACGGGCCCGCAACCTGCTAAAGACCGCGATCATCTGCAAGAAGGATCATACTGCTAAACTGCCGCAAACCCCGAAGGAGCTTTTAGCCCTGCCTGGGATAGGTGAAAGCACGGCGAATGCCATTTATTCACAGGCACATAACCAGCCGGCCGTAATTCTTGATGGCAATGTAAAACGCGTGCTTGCACGGTACCTGGCCGTCGACGGCTGGCCCGGAAAAGCCCAGGTTCATCAACAACTCTGGACTACAGCCGAGAAGCTGTTGCCGAAGGAACGGGGAGCAGATTACACCCAGGCCATTATGGATCTCGGCGCAACCTTGTGTACCAGAACAAAACCTGTCTGCACCCAATGTCCTGTCAGGCAAAGTTGTAAGGCCTTCAAAAGCGGGACCGTTGATTTGTTTCCAGCTCGGCGCCCAAAACTGAAAATCTCCAAAAAATCTTTCCAAATGCTGATTCTCACTGATAGTGAAGGAAACGTCCTGCTCGAACGACGGCCACCGGCTGGCATTTGGGGTGGTTTATGGTCGTTGCCAGCGGATGATGACGTCCAGCCGGTACAACAGCGTCTGGGCCTGGCTACGGACAGCCTTAGAAAACTACCTGAACTTGAGCATCAGCTGACACACATTAAAATGACCATACAACCGCTAATAGCCCATATAGAAGTTTTAACAAGAGGCGTAGAATGTAGCGGAGATCAACGCTGGTTCGGCCAGCATGAATGGCAGGCTCTCGGACTGCCCAAACCAGTCAGACAACTGCTGGAAACACACTTGGAGAATAGTGAAACATGAGTGAACGTATAGTCAAATGCATGTTGCTGAATGAGGAACTGCCGGGCCTGGCGTTCCAAACATACCCGGGTGAACTGGGTCAGAAAATCTTTGATAATATTTCTATGCAAGCCTGGCAAAGCTGGTTGGCTCACCAGACGATTCTGATCAATGAGCACCGGCTGAGCCCGATAGAACCGGAGCACAGGAAGTTCCTCGAAGGTGAGATGGAAAAGTTCTTTTTCGGCGAAGGATCAGAAATTCCCGAAGGTTTTGTACCCAAAGACAACAATTAGACGCATTATTCTTGACTTGAACCCGTCTAAACGGTTTAATACCGCGCTCTCTGATTCCAGAGAGATGTTAGAAGTAGTGGCCAGATAGCTCAGTCGGTAGAGCAGCGGATTGAAAATCCGCGTGTCGGTGGTTCGATTCCACCTCTGGCCACCATTATTTTCAAGGTGCTTTCTTGGCACATGGTTAACACATTGTCTGGTACGCGCTGTTGGCAGTCAGAGTAATTCGCCATAATGATTCAGTTTAACCTGGCACTTGACTCTGACCCCTAACTTCATTTTTTTTCCATAATGCAGGCCATATGCTGTTTCTGGCAGACTTCTGCACAACGGGTCAGGCTCATGATGTCCTCAAGGGGCACATTACCGCCTGCCGCGAACAATTTTTCAAGTTCCTTGGCCCGTTCGTTGTTTGCCGTCATTTGTTGGCAACTGCAATCGCAGGAATCTGGGGTGCCCTTCTGTTGGTCACGTTTCTCCTGTTCCGCTTTCTTTTCGGCGTCAGCCTGCTCCATTCGGCAGATCATGTATTCACGCTGGCAGGTGTTGGCGCAACGCATGAATCCTGAGAGCTCGGCCATCGAGGGTTCTTCCCCTGCCGCGATACGCGCCTTGAAATCCTCACTTGCCACGTCAGTGGCCGCCAGTTCGTCGCAACTGCAGGCACATGCCGCGATTT
>JAOUCZ010000379.1 GCA_029859505.1 Lysobacterales bacterium | reverse complement strand
CGTACTTCGTGACACGATAATGACGGCGGATGATTTTTCACATAGTGATCATCACACCATCCGGATATTCGACGTGGAAACAAGGGAACTCATCCGTCGCCCGATTCAGGACGGCGACCAGGGTTCTTTATGGGAGTACCTCGACTGGATGCTTTCCGTCAGTTCAAATTCCGCTGCGGCGATGGTGATGCGTGATGCCATGCTGCTCAAACACTTTGGAAAAGAGTATCCCGTCTCGGAAGAACAGATCGAAACGTTCTTTTCAACTACACCAGGCGGTGAGTTAACAAGGCTCTTCCAGAAAACTTTCTGGGAACCGGTGACCCGTAACGGACTGTCTCTGGATCAGATCCGCCAGGGTAGTTTCTTTACCCGCCAGGGCAAGGCAAACGTCAATGGCGGCGGAAACAGTTACGCTACCGCACGTAGCCTGATGGAGTTTTTGCTGAAGATGGAAGAGGGCGTGTTGGTGGATGAATGGAGCAGTCGTCAGTTAAAGAGGCTGTTATACATGACCGAAAGGCGTATCCGCTATGCTTCTTCCCCCGCACTCAAGGATGCCGCTGTTTATTTCAAATCAGGCTCCTGGTACAAGTGCAAAAAGGAAGAAGGTTTTAAATGCGGTGCCTATCGCGGCAACGTCATCAATTATATGAATTCCGTGGCTATAGTAGAGCAGGAGATAGATGGCGTTAAACTGCAGTACATGGTGATCGTGATCTCCAATGTGCTACGGCAAAATGGTGCGGTTGAGCACCAGACTCTCGGTACTGAAATTCACAAGCTAATCAAGCAGCAAAATGCCGTAGCGCCGTAGGGTGGGTTACTTGTAACGTACCATCAGGACCCGGCCGGTGATACGCGTGGGAAATTAATTTCCCACCTTACTCAGTGTGGTGTTGGTTGAAACGGCCAGTTTATGCAGTGGGACAGCGAGTTCTTCAAGCCACAAGGTACCTTTCGGGTTATTCGCGAGCGCAACAATTATATAAGCCAGGCCATCGGTGCGGACCAGGGCGCTATCCGCGTGGTAAGTTTTCCATGTGCCTGATTTTCTGTGAATTTCAAGTTCCGGGTAAGCTTGTAAACCCTTGACGAATTTATGTGAAATGCCGGGTTTGGAAAGCACCTCCAGCATCATCCTGGATTGCTCGGGACTGACGAGTGTTTCATTGTTCAGCTTGTAATAGAAACGCGCCGCCTGGAATGCTGTTGCACCGTGGGATAAGTTTGACAATGGGTCACGCTGATACGCCGCACTCGGGCCATAATCCTTTCCAACCCAAAGACCGCCTGAACCATCCTGCTCGTAAAAATTGAATTCAGGGGATTGCAGGATTTCAATGAGTTCTCCACGCCCCACCATTTCAAGCACTTTCGTTGCGCAGGCGTTGCAGGAATAACGGATCATATCAATCAGGTCGGTGCGTAATTCTTCATCCATCTCTAACCGGCCTTCATCGATGGCTACAGCGGCCCCCAGTAATATTGCAATCTTGGGCAGGCTGGCTGCGTAAACCATGTTGCGTCCATTGAGTTCCGCAAGACGTGGTTTCTCCGGGTCAGTGACTATGACAAGTACCACTGCCAGTTCCTTTGCCTTAATCGCGGATGTTAAGTTCTGTTGATCGACCAGCGATTCCAGTGCCTGCTGCAGCTGAGAATCTCCAGATGCATTCAATAACCGGGTGGTGTCGGCTGCCAATAGTTGCCCGCAGAGAATCAGCAAGACTATTAACAGCATAAATTTAAATGATCTCATAACGACTACTTTTACACGGGTGGTCCAAAATATCCATGGTTCTGACCGATGTCCCGTTAAAAGGTTCTGGCAGACTAAAGTATGGATATAATACCGAGTTATATACTAATGACAAAAGAAGCCGGAATGAGTGAAGCATGATTGACTATCTAAAAAACACCAGTCTGACTTTTCGCATCATCACCGGTTTGGTATTGGGCGTCCTGACGGGTCTGTTTTTTGGGGAAGAAGCCGCGAGCTTGAATCTGATAGCCGATATCTGGATCGGTCTAATGCAGATGACCATTCTGCCCTATGTCATCGTCTCCCTTATCGTAGGTCTTGGTCAGCTGGATTCCGTGCTGGCGCGTCAACTGGCGATTCGCGGCGGTTTGTTGATGCTGGTGTTCTGGGGTATTGCCCTGCTGGTTGTGACAGTGATGCCGATGTCATTTCCCGTTTTTGAAAACGCTTCGTTTTATAGCTCACAGGCAAGTGAGGCGGCTACACAGTTTAACCCGATTGATCTGTACATCCCGAAGAATCCCTTTCATTCGATGGCAAATACCGTAATTCCTGCGGTTGTTATTTTTAGTTCGGCTGTCGGTGTGGCGTTGATCGGAATGAAAGAAAAAGCTGCGTTGATCGGATCACTGAGCACGTTTCTGGAGGCCCTTGGACGGGTAACACGGTTTGTTGTCGGGATGACGCCGATAGGTGTATTTGCGATTGTCGCGGTGGCGTCCGGTACGATGACATGGGCTGAAATTGAGCGCTTGGAGGTCTATTTCATCGTCT
>JAOUCZ010000148.1 GCA_029859505.1 Lysobacterales bacterium | reverse complement strand
TGAATACGATCCCTGGAAATACGGTTCGTTTGCATTGAACGCCGGTAAGCAGGCCTACGAGATTACCCAGGAAATTCAGCGTCAGATCACCAGGCACACGAAGGAAGGAAACATGGATCGTTTCCCTCCAATACTGGCTTTTCAGTCGGTGGTAGATTCCACGGTCACGGCACCTGCTCTGGTAAATAACCTCTTTGAACGCTTACCCGCGATTCCGCCCAAACAGGGACAGGCTAACCAGGCCATTCACGAGTTGGTGCTGTTTGATATCAACCGTTATGCAGAGATCGACCCCCTGTTGAAAAGCAACCCTTCAGCCTGGATCGATCAGATGCTAGAAAGCGATAATCCAAATTACCTGTTAACTTTGCTGAGCAATAGCAACAGTGAAGATACTTCGGTTATTGCATTCAGCAGGGAGTCGGGGTCATCGATGGTTTTAAGGTGTGATACGGGTCTTGAATGGCCTGAAGGTGTTTATTCTCTATCCCACGTCGCGCTGCCAATACCGCCTGAGGACCCCGTGTACGGGGGTGATGAGGCCGGTGCCAGTCCGGGTATCAGCCTGGGCGACCTGTCGATGCGTGGTGAGAAGGGCGTATTACTGGTGCCGGCAGCTGACCAGCTTCGCTTACGTTACAACCCGTTCCATGCTTATCTCAGAAACCGTATCCTCGGTTTCATGGATTTAGGTCTGGATCCGGATGGTTTCTGCTTATCTATTGAACCTATTGAGCAGAAAAGGGCCGAGCCGAAGTAGAGTGAATTCAATCGATTCGAATAGTTTTAACCACGTAACAGGTCCCCGGTTTTTTGTATCCCATCGTTAGAAAAATTTGGAAACTGACGTTTTGGTCGGTCACAGGCCTGCTTGTCGTTCTTTTAATTTCCTTTTCGCTTTTGTTTTGGCGCCTGTCATCCAGCCCGATCCAGTTAAACCAGTTTGTCCCCGGTATCGAGCAGGCTGCCTCGGACCTGCCGGGCGGTTTTGGTATCAGGCTGGAAGGTCTGGGCTTGTTCTGGGACCGTAATGAGAAACAAATTGATCTGAAGGCGTTGAATGTCGAACTGGTGGAGTCCACCGGCAGTACTTTGCTCAACACGCCCGAGGTGAATGTGTCGCTCAGTGTGTTCGCACTGGTGCGTGGTGTCGTTGCGCTTTCATCGGTTGAGCTTCAAGACGTTGATGTAAAAATAGTTCGCCGGGAAGACGGTTCGTTCCAGGTATTTAAAAAGACAGAATCCTGGCCAGGGGAGGACAGTGACGACAAGCCCACGGACTTTACCGAAACCGCTCTGCACATCTTTAAGGTCCTGGCGTCAGAGGCAGATCATCAAGAACCCCTCAGCTATCTCAAGAGAATTTACATTAAAGGCAGCCTTGAACTCGACGACCAAAAGACCGGCCTGAATTGGGACGCCCACGCGGTCGAATCGATATTGGTGGGGCACGATGGTGTCATTAAGGTTGACCTCGGGGTTTCTTTTAGTTCACCAAAGGTGTTGAAGGATGTCCTCACGGATATTGCCTTGACCGTGCGGGGTGATGATGTCAGTGCCCGCCTGGAATTCTCCGGGATAGATCCGGCGCGCCTTGCACGCGCAGATCCTCGACTGGCCGCGTTGGGAGACCTGGAAATGGATCTTGGCGGATCCGTCGATGCGGAGATGACACTGCCGAACAGGGTTCACAACCTGACGGCCAAAATTAATGGTGGGCCTGGCCGGGTTACATACCAGGACTATTACCCTCAACCACTTGAAATAAATTCGCTGGATTTACAATTAAGCGCCGATCTGCATCGTAAATCCCTGCAGGTTTCCAGCCTTGATGTATCAATCGGTGAGGAAACGAATCCATTGAAACTCAATGTGAGTGGTTCAGCCCAGGTGCTCGAGGAAACCGTTGACCTCAAACTCGAAACAGGATTGCAAGAGCTCAAAGTCAATGAATTCGACCTTTACTGGCCAAAAGGGATTGCAAGCGGAGCACGCAATTGGCTTATAGATAATATGAAGGCTGGCACCGTAGACAATGCGAAACTGGACCTGGCCATGCAAGTACCAACCGGGCCGGAGGCAAAGTTTCAGCTAAGCGAACTCAAAGGCACGTTAGCATACAGTGGTCTCACCGTTGGGTATTTTGGCGCATTGCCACCGGCTACCGGTGTGACGGGCTCGGGTACCTTTGATCAGCGCGGGTTTGACCTGGATGTTACCAGGGGCCAAGTCAATGGTGTCAGTATCCAGCCTGGAAAGGTTGTCATCAGTGGTTTGAATGATCAAGAGGCCGCCATTTCGGTCGATACCCAACTGAACGGGCGGTTGGACGATTTGTTTGCAGTACTGGAGTCGCCGCCGCTTGAATTGAACTTCAGTACTTACACGGGTGTGGTATCCGATCATCTTGCAGGGCAGGTCTTTTCCGACTTCAGCATTGCCTTGCCGCTGAAGGCCGGTTTGAGGGGCGGGGACATCCAGTACCAGGCAAATGGCAGAATCACCAATGGACGGCTCGGTAAAGTAGTTTTTGACTATGAGCTGCAGGAAGCTGATCTTGACTTCAGCCTGGATCGATCGAAATTGAGTTTTCGCGGCCCGCTGAAATTTTCAGGCATTCCATTGACGCTTGACTGGACCACATTCCTGAGCGGGTCCGACAAGGGACATGCCAATTTTACGGTCGATGCGCCGAATGTCACCGGTACTCAAATCAGTGCCCTGGGATACGAAGTCAATGAGTATGTACAAGGCAGTGTTGCCGTGAAATCAAGTGCAAAACTCACGCCCGGGGGGCTGATCACGGCTACGATTAAATCGGATTTCAACAACGCAGAGTTGGAGATACCGCAGATTCACTGGCACAAAGCCACGGGTGAAGGTGGCAGCGTCGACTTTAGCTTGTCAATAGAGAAGGATCACCTGCACGCCGAGGATATCAATATCGAGCTTGGCAAGCTAAAAACCAGTGGCGATGTGCAATTTGACATGGCAGGGCCAGTGATGAGCGTGAGCCTGGAACATCTCTCTTTGTCCTATGCCCAATTGAAAGGGTTAAAGCTGGAGCGGGGCGAGAGCAAAAACCTGAAGTTCACCCTGCAGGGTGGTGAGGCCAGCCTGGAGCCTTTTTTGTCTCGAGGTGATCAGAAGCTGGATCCACAGGAAGAGAAGGTGGCGGTACAGTCAGAAGCCCTTGCCAGTCGTTTGAAAGCGTCAGGAATTGTCTTCGAAATTGGAGAATCAAAACTCGATAAGGTTTATGTAAACAAGGATACCTATTTCGATAACATTCAATTCAGTGGCCGACGGGACAACGGAGGCTGGCAGGAGGTGAAGTTATCGGGACATAACCCTTTTGCCGGTGGCAATACAGATGCCAACGCCCATCCTGAGGCAACTGAAAAGCTCGAAGCCGGCCAGTTCAGTTTGAGTTTTGGGCCTGGTGAAAATGGCCAATATCCCTTAAATATTGAAACGGAGGACCTGGGTTCGGTTGTTTCCGCCGTCAAGGGCAGGAATATCATGAGGGACGGATACCTTGTACTTAACGGTGATAGCGAGGGTCCCCTGTTTACAAAACCCATCAAGGCAACCTTTAAGCTGAATCATTTTACGATGAAAGAAGCACCGGCCATTTCCCGCGTGCTTAACATGGCTTCCCTGACACAGATTGTCTCGACTTTTAGGCAGACGGGACTCGCCTTCAACTCTGCTTCCGGTGATATCCAGTTGAATGGATCCCGTTTGTCCACTACGCAAATACGCGCCAAAGGAGGGTCATTGGGCATGTTAGTAGGTGGTTGGGCGGATCTGAAGACAGAGAACCTGGGACTACACGGAACCGTGATTCCCCTAAATAATATTAATAAGCTTGTTGGGATGATACCTTTGTTTGGAAAAGTTGTGGTCGGCAAAGACGGCAGGGGAATCATGGCAGTTGATTTTACGGTCAAGGGTACTGTTAGCCAGCCTGAAGCCTCCATCTGGAAGGAAGCACTCACCACTGATCTTCTGGACGATACCGTGGCAGAAGATAAGGAAGGCACATCACCGAACCCGCAGTAAACATTGCAGATACGGTGAGTTAGCCAGTAAACTGCAACACTGTTTCACTTATTAGAATAAGAATAATATGTACAAACCTGAAAACATTAAAAGCTCTTACAACCGGGAAGAACTCGTGCTTTGCGGCACTGGTGCACTTTTTGGTCCTGAAACCGCCAAGCTACCATCCGGGAACATGCTGATGGTTGAACGTATTGTTGAGATCAATAAAGATGGCGGGCTTCACGGCCTGGGTTATATCGAAGCGGAGTTGGATATCAACCCGGACCTGTGGTTTTTCGGGGTTCATTTTGTTGACGATCCTGTCATGCCCGGTTGCCTCGGTCTTGATGCCCTGTGGCAATTATGTGGTTTTTTCCTTGCATGGAGTGGCTGTAAAGGCAAGGGCAGGGCACTGGGGTGCGGTGAGGTAAAGTTTACCGGCCAGGTTCTGCCTACCGCTAAAAAATTGACCTATACTCTGAATGTGAAGAGAATCATCACACGCAGATTGAGCATGTTGATTGCTGATGCAACAATGTCTGTTGATGGGCGGGTTATCTATACTGCTGATGACCTTAAAGTTGGTTTGTTCCTTTCAACTGACAGCTTTTAGGAAATAAAGTATGCGCCGTGTAGTAGTAACAGGTATGGGCTTGGTTTCCTGTTTGGGAAACGACAAGCAGACTGTGACAGAATCTTTGCGCGAAGGACGTTCGGGCATCACCTTTAATGAAGACTTCAAGGCTATCGGTCTACGCAGCCATGTCAGTGGCTCGGTGGAAATCGATTTAAAAGAGCACATCGATCGCAAGCATCTTAGGTTCATGGGTGATGCAGCCTCGTACGCCTATGTCGCCATGCAAAAAGCCATAGAAGATGCCGGTCTGACCGAAGAGCAGGTTTCAAACCCGCGTACCGGTTTGATTGCCGGTTCGGGTGGTGCTTCAAGTGCCAATATCGTTTTATCTGCGGACAAGTTACGTGAGAGAGGTGTGCGTCGTTTAGGCCCTTACATCGTTCCGAAAACCATGAGCAGCACAGTTTCTGCCTGCCTTTCCACGCATTTTGGTATTAAAGGTCTTAATTATTCGGTGACCTCCGCCTGTGCCACCAGTACGCATTGTATTGGAAGTGCGATGGAGCAAATTCAATGGGGCAAGCAGGACAGGATATTTGCCGGTGGCGGTGAAGAGAACCACTGGTCACTGGCCATGATGTTTGATGGCATGGGTGCGCTTTCAACGCAGTATAACGATGATCCCGGTAAAGCTTCACGGGCCTATGATGCCGAACGTGACGGCTTCGTTATTGCCGGTGGCGGCGGTATGCTGGTCATTGAAGAACTTGAGCACGCGAAGGCGCGTGGTGCAAAAATTTACGCTGAAATTGTGGGTTATGGTGCGACTTCAGATGGTGACAACATGGTGGCTCCTTCAGGTGAAGGTGCGGTGCGCTGTATGCAGCAGGCCATTTCCACAGTTGATACGCCAATTGATTACATCAATACCCACGGCACCAGCACCCCGGTGGGCGATATCGCCGAGCTTGACGCCATACGCGAAACATTCGGTGAGAAAACACCGCCCTTTAGCTCAAGCAAATCCCTTTGCGGGCATTCACTGGGCGCCGCAGGTGTACAGGAAGCAATCCATTGCCTTCTGATGATGGAAAATGACTTTATGGCGGGTTCCGCCAATATCTCAACGCTGGATCCTAAGGCCGAGGGTTTGCCGGTATTACTGGAAACCAGGGAAAACGTTACCTTGAACACGGTGATGAGTAACAACTTCGGCTTCGGCGGCACCAACGCCTGTCTCGTATTCCAGCGGTATTGACGGCCGGAAATTAGCTAGCGTTAAAGAAGTAACGGTTTGCTCTGGGGGCGCCAAGGCTGCACAGTACCTTGCTTCCAGACACGCTTTAAAACATACCCCAGGGCACCCTCTCGACCGTTTCACGGTCTTACCTTGTCCATGCGCGCTCATCCTCGACTTCCCAAACGACCGTGCCAACCTGAAAGAAGCCGCTCCTCGGCAACTGCTCCTTCGCTGCTCTACCTCCTGCATCCCTGCAGTCGTGCGCATCCCTGCGCCCGCGGCATACCGTTCATACCCCAGCGCCCCTCCCCTCACGAGACTCGGTAATATCCCAGCTTCATATCAAGTCAGGTTATTCATCCAGTACGACTGCCAATGCCTCAATAAAGTAATCCATATTGCCCTCATTAAATGAGGCAACATTGACCCGCGATGAATTGACCGTATAGATCGCAAATTCATCACGCAGGCGATGAACCTGTTCCACGGTCAGACCCATAAATGAGAACATACCGGACTGACGTTGAATGAATGAAAAATCACGTTGAATACCAGCCGCTGCGATTTTTTCCGACAGCGTTTTGCGAAGTCCGTTGATTCGATTCCGCATACCTGCAAGCTCTACGTGCCACTGCGCGGTGAGTTCTTCAGAGTGCAGGATGATGTCGATGACCGCAGGCCCGTGTGCGGGCGGCATGGAGTAGTTTTTGCGGGTTACATTATGTATCACGCTCTCAACTGCGTCCGCCTTTTCTGCATTACCTGCGATGACGCTTATCGCACCGACGCGTTCGCGGTACATGGCAAAGTTTTTGGAACATGAACTGGCAAAAATGACTTCGGGACATTGTTCCGCAAACAGACGTATGCACAGACTGTCCTCTTCAATACCGCGTTCAAAACCCATGTAAGCGATATCGATCATAGGTGTAAATCCACGTTCACCCGCGAGATTTGCAATCGCCTGCCATTGTTCCGGGTCAGGGCTGACACCGCAGGGGTTATGGCAACAAGCGTGAAACAGGACCACATCGCCAGGCCCACGCTGTTGCAGGGCGGCGATCATGTCATCGAACCGCAGGCTGCTGTTTTCGGCATCGAAATACGGGTAACTATGCATGGCCATACCGGCACCCGGAAACAAGGCAAGGTGGTTGGCCCAGGTCGGGTCACTGGCCCAAAGTTCAGTTTCGGGCCGGGTGACCTTGACCAGGTCAGCAGCGACTCTCAGGGCTCCGGTTCCACCGGGGGTTTGCACAGTTCTAACACGATTCTGCTTAAAAACCTCATTGTCCTTACCCAGAATGGTTTCACCTATTGCCTGGTTAAACCCGGGTACACCCCGTGGTCCAAGGTAGGTCTTGGTGGTTTGTGTTCTGAGAAGAATTTTCTCTGCTTCAACCACGCAATCCAGCATGGGGGTATTGCCGGCTTCATCGCGATATACACCGATACCCAGATCAATTTTTTTCGGGTTCGGGTCGGCCGCGTAAGCAGCGATCAGGCCAAGAATCGGGTCGGGTGGTATGGCATTCAGTTTTTCAAACATTATCGTTTCTTCTCTATGATGAACTCACTGAGCGTGGTCTGCTCATGTTTCTGCGAGATTGTATTAACCATCAGAAATGATGGGCCCCGCTGTTTCGTAATTCCATTGTATGCAACACAAGATTGTAACGCGTCAGGCCAAAAACATCTGCAAAAAATGGCTTGAAACCCTATCGATTTTGTACCGGGAGTAATGCTTGTATCCAAAGCTGTTGCCCAAGCAGGAAAAGATCGAATGAATGCTATGATATCGACCATTCAATGATGTGAATGCAGGGCTCTCAATGACACTTGAAAAACTCAATAATAATGATGTTGCTTTGGTCGGAATTCTGTCCGACGCCAACTCCAGTTTTAAAAGGGGAGCGGCGGCAGCACCGGAATTTATCCGCCAGGCTTTGCACAGCGGATCTGCCAATTTATGTTCCGAGTTGGGTGTTGATCTCGCTGAAAATCCCTGTTTTGTCGATGTGGGTGACAGGCAAATAGGTAACGATCCGGAGAGCTTTCTTGCGATTGAAAATGAGATTTTTGAGATTGCGCAACAGGGAGCCCTGCCGCTGGTTCTGGGTGGTGACCATGCCATTACTTACCCCGTTCTGCGTGCTATCAATCGTGCCTATGGATCTGTGAATATCTTACATTTTGATGCTCATCCGGATTTGTATCATGACTATGAAGGCAATCCCTTTTCACACGCCAGCCCGTTTGCACGCATCATGGAAGAAGGTCTCGCCAAGCGCCTGGTGCAGATTGGTATCCGCACCCTGAATGAGGGTCAACGGGTACAGGCTGAGCGTTTCGGTGTCGAGATACACGAGATGAGAAGCCTGGATGTGAATTCCATGGTTCTGGATTTTGAAGGACCGGTTTATATCAGCTGTGACATAGATGCCCTTGACCCTGCTTTCGCCCCCGGGGTGTCCCACCAGGAGCCTGGCGGGCTTTCAGTGAGAGACATACTGGGTATTGTTCAGGATGTGCCCAATCGCATCGTGGGAGCGGACCTTGTTGAATACAACCCATCCTGTGACATCAATGATATGACTGCGATGGTTGCAGCGAAATTATTGAAAGAAATCGCCGGCAGGATGTTGCTCAACGCTTCCCTGTGACTTCGTTTTTCCCGTCATAGTAGAGTTTGTGTCAGCGTTGCGTTCTGATGCCTGTTCCATACGCGACCATTTCTATGGCATGCAGAAAACGTCCTGAAACTGCAGTGGTGCCAAAGCGTATATTGATGACCTTGTCTACGC
>JAOUCZ010000147.1 GCA_029859505.1 Lysobacterales bacterium | reverse complement strand
TGACTCGCGAAGTTCCGCGTCAGGAGGGCTGGTTTGACCTGACCACACATTTTCCCTGGATCGGTATGCGCACCGCTGATGTCGATGGTGCACATGTGGAATATTTCAGAGGCATCCGTAATCCGGTTGGTATCAAGGTAGGCCCGGGAGCGGATGCAAAGCAGTTAAGACAATTGCTGGATATACTCAACCCTGATGCTGAAGCGGGGCGTATGGTGTTAATTCACAGGATGGGTGCATCTGAGATTGAAACTAAATTGCCACCATTAATCAAGGCAGCACAGGATGCTGATTCACCGGTTTTGTGGGTATGTGACCCCATGCACGGCAATACTGAAACGACCACATCAGGTATCAAGACCCGGCGATTCCGAAATATTATGAGCGAGACAGAAACGGCAATCGAGCTTCATCACCAACATGGCTCCCACCTTGGCGGTGTACACCTGGAACTGACCGGTGAGGATGTGACCGAATGCACCGGTGGCGCCAGGAACCTGAATGAAGTCGATCTTGAAAGAGCCTATAAATCAATCGTAGACCCGCGTTTGAACTATGAACAGGCCCTGGAACTGTCGATGCTGATCGTCAGAAAATTTGAGCAGCTGGATTAATTTGCGGTCTCTGATTGTGCAGGCCCTGGAGCGGTTTAGAGTGCCGGAAAGTTCCCGGGTTTTAATTTTTGTAATGTGTTTGTGTCTGCTGCCACAAGCGGCTATGGCGGCAGCTGAAGTCCGTCATACAATAAGCTTTCCAAAGGATAGAGAACAACTCATATTGGTTCGCTCCGAGTTTCCGGTTGAAACTGCGGTGACTGAGTTGCTGATGCCTAACTGGACACCCGGTTCCTACCTGATCCGGGACTATGCCGCCAATATCAATCGAATTGCTGCAACTTCTGCAGATGGTTCTGCGTTGCCGTTGGAAAAGATCAGTAAAGACCGCTGGCAGGTCCAGACAAGTCGAACTACTACCCTGGTTGTAGATTATGAGGTGTTCACACCAGATCTCAGTGTAAGGACCAGTTGGGCGAGCCAGGCTTTTACCCTTATCAATGGCGCATCGGTTTTTTTGTATACCGAGCAAACCAGCAAATTGCCCCAACTGCTAAATATCAAGAATGATGCAGCCAGGGGTGAGCCATTTACCGCCATGCAGCCAGTTTCGAACGGTGATGCATTTCGAGCGGCCAATTATGACGAATTGGTTGACAGTCCGGTCGCTGTGGCCAAAGCCCCCAGCTATCGTTTCACTCATGATTCCCAGGGCTATGTGTTGCTTAATGTGGGAGAGAATCAGTTTTGGGACGGTGAGAAAGCGGCCCGGGATGTGGAGAAGATTGTTGCTGAAACCCAGTCGTTCTGGGGCACCAACCCGCTCGAAAGGACCTATTGGTTTTTAAATTTTATTGCTGAATCCAAGGGAGGGCTTGAACATGACCACAGCACCGTGATCATGACCGGCCGCCAGCAGATGCGTGATCGGGACGACTATATTAAGTGGCTGGGCGTCGTTGCACATGAGTTTTTTCATGTTTGGAATGTGCGGCGTATGCGTCCGGTTGAACTTCAGCAATATGATTATCAAAATGAACAATACACAAGACAGCTATGGCTTGCAGAAGGGCTGACCAGTTATTACGACAACTTGATCATGTCGCGTGCCGGTTTGATCACACCTAAAGAGTATATGGAATTGCTAGCTGCGAATATCCACCGTCTTGAGACCACTCCGGGCAGGTTAGTGCGCCCGGTCACAGAGGCTTCAATGGATACATGGATACGCCAATACAAACCCAACTCCAATTCTCTCAACAGCACCATTAGTTATTACACAAAAGGGGCCGTGATTGGATTTGTGCTGGACACCTACCTCCGTAGGACAAGTAATTCACGTCATGACCTGGATGAGGTTATGAGAGAGATGTACAACCTGTACTCTGAAGATCCCTATAGCGGTGAAGAATTTGAGCGAGTTGTCACTGATATCGGGGGGGCGGAGGCAGGCGTGTTACTTCGTTCATTATTGAATACAACCACAGACCCGGATGTTGATACTGCGCTTGATTGGTACGGTCTTGAGCTCAAAAGAGGCTCTCTCCAGGCAGAGGAAGAACAGGACGAGGAGTCGTTACACAGTGACCTAGGTGTGCTTTGGAATGAAGGCACGCCCGAAAATGTTGTGAGTTCAGTATTTGATGGCAGTGGTGGTGCTGCAGCGGGATTGATGCCCGGTGACGAGATCCTGGCTGTTGGAGGTGAAAGACTTGCCAAGGACAACCTGGACAAGCTCATGACCAGCTTTAGTCCCGGTGAGGACACGACCTTGCTGGTATCACGGCGTGGCAAGATCGTTAGGCTGAACATCAAGCTGGACGCAGCAGTTCCGGACCATTTTGAAATCGTGCTTAAGCCTGACTACAAGAAACGTAATATCAGGCGTTTGAGAAGTCTGCTGGGTCAGGACCCGCAATAGCAAGCCCGGATCTACCAACTGAAAGCTGTTTTTTCAGGATTCCTGCTTTTTACTGGCGCGTCCCGCCGCTTTGCGTTCATGTTCCTTCAGGTGCAACTTTCGGATGCGTATGGACTCGGGGGTAACCTCGACGAGTTCATCGTCCTGGATAAATTCCAAAGACTGTTCCAGTGACATGATATTGGGTGCGGCCAGCAGAACGTTATCGTCCTTGATGACCGTACGTATGTTAGTTAACTGCTTTGCTTTCAGTGGATTGACCGTGAGATCGTTGCCCCTGTTATGAATACCAATAAGCTGTCCTTCATAAACATCAACACCGTCTTTAATGATCATACGGCCTCGATCCTGGAGGTTAAACAGGGCATATGCCACTGCTTTGCCTGTGCTGTTAGAAATCAGGACGCCGTTGTTGCGGGTTGAAATTGGTGCGGGGTTATAGGGGCCGTAGTTTTCAAAGGTATGAAAAAGCAGTCCGGTGCCGGCAGTTACGGTTCTGAACTCTGACTGGAACCCGATCAGACCACGTGCTGGAATGATGTAATCCATACGTATACGGCCTTTGCCGTCTGGTTGCATATCCTGCAGCACACCGCGCCGGTTCCCAAGTCGTTCCATTACTGCACCCTGGTAATCGGATTCGAGATCGACAACCAGTGACTCATAGGGTTCGAGGGTTTCGCCATCGACAGTTCGAAGAATGACTTCCGGCCTCGAGATAGCCATCTCATAACCTTCCCGCCGCATGGTTTCAATCAGAATGGACAGGTGGAGTTCACCACGTCCGGATACCCTGAACCTTTCTGCATCTTCGGTTTCTTCAATTCTTAAAGCCACGTTATGACTGGCTTCACGCAATAAACGTTCACGCAGTTGCCTACTGGTCAGGTACTTTCCCTCGCGACCTGAAAAAGGTGAATTGTTAACCCGGAAAGTCATGCTGATAGTGGGTTCATCCACGCTCAACGCCGGCAATGCTTCAACAGTTTCCCGATCGCAAAGAGTGTCGGAAATATTCAGATTTTCTACCCCTGTGATGGCGATGATATCGCCTGCTCTGGCCTCGCTGACTTCCTCGCGCTTGAGACCACGAAAACCAAGCACCTGTAGAATACGTGCGTTACGCTGCTCACCGTAACGGTCAATGGCAGTGATCCTCTGGTTGGGTTTGACGCTTCCGCGTTGTATCCGTCCAATACCGATAACACCAACATAGGTATTGTAATCAAGTGTTGTTACACGCATCTGGAAGGGCCCATCCAGATCGACTTCCGGTGGCTTGACCTCGTTTATAATAGTTTCGAATAATGGTGTCATATCGCCACCTCGAACGTCATCCTCAAGACCTGCATAACCTTGCAGGGCGGAGGCGTAGACCACTGGAAAGTCCAGTTGCTCATCACTGGCGCCTAACTTGTCAAACAATTCAAATGTCTGATCCAGCACCCAGTGAGGACGTGCGCCGTCGCGGTCAACCTTATTGATAACAACGATGGGACGAAAACCCATCTCAAATGCTTTTTGGGTAACAAACCGGGTTTGTGGCATTGGGCCATCCACCGCGTCAACCAGCAACAGTACGGAATCCACCATGCTGAGGATTCGTTCGACTTCTCCACCGAAGTCGGCATGGCCCGGTGTATCGACGATATTGATGCGGTATTGTTCTTCGCCCTTGGTCCACGTGATCGCCGTGTTCTTTGACAGGATGGTTATTCCACGTTCTTTCTCCAGTTCATTGGAGTCCATGGCCCGGTCAAGTGTGGCAGCGTGCTCGCCCAACGTGCCGGATTGCTGTAGCAACTGGTCGACGAGTGTGGTTTTGCCATGATCAACATGGGCGATGATGGCGATATTTCTGAGGTTATTTATCACGTTTTGTTCCAGTTAGCTAAGCGCGCGAAAGGTACACGTTTTGGTCATTTTAAGCAATGTTTTTAATGAAAAAACAGCAAGATAAACATCTATGCAGTGTGTTTGAACACGATAGACAGTTGCCGCGATCGGGCGAGTCAGAAAAGAGCAGTGCCAATACTTGCTTTCACGGGTTCTGCTAGCTATTCTCTCTAACCCCCAAACTCTCCAGGTGCGAAAGCAGTGCTAACGAACGAACAAAACATTTTATTCGTCTTTCCCGGTCAGGGTTCACAGTACAAAAGTATGGGTAGTGACCTTTGCAATGAGTATGAGACTGCCAGGAAAGTCTACCAACAGGCCAGCGAGGTCCTCGGTTACGATGTTGCTGAAATATCTTTTGAGGATCCACGTGAAGAACTTAACCTGACCCGTTATACACAGCCGGCGTTACTGACCCACTCGATCGCGTGCCTGGAGGTGTTCAAGGATTTGACCGATGACCGTCTTCAGCCGTCTATTGCTGCCGGACATAGCCTTGGAGAGTACTCTGCACTGGTTGCAGCTAAGGCAGTCAGTTTTGAAAGCGCATTAAAGCTGGTGCAGAAACGCGGTGAGTTAATGGGTACTTATGGAGAAGGCGAAATGAGCGCGTTTCCCATGGCAATTGACCTGGTCAAGCCCATTGCAGAGCGATTCCACTGTGCAATAGCAGGTTGTAACCTGCCGGATCAAACCGTTATCGGTGGCCGGGCTGAAGATCTGGCGCTGGTTGAGCAGCAGGTTCAGGAACAGTTTGAACGGAAAAATCCAGTACGTTTAAAGACCGAAGGAGCATTTCACACCTATTACATGGTTGAGGCTGCCCGACATTACCGTACGATCCTGGAGACCGCCGAATTCGAACTATCCGATGTACAGGTATCATCCAATTTCACCGGTGGTTTTCACGAATCGGACCCGGTTGGAATCAGGGCACGTCTGTTCTTCCAGTTGTTTCACCCGGTGATGTGGTTTTCCAACCTTCAAACAGCTTTTGGTAATGGCGTCGAAGCGGTTATTGAGTTTGGTGGTGGTATTGGTTTTGGAACCGAGCCCGAAGGGAAACGCCCCAACCTCGCCGGGATTATTAAGAAGACCCAGCGCGCAACCGGTCATAAAGTCAATTACATGTCAGCAATCAATTGTCCTACCATTAAGAGTACTGTGGATCTAGTGCAAGGCGAGTGATAACTTGCTGTTGATATCAAGACAATTGCTCTCGGATAGGCTCAGATGATCATTCGAATTGTCCAGATGGAGTTTGAAGAGGAACTTATCCCTGACTTTTTGAACATATTTGCCGCAAGCCGGAAAAGGATCAGGTCGTTTCCCGGTTGTACGCATCTTCAGTTGTTGCAAGGTGAGGCAGATCCCTGTGTTTTCTTTACATACTCTCACTGGCAGGGTGAGGAAGATTTAGACAGCTATCGCAACTCGGATCTTTTTCGAGGGGTTTGGCGCAATACCAGAAAACTGTTTCGTGCGGCACCAAAGGCCTGGAGTCTTACAGACCAGACAGAGGTTAAAACTCAAGGCCTGTAAAAGATTCATATTTAGCAACCCCTACTTTCGCTCAATTGCGTTCTGATCCTGTCAAGGTGACAATACCCAACGGCGTACCCTGTTTAAACGATCTGCAGCTTGGATGAGTTTGGGTGCGGCTCTCTCATTGGCAGCGATTGGGTGGCTATAAGAATGAGCAAATTTTCTAAAAAAACGCTTGATGACTGGCGGGAGTTGGCTGTCAAGGAGTGCAAGGGTAAACCTGTAGATGCTTTGACATGGGAGACTCCCGAGGGAATTGCAGTAAAACCCTTGTACACGGCCGAAGACCTTGAGGGCCTTGAGCACCTGGATTCAATGCCAGGAACGGCACCATTTGTTCGTGGACCGAAAGCGACGATGTACGCGGGACGGCCCTGGACTGTGCGCCAGTATGCGGGTTTCTCGACGGCTGAAAAATCCAATGCCTTCTACCGTAAAAATCTGGAATCCGGACAAACCGGTCTTTCGGTAGCCTTCGATCTCGCAACCCATCGTGGTTACGACTCCGATCACCCCCGCGTAGTGGGTGACGTGGGCAAGGCAGGGGTAGCCATCGACAGTGTAGAAGATATGAAAATTCTGTTCGACGGCATTCCGCTGGACAGAATGTCGGTTTCAATGACTATGAATGGTGCGGTTTTGCCGATTATGGCAATGTACATAGTCGCAGCGTCAGAGCAGGATGTGTCATTGGAGCAATTATCCGGGACACTACAGAATGATATCCTCAAGGAGTTCATGGTTCGTAATACCTATATTTATCCGCCCGCGCCATCAATGCGTATTGTTTCCGACATCATTGCGTTTGCTTCCGGCAACATGCCGAGGTTCAATTCTATTTCTATTTCCGGTTACCACATGCAGGAGGCGGGGGCTACCTGTGCCCAGGAGCTGGCATACACTATTGCCGACGGAATTGAGTATGTCCGTGCAGCAATAGCCAGCGGTCTTGACGTAGATGATTTTGCTCCACGGTTGTCGTTCTTTTTTGGCATCGGTATGAACTTCTTCATGGAAGTGGCCAAGTTAAGGGCGGCCCGCCTGCTTTGGTCCAAGCTCATGATGGAAAAATTCGAACCGAAAAACACGCGTTCCCTGATGCTGCGAACTCACTGTCAGACTTCCGGCGTCAGTCTTACAGCCAATGACCCGCACAACAATATTATGCGCACTACCATCGAGGCAATGGCTGCAACTCTGGGGGGTACCCAGTCACTTCACACCAACTCCTTTGATGAAGCACTTGCCTTACCTACCGAGTTTTCGGCCCGTATTGCCAGAAATACACAATTGGTTTTACGGGAAGAGGCTGGAATCACCAGGGTTGTAGACCCGCTGGCGGGTTCCTATTACGTGGAGAGCCTGACAAATGAGCTGGCTGCTGCGGCGCAGCAGCTAATTGAAGAAGTTGAGGAGATGGGTGGCATGACCAGGGCGGTTGAGTCCGGTATGCCCAAAATGCGAATCGAGGAAGCTTCGGCGCTTCGCCAGGCACGCGTCGATCGTGGTGAAGACGTTATAGTCGGTGTGAACAAGTATCAATTGGCAGATGAGCCAGCTATTGATATTCTGGATATCGATAATACGGCCGTTCGTGAGGCCCAGATTCAACGTATAAATCTTGTGCGTGAAAACCGGGATGCCGTTGTTTGTAAGCAGGCACTTGATGCGCTTGAAAGTGCCGCTGAAAACGAGACCGGAAATTTGCTGGCATTGGCGATCGATGCCGCACGGGCGCGTGCGACTGTCGGAGAGATATCCGATGCGCTTGAAAAGGTTTATGGCCGCCACCGCGCAACGACCCATTCTATTTCAGGGGTTTTCGGTTCTGCTTATGAGGGTGATATGGATTTTTCTTCTATCCAGCAAGAGGTCAACGATTTCGCCCAGATCGAGGGGCGCCGGCCACGTATGCTGGTGTGCAAACTGGGCCAGGATGGTCATGACCGTGGTGCCAAGGTAATCGCGACAGCTTTTGCTGATATTGGTTTCGATGTTGATATAGGACCCTTGTTTCAAACACCGGATGAAGCGGTGCGTGAGGCCATCGAAAATGATGTCCATGTTATCGGTATATCGTCCCAGGCTGCGGGTCACAAAACGCTGGTGCCGCAAGTTATTGAGAGTTTGAAAGAGGCAAATGCGGAAGACATTATTGTTATTTGTGGTGGTGTCATCCCGCCGCAGGATTACCAGGAGATGAAGACTGCTGGTGTAGCGGCTATATTCGGGCCGGGTACTAATATTCTGTATGCTGCACAGGAAGTTCTCGGAATCATCAAGGAGCGGCGCCAGGATTAGGTTCTTTTTCGTATCAGACGATTGGGTGCGCGTTGTTTAAGCGTGCGTCACAACAGGGATTTACATATGAAACAGATTATTGAGCAACTCGAAGAAAAACGTAAGGCTTCCCTGCTTGGCGGCGGTCAGCGCCGTATTGATGTTCAGCACGGCCGTGGCAAACTCACTGCCCGGGAGCGGATCGACCTGCTGCTCGATGAGGACTCTTTCGAAGAGTGGGATGCTTTCGTCGAGCATCGTTGTACCGACTTTGGCATGGCTGACCAGAAAATCCCCGGTGACGGTGTGGTCACTGGTTATGGCACGGTAAATGGACGGGTTGTCTTTGTATTCAGTCAGGATTTTACCGTCTTTGGCGGTTCACTTTCGGAAGCCCATGCAGAGAAAATCTGTAAGGTGATGAAGCAGGCCATGAAAGTGGGTGCGCCTATTATTGGTCTCAACGATTCGGGTGGTGCACGT
>JAOUCZ010000146.1 GCA_029859505.1 Lysobacterales bacterium | reverse complement strand
TACCTGGGTAACCCTACGGTGCACAACCTGGAAGCATTGTTATTTGGACCAGAGTTTTTCCGCACATTGAGAACGCAGAACCGTTATTCAGCTACCTCGGTTGATCAATTGCCTGAACAATTGGTTTCCCTGTTGATGTTCGGACATAGCCTGTTGATCCCCCTGCCCGATCTGGACCGTACAGACTTTCATCTTATGTTCGGTGCCAATCCACTGGTATCCAACGGTAGCATGATGACGGCCCCCGGCGTTGGCAAACGTTTAAAGGCCATTCAGCAACGTGGCGGAAAACTGGTGGTGGTCGATCCACGTAGAACTGAAACCGCAAAAATTGCTGATTTACACTTGTTCATCCGGCCTGGTACCGATGTGTTTGTGCTGCTGGCAATGCTGCATGTTGTATACAATGAGAACCTGCAGTCACCCGGCACCGTGGGTCACTTCACTAAGGGTGAGGATGTAATCAAGAAGGCTGTTCAGGATTATCCACCGGAACGGGTCGCAGACATCACCGGTATTGAAGCGGCAAAACTGAAATCACTGGTACGAGACTTCTGCGCCGCCGAAACAGCAAGCTGTTATGGCCGTATCGGTGTTTCTACCCAGCAATTTGGCGCGCTCACCCAGTGGCTGATCACAGTGTTTAATATTGTCACCGGCAACCTGGATATTCCCGGTGGAACGCTGTTCAGCAAACCGGCATTTGAAGTGCTCAGTGCCGGAAAACGGGGAAAGAAGGGATTCGCCGACCGCTTTAGCCGGGTCAGAAAACTACCTGATTTCAATGGTGAGTTTCCGGTTGCCACACTGGCTGCAGAGATCACCACGTCCGGTGAAGGACAGGTAAAAGCACTTGTCACCAGTGCCGGTAACCCGGTTTTAAGTACGCCTAACGGCCATCAACTCGATGCGGCACTCGGCGAGCTTGATTTCATGGTTTCAATTGACATTTATCTGAATGAAACCACCCGTCATGCCAATATCATATTGCCGCCATTAACCGGTCTTGAAAGACCCCACTACGATGTGGTCTTCCAGGCACTTGCAATCAGAAACGGCGCAAAGTTCTCGCCGCCGGTGTTCAAGGCCGGCGCAGACCAGCGATCTGATCTGCAAATATTTACCGAGTTGGGCTGGCGCATGGGGGCCGATAAAGGGTTCAAAAAGGCAAAGGGATGGTTCAGGAAAAAACTATTGCAGCGACTCGGTGTTGAATGGATTATCAACCGGAAACTGAAACAGGGCCCATATGCCAAATCAAATGGACTGAACCTGAAAAAACTGAAGAATAATCCGCATGGTATTGACCTCGGACCGCTGTTGCCAAGTCTGCCGGAACGCCTCTTTACCAAAGACAAGCAAATTCATCTCGCACCGGAGGAATTCGTCTCAGCTTTGGAGAAGACCGACGAGTTCATTGCCGGTTTTGAGGGAGCTCCGGAGACTGAATTTGACCTGCTCCTCATCGGCAGGAGAGATCCCCGCACCAACAACTCATGGTTACACAACAGTCACAGAATGGTAAAAGGCAAAAATCGTTGCCTCGCACTGGTTCATCCGCAGGATGCGGGACGCCGTCAAATTCTCGATGGTGATTTTGCACTCGTCAGCTCAAGGGTGGGCAGCATCAGGATACCTGTCGTCATCAGCGATGATGTGAGTCCCGGTGTGGTTAGCATTCCTCATGGCTGGGGTCATTCGGCGGATGGCATCAAGCTTGATGTCGCACAACAGCATGCGGGCGTAAACACCAACGTTCTCACCGATGATCTATTCCTTGACTCAGTATCTGGAAACGCGGCATTAAACGCTGTTCCCATATCACTTGTTAAAGCCACGAACTGATGGGTCAGATTATGATGTGATCCTCAGACCGGGTATTCGGTCTTTATCCCGGATCCTCGACACTCAGGGATTCAACGTAAACAAGTTCACAGGCGCCGTCACCTGTATCGAGACGGGACATAGAAGAGTGCCAGTACCAACCGGAATCATGGTTAACATCTACCAGGTAACCACTGATTGAAACGATATCTCCCTGGCGTAACTTCTTCAGCTTTCTCTCTATGCCCTTTCTGGCCGGAATCATGTGCATATTGCTGCTATTGAATATGATCTGCTTCTCAGAAATCGGTGGCGGTAAATCGTACCTGGTGCGGTACCAGCGTGCGCTCTGGGATATATCAATCTGACTGAGTACGCCAGAGTCTGACATCTCTCCCCAACCCAGCGCCAGGTCGATCGGTGCGAGATCGGCAGTCCGGCCCATGTAATAAGGCTCTTTTGACAAGACGCGTGCACGTATGTTGAAACTTGCCTTGCGGGTTAGCTGGTAGTCATCAAACATAAAACTGCTTGGTTGCAGATCAACCTGCTCGGGTCTTTCTGCAACCAGTATTCCAGGTGGATGCTCGATAGGCTTGCTGTCCCAGTCCCTGACGATCAGGTAACCGAGTGCTATAACACTGAGTATAAATATCTGCCTGATCATAAATGCCGGTTTAGAACGGAACTAGCCTTTCGCCAGCGCTGCCTTTAGACCATCCAGGCACAACTCGATATGTCTCTCGGTGCTTGATGCACCCATTAAGCCAATCCGCCAGATCTTCCCGGCGAGCGGGCCAAGGCCTGCACCAATCTCGAGATTGTACTCATCTAGCAGGAAACTCCTGACAGCAGCCTCATCGACCCCGTCAGGTACCTTCACCGCATTGAGTTGCGGCAAACGGTAGGCCTCTTCCACATAGAACTCGAGACCCATGGCCTCAAGACCTTCACGCAATAGCTGGTGGTTGCGGGAGTGTCTATCCCACGCGTTCTGGAGACCTTCCTTCTTGAGAATTAAAAGGGCTTCATGCAAGGCATACAACGAGTTTATGGGTGCAGTATGGTGATAGGCGCGCTTGGCACCGGGACCCCAGTAAGAAGTCAGCAGGTTCAAATCAAGAAACCAGCTTTGCGGCGGGGTTTTGCGGGCCTTCAGTTTTTCCATGGCCGCATCGTTGAATGAAACTGGCGAAAGCCCCGGCGGCGCAGACAGGCACTTTTGCGTACCTGAATAAATAGCGTCCACACCCCAGTCATCTACCAGCAGTTTAATCCCCCCCAAAGAGGTCACGGCATCAACGATGTTGAGACAGCCGTAGTCATGGGCGAGATTGCACAAAGTCTGCGCATCGGATCGAACACCTGTCGATGTTTCGGAATGAACAAAAGCCAGTGCCACGGCATCCGGATTGGCCTTAAGTACCTCCTCGACTTTGCCGGGGTCAATGGGAGTCCCCCATTCAAATTCGACCACAACGGGAATGGCGCCGCAACGACTGGCATTCTCCAGCATGCGACCACCAAAAACACCATTGCTTGCAATCACAACCTTGTCACCTGGCTCCAGCAGATTGACAAAAGCACATTCCATTCCTGCAGAACCGGGTGCCGAAATCGGCAGGGTCACCGTATTTTGGGTCTGGAAGGCATAACGAAGCAGTTCGTTAAGCTCATCCATGAAATCGACAAACGCCGGATCCAGATGGCCAATCGTAGGTCTGGCCATGGCGGCGAGTACTTCCGGGTATACATCTGAGGGTCCCGGGCCCATCAAAGCTCTCTTGGGTAACATCAGTGCTCCTTCCCTGCGGTATGTGGATACTCCGCCAATACCTTATTAACGGATGTATAGATAGCATCTCGCAATTGCGTCGCGACCTTATCAGTTACATTTACAACCGTGACGCCCTGCCAGACAACGCGTTGCTGTTTGAAATCGACGAAATCAATAAAAACTGATGCTTCAGTTGTCATGGTGGCGCGAGTTCCGGTTGAAACACCTACCCCGAGTGCAGACCCACCATATGGGCCTCCCGGACGATTGTAGTAAGCGCCACTCACGTAAGGCGATGTATAGGATCGCATTCTGACCTTGTCATCGCTGCGTATGGTGACATTGATCAATAAATCCGGTTCATCTGAAAGCCGGTATCTCCTGCGTTTCAATTCACCACTGATTGCCTCACGGTAATGTTCACCGAAAATGGGTGAGTTGTAACCACTTTCGATACCCATGGGTTCAAAAAAATTAAACGTTGTGTATTGCCTGAAATCCGCATTCGGATCAATTTCACTTCGAACAGTCAGACCCGATGAGCAAGCCGACAGCAGAGCAAACATTAAAAGGCCTGCGACCACCTTTAAATTGTATTTCCGGCCACCCGGCATTTCTTGGTTGGTTGTCTTCACTGTTGTTCCTTTGATTTCGAAGTTCCTGTTAAAACTGGTGATGAGCAGACACTGAGAACGAGCCACTCGGCCCTGGAATATGCATGGCAAGAGTAAGAGCCATTTTCTCAGATGTCCACTAAAATTGGGTGATAATTGATTACAATAAGTCAGAATGACTCATTACTGAAAGCGCCTGGTCAACAGAAGATAAAGTTAACCCGGCCTGAACCTGTTGAAGGTCAATCCGGGCTACCTACAGCTCCCCCCCGGGGCTGTACGGAAATCATCAAAATTCACTCTGCCTAAAAGACTGGAGTCAACAAAACAAAGTCGGCCCTGAATTACATAGAGAGGCACTATCACTCGAACAATCAATAGTTTAAGCCACACAAGCATAGGCGGCAATACGACAATTTCCTAGGTCTGAAGCCTAGGCTGGCAGGGTAACGTCCAAAAGAGTTCCCCATTCACCCGAAGTGAGCTCAACGTGCCCCAAAAAACCTGGGCACGATCGGTGATATTTTTCAGACCATGCCCCGAAACATAATCATTTGAATCAAACCCGGCACCATTATCCCGAATCTCCAGACGGACCGCTGTACTGCCCTGTTTATCCAACACTCTTAATTTCAGGCTGCACTCGGTAGCCGAAGAATGCCTGGCTATATTGGACAACGCTTCCTGTGAAATACGAAAAACAGCAATTTGTAATTGGTCAGGAATTTCAGCAATTTCTGCATCGATATAGGTAGTATAAGAAATGTTGGCAGTTGCCAACATTTTATGGAGTTTCGAGTCTTGCAGTGACCGGCTCAGTCCAATGCTTGAGATATCTCTTGGTGAAAGCTCCTCGACAATTTCATGAACATCATGGAAAACTGTTGCCACCAGTTGATCAAGTAAATCAAGATCTTTTTCCAATTCTTCAGGTGCCTGCTTTCTAAGAATCGCAACCCTGAGTGTCAGTGCCGTTAGCACCTGGCCGATGTGGTCATGTAAGTCACGGGCGATGCGGTTTCTCTCGGTTTCCTGTGTTGTGATCACACGTTGGCTATTTTTTTTGATGTGGGTAATCAAATCATTTTGACGGGAAACTGCCGCTCCCAAAAACACGATTGGAATGAACATCAGAGCCAGGGCAGCCCATTCAAACACAGGGAGCAATAGTGAGAAGGCCATTACAAAAGGAAAAGTCAAATAAGCCGCATTTTTTGAAAAACCACGACGGGCGGATTGATCCATGGCGGTGAACGATTTAATAAACTCAACGATTGACCAGGCAAAAAGCACACCGGCAATATCGCCCAACGCATAGCTGAATACTCCATCTTTTTAGCAGGTATTGCACCTGGTAAATTAAGTTTTCCGAGCAAAGCAGTTCTAATACATAGGTAGAAGCCTGCACACTGTCCTATAATGCCCCACTTTCATGGCGGCCACTGACAGAACCCTCGAATGTTACAACTCAACCAGATTGAACTGCGCCGGGGCGCCAAACTGCTGTTTGAAGACACCAGCCTGCAAGTCCATGCAGGGCAACGCATGGGTGTTATTGGTGTCAATGGCAGTGGCAAAAGTTCGCTTTTTGCACTGATACTTGGACAACTGGACGCCGATGGTGGCGAGCTTCAGGTTAATCCCAAAGATGTCATCGCACACGTCGCCCAGGAAAGTCCTCACTCTGAACAGGCAGCCATCGAGTTCGTACAGGATGGCGACAGGTACCTTCGCCAACTACAGGCCAGTATTGCAGAGCTTGAGGCCCTGGATGGTCACGACGAGCGGCTCCACGGCCTGTACGAAAAAATGGACAACATTGACGGCTTTACCGCTGAATCAAGGGCCGCGAGACTGCTGCATGGTCTTGGTTTTGAAGCGTCAGACTTAAAGAAACCTGTCAGGGAGTTTTCCGGTGGTTGGCGAATGCGATTGAACCTGGCGCAGGCGCTGATGTGCCGTTCGGACATCCTGCTTTTGGATGAACCTACCAACCACCTGGATTTGCCCACCATCGTCTGGCTGGAACGCTGGCTGAAATCCTATACGGGCATCCTGCTGTTGATTTCGCATGACCGGGACTTCCTGGATAGCCTTTGTACTCATATCGCGCATATCGAGTTCGAGACCGTAAAAACCTATACCGGGAACTACAGTCAGTTTGAAGCAGTTCGCGCGGAACAACTGGCACTTCAACAGGTGATGTACACCAAACAACAGAAAGAAATCAAACACATGGAAAGCTTTGTTGAGCGCTTTCGATACAAGGCGAGCAAAGCAAAGCAAGCACAGAGCCGATTGAAAATGCTGGAACGGATGGTTCAGATCGCACCTGCACATGTCGACTCCAACTTTCATTTCAAATTCTATCAACCCGACAGGCAACCGCAACAATTGATGCAACTTGAGGATGCCACTGTCGGTTATGGACAGACTGAGATTGTCAGCCATATTCGTCTCCGGCTGGGTGCAGGTGACCGCATAGGCTTGCTGGGGTCGAACGGAGCCGGTAAGTCAACACTGGTTAAGACACTGGTAGATGGCTCCACACTATTGGCGGGTGAAAGGACGGTCAATAAACACACCCACACCGGCTATTTTGCGCAGCAGCAACTTGAGCTGTTACGTATGGACTGCAGCCCATTGTGGCATATGCAACACCAATCACCGGACGCCAGGGAACAGGAGCTTCGCAACCACCTGGGACGTTTTGGTTTCCAGGGTGATCGCGTCACCGACCCGGTTGCGCCTTTTTCCGGTGGCGAGAAGGCCCGCCTGGTGCTGGCAATCCTGGTACTGCAAAAGCCCAATCTTCTGCTGCTTGATGAACCTACCAATCATCTGGACCTGGATATGCGCCATGCGCTTGGCATGGCATTGATGGAGTACAGTGGCGCCCTGCTGGTTATCTCACATGACCGTCACCTGCTGCGGAGTGTCTGTGATGAACTGTATATAGTCCATAACGGACAGCTTCACGAGTTCAGGCAAGCACTGGATGAATACCCGAACTGGCTAAAAGACCAAGAGTCCATTTCTGTCAGCAGTCAGCCGGGCAGTTCGCAACCTGCGCCTGTCACCAGCAAAAAGCAGAACCGGCAAGAAGAAGCCAGACGGCGGCAATTGCTCAAGCCCTACATGGATACTGTCAGGAAGATCGATAAACAAATGAACCGGCAGCGTACTGAATTGAGTGATCTTGAACAGCTTTTGAGTGATGAATCACTTTACAACGATGCCAGCCGAAAATTAGAAATGACCGGCTTGCTGCGACAACAGGCCGACCTTAAATCCTCGCTGGAAACCCTCGAGTGGGAATGGCTGGAGGCCAGTGAAAAGCTTGAGAAAGCTGAAAATGCGTTGTAGAAGCCGGCAATCTTGTTAGTATCGACACTAAAAAACAACAAACGGCACCCGCATGACCTGATATTCATGCTATTTCATTGGTTAAACCAGGGGTCCGGGAATTGGAATGAGCCAGGATTGATCAATGATTGAAAGCAATATATCCATAGAGGATTTTAAAAACTCTGCGGGAGCTGAACTTGGACCTTCGGACTGGTTGCTGATTGACCAGGAACGCATTAACCGCTTCGCTGATGCGACCAACGATCACCAGTTCATTCACGTCGATCCCAAAAAGGCCGCTGCCACACCATTCGGCACCACCATAGCCCATGGCTTCCTTAGCCTGTCAATTCTCCCGCATCTGTTGGCACAGATCATACCCATACCAGACGGTATTGTGATGGGAATCAATTACGGCGCCGACAGGGTTCGGTTTTCACTACCCGTCAAGGTGGACAGCCGCGTACGTGCAAGTGCGCGTATAGAAAAAGTAAGCGCAAGATCCGGTGGCCAGTTTATGGTTAAAACAAAAGTCACGCTTGAAATTGAAAACAGAAAACGGCCCGCAGTGGTCGCCGATATCCTCTCCCTCTACGTCGTTGCACTTGACTAAAGAAAGCGTGAGCATAGTTTAACCGCACTGCTAATATCCCCGGATAGTCGATTCGACCTTTTTTGCATGCCCAAAAGTGTGCGATGAGAGGTAAAATATACCAATGAAGAACCCTGAGCCTTTGCACATTCTTTTAACCAATGACGACGGTCACCAGGCACCCGGCATCCAGGCACTGCATCGCGTAATGAAACGGATGGGACACCGTGTCAGCATGGTTGCCCCCAGCTCCGAACAAAGCGCAACCAGCATGGGTGTTACCAGCCGGCGAAACCTGGCCCTCGAACAGCTCGAAACAGACTATTGGCACCTGGATGGACAACCCGCTGACACTGTGCTGGTTGCATTGGGTCATATACTGGAAGATAACCCGCCTGACCTGGTGGTTTCCGGCATTAACTTCGGACCAAATCTGGGCACGGCCTTACACATGTCCGGCACCATTGGTGCGGCGATTATGGCGACTCTCAACGGCGTTCCCTCCATAGCAGTTTCAGCTGGAATGCGCTTTGATGAAGTTGATACGCAGTTTCCAAGC
>JAOUCZ010000145.1 GCA_029859505.1 Lysobacterales bacterium | reverse complement strand
TCTCCTTGACCCGCTTGGTGGTGTTTGACATGCTCATATTGAAACTCCTCTGCTTCAGTTTAAATTTAGCAGAAGTGTCTCTTAGGTGAAGCGGCTAGTTGGTACCATATGGGCTGACGTCACACACACACCACAAAGCAGTCAATCATCAGGCGTAGATTTTCATCATGCGAACATCAGCTATTAGCCTCGGCCGTTTCCGGCTATACGCGACGCTGAAACTTACCCTTACCCTTACCCTATTGAAGGTTCTGAAGACTACTCAGCGTGGCGCATGTTCAACGCTGTGACTCATGCCCTGGAAGGTAGGATTACAGAGAACCCGTCAGCTACTCAAAAACTCCACGATGTAATAGATGGTGTTTGTGAGCGCGTTGTTCACTAGCTCATTTTTGATTTAAGCCTACTTTATTGTTGGCTTATTTTTTGTAGTAATGTCAATCACTTAAATCACTTGAGGTGCGTATCAAATAGGGGGTATATTGGTGCTTAAAGGAGGTATACGTTATGCACAAAATAACCATTTACCATGTGATTTGTAGGTATATTACGCCTTCTCTACTTGTAGCCATTTTGGGTTTTCTAATTTACTCACAAACATGTGAATGTGTAACCCTAAAGCCTAAATGTAAAATTAAAGCAATATATGTAAATGACTGAAGAGGATTTTATATGAAGAGTAATGTAATAAAATTTCCAAGTAGAGAGAAGGAAAGCCGTGACCAAGTTGTTGAGATTAAAGAAGCATTGGTACTTGGAGGTCACTTTGACTCTGTTAAAGATGTTCCCTCTTCCTTAGTTCTCTTCATCCTCCAATATTGGCAGGAGATACATGACTCTGGTATGGCAATAGGAAAGACCCAAGCATTGAACATGATGTTGAGTTCCTCTTCCAGTCTCCCCATGAATAAAGTTGAAGACCTTGCAAGGTGTAGGCTTCAAAACGAACTCATTGAACATTCTCGGACAAATAAGATAGCACCGGCATCACTTAAGTCTTCCTGGACTACTTATTACCAAGATGGAGTGTGGCGATTAGATTTAAAGACAGAAAAGAAGTGAAGCGGAATATCAACGAAATGGTGCCGATTGCAAGATTCGAACTTGCGACCCCATCATTACGAATGATGTGCTCTACCAACTGAGCTAAATCGGCACTTAAGTGACTAAAAAGTGACTATAGTTTTGTAATCAACTGTTTTATAACCTCTTTTTCACCAAAACCAACTACTTACGAATGCGCCGCTCTACCAACTGAGCTATATCGGCTCCGAAGGCTGGCAAGTATATTCAAATCAGTACTCTGCGACAACACTGACGTAACAAGACAATTACCTACCTTAAGTTCAGGCATTGCTCACAAACATTGGACATTGTCTGAGCTATCGGTCTTTTGCCTGTATCCGGACAATAAAGCAGTATCAATAACGCGTCGGCCAGGGGGGGCTCAATTCGTGCCAATAATTCAATCATGCCAAGGATATCGATGGTCCGCTACTCAATCGACCAAGGCCGGGAGTACCGGTTTCAGCCTGATAGAGGTCCTGGTTGCCATGACGGTTTTTTCACTTGGTCTGGCGGGCTTTTCGGCCATGCTCTTAAGCAGTATTACAGGATCTGCGCAGGCCTACCGGGAAGGCATTGCTGCCATGGCAGCAACCAGTCTGTCAGAACAGATACGTATGAATCCCCTTGCGTTACAACGCTATCTGAATCCACCTGAAAATATTTCAATCATCTGCACCGGCGAGACTCAGTGCACACCTGAACAGCAAGCCGACTATGACTTCAGAATCTGGCAGCTTGAACTCGCCGATCGCATCCAGAATGCCAGGGGACTGGTCTGTCGTGATGGGACGCCACGGGATGGTGTCGAGGGAAATAGCCTTTGTGACGGCGCCGGTCCCCCGGTAATCAAAATATTCTGGAGTGGCCAGGGCGATGAACTGAGTGGTGAATCATATCAGCGCACATATACGCTGGAAGTGTCCTGACATGCTGGTTCCCAGGACATTTCGGGGATTCTCACTGATGGAAGTGATGATCGGTATTTTCCTTTCAACAGTTCTGATGACAGGAATTGTCCAATTGCTGAGCGGGAGTGTGTCTGCCTACCGCTTACAGTTGAGTCAGAGTCAGCTTGAAGAATCCAGCCGTTACGCACGTGATGTCTTGGTCTCACACATTGCACAGGCCGGCTTTCATCCCCAGCCATGGCAGAACCTGCCTGGGTTTCAGGCCCTGACCAATGAATCGCTGGATGGGGGCACTGCTATTGCTGATCAATTGGGCCTGCAGCGCTGGTCCATGCGCAATTGCTATGGCAATGATAATCCAGTCAAAGATGCCAGCGGCCAGGCCGCATTTTATCTGCTCCAGGTCCGCTTCATCGTTAACAACGCAAACAACCTGGCCATCACTTGCCGATACGGACCTGATGCCTCCAACCTGCAAACCCAGATCAATAATTTCGGCCTGATCGAAGACGTAGAGTTTATGCAGGTTTTATATGCTGAAGACCGGGATGGTGACAAAGTCGCCGACCGTTGGGTAAGGGCACAAAATTGGTTGAATGAAGGCGATGTCCAGGCTGTTAAAGTGGCATTGCTTTTGTCAACGCGTCAGCCGTTTGAGCCAGCAGCCAGTAAGTTGATTACCCTGTTGGATGAGCCCATTGCCACACCGGTTGACGGTCACTTGCGCCGTGTCAGATCAATGACTACTACTATCCGTAGCAGGTTGAGATGAACACACAGTTTAACGTTGTATCACCCTGCACTTTTCGGACTCACACGGGCATGGTTTTACTTCTTTGTCTGATTTTCCTGATGGCACTAACCCTGCTTGGCCTGTCTGCCTCCTCGGATACCATCTTACAAAGCAAACTCGCCAACAACCTTCAGGATACCGAGCGTGCAAAGCAGTCCGCTCTTTCAGCACTTTCATGGGCTGAGCAGTGGCTGTTGAAATATGATGGTCCCTCTCCGGAAACCTGTACAGCACCCTGTAATGGATTGTTCCTGCACGCTACCGGGAGCTTGCCAAACGATCCAGAGTTCGAAAGCCACTCATGGTGGTTGAGCCAGGGCTATGAAGCAGGTCTTGACCCATTAACGGGAGAGCGAGTCACTACGATATCCAGTGACAGTTTTAATCCACCGGTATGGGTCGTTGAAGTTGTTCATACCATTCCACCTGCTGAAAATGGCACATCGGATTCCCAGGTCTGGTACAGGATACTGGCACGCGGCAATGGCCGGACAGAGACTGCAGTCTCCGTTATTGAAAGTACGATCGTTCGATCCTGGCCATCTGGCGAAGAGACCGGTTTACCCATTAATGTTGCCCCCTCCCCATGTCCCGGCTCCGTGCAATCCGCTCTCTGTGGGCGTTTTTCATGGCGGGAACTACGATGATAAAGATGGCACTTAAAAGAAAACCATATTTTGTTCGTGGTATGACACTGATTGAATTGACCATCGTGGTCGCCATTGTCGGCATACTTACGACACTGGCGGTGCCCAGCTACCGTAGTTACACCCTGAGAGTACATCGATCGGAGGCGATCAGAATGCTACTACAGGCTTCCATGTGCCAGGAGCGCATTAACGCCAGTCGTGGCACCTACGATACCAGCCGCTGTAAGCCGGTCTCCGATCAGAATCGGTATCAAATAAGCTATCACTCGGCAGATTCAGTGGGCCGCACCTATGTTGCGATGGCAACGCCTATAGGCACGCAGCTTGACGATCCTTGTGGCAGCCTGCTGCTGGACCAGAGTGGTAGCAGGAACATCAGCGCGTCAAATGTGAGTGCTGTAAAGTGCTGGAATGGTCGTTGAGTAAAAAGCCTGAAAGTCTCCTGGCTTAAACAACTAACCGACAATATTGATGCGCAATTCTTTCGGCAGGGCAAATTCCATGGTCTCAGCAACACCTTCGACATTAATGACATTGGAATCAACCTGCTGACAAAGCTCTTCGATTACACCGCTCACCAGGCTCTCCGGTGCGGAAGCCCCTGCGGTCACACCGACACGCTTCACATTGTTCAACCATTCAGGTCTGATGTCTTCAGCACCGTCAACAAGGTAAGACGGCACGCCGTACTTCTCTGCAAGTTCACGCAAGCGATTGGAATTTGAGCTGTTGACCGAACCAACGACCAGCATCAGATCAACCTGTTGCGCCACCTCCTTTACCGCATCCTGACGGTTTTGAGTGGCATAGCAGATATCGTCATGTTTGGGTCCGACAATGGCCGGAAATTTTTGCTGTAAGGTTTCAATAACAGCCTGGGTATCATCAACTGACAAGGTTGTTTGAGTGATATAAGCCAATTCGTCCGGATATGTTACTTCCAGAGATTTGACATCCTCGGGAGACTCCACCAGGTAAATTTTGTTGTTTCGTGGTGATTCTTTGAACCACTGCCCCAGGGTACCTTCCACTTCCGGGTGACCAGCGTGCCCGATGAGTACCGCGTCATGCCCGGACTTGCAGTGCCTCGCAACTTCCAGGTGGACCTTAGTAACCAAAGGACAGGTTGCGTCAAAAACCTTTAAACCACGCTGCTCACCGGCCTTACGTACATCCTGTGATACACCATGGGCGCTGAAAATAACGTAGGCGTTGTCCGGAACATCACCCAGTTCCTCAACAAATATGGCGCCTAGACCCGCCAGGCGATCGACCACAAAACGATTGTGCACAACTTCGTGGCGAACATAAATAGGTGCCCCGAACAGTTCCAGTGCACGTTCAACGATCTCAATTGCCCGGTCTACACCGGCACAAAAACCACGTGGATTGGCGAGTAATATCTCCATTAGCTTTCAACAGTGGCCTTGGTTGAGCCCGATAGAAACAGACCATCAATCAACAGAAGCACCACGCCACAGGTGATCGCAGAATCCGCCACGTTGAATGCCGGCCAGTGCCAGTCCCGGTAATAAACATCGATAAAATCGACGACGTAACCGTGGTTAATCCGGTCAACCAGGTTTCCAACGGCGCCACCGATAATCAAACCAAGTGCCGCCGCAGTCATCTTCTCGCGGGGTTGCAAACGAAACAACCAGACAACAAGCACCACTGTGACCACGGATGCCAGGCCAGTGAACAACCAGCGCTGCCAACCACCCGCATCACTGAGAAAGCTGAACGCCGCACCATAGTTATGTGCAAGGGTCATATTCAGCCACGAAGTCAGTTCTATCGGGCGGTATAAGGTCAGAGATTGCGTGGCGATATTTTTGGTCCACAGGTCCAGTACGACAATCAGTAAGGAAACTGCGAGCCATGTGAATGCCATCTGTTTGGGAAACGATCCGTGAGAATTTTGTGACTGAATATTCATTATGCAAGTCTGCGAGTTTCCCCGGCACCTGTCACGTTTTCAATACAGCGGCCACACAATTCGGGATGTTCTTCGGATTGACCCACGTCTGCACGCTGGTGCCAGCATCGAACGCATTTCTCATCGGTACTCTTTTCAATCCAGACAAAGTAATCCGGGGTTTCATACCGGTTATCCGGTACAGCGGTGTCATCAGACTCGACAGTTGCTTCGGAAACAATCAGGATGAAGCGTAATTCATCACCCCATTTCTCAAGGAACTTACGCTGATCATCACTGCGTGGCTGAATGTAGACACCGGCCTCCAACGAACCACGAATGATTTTATCCCTGCGCAGAGGCTCAATAGCCTCATTCACCGTATTGATGAGAGTGATGGTTTCGTCCCAGAAAGTCTTGTCATAATCCTCGTCATCAAGGGCAAAAAGGCCACCGTACCACTCGCTCATCAAAACACTATCTTCTCTCTCACCTGGCATGACTGCCCAGATTTCCTCAGCCGTATAGCTCAGAATAGGTGCGATCCATCGAACCAGGCTTTCCAGTATGTGATACATGGCGGTTTGTGCAGAACGGCGCGGAATACTATCCCGTCCGGTGGTGTAGAGCCGGTCCTTTAAAACATTCAAATAAACCGCGCTCAATTCCAAGGCACAGTAGTTATTGATCTTTTGGTAAACCTGCATGAACTGGTAATCATCGTATGCCTGGCTGATTTCATTCTGAACCTGCAGGGCCCGGTCCACAGCCCAACGGTCAAAAGGAAGCATCTGCTCCGCTGCAAGTGCGTGGGCAGGAACAAATCCGTCCAGGTTACCCAGCAGGAATCGTGCGGTATTGCGGATTCGCCGATAGGCATCTGAAACCCGTTTGAGAATTTCATCTGATACCGTCATCTCCTGGCGATAGTCTGCCGCTGCAACCCACAGCCTGAGCACATCGGCGCCCAGCGAGTTCATGACCTTTTGCGGTGCTATGACATTACCCATCGACTTGGACATTTTCTTGCCATCGGCATCGACGACGAAACCGTGAGTTAAAACCTCTTTGTAAGGTGCCTCACCATGCATTGCGACCGACGTCAGCAGAGAAGACTGAAACCAGCCACGGTGCTGATCGGAACCTTCCAGGTAGAGATCTGCCGGACGGCGTAATCCTTCACGTTCATCCAGCACACAACGATGACTGACACCGGAATCAAACCATACGTCCAGAATATCCCTGACCTGTATGTACTCGGATTCATCAACACCCAGTTGTTGATAGATATCGTCTTCATACCAACAGTCGATACCTTGCTCTTCGATCAAATCAGCTGCTTTAAGTATCAGGGCATCGGTTTGTGGATGCAGTTCTTCGCTTACACGATGAATAAACAGTGTAATCGGCACACCCCAGGTTCGCTGTCTGGAAATGCACCAGTCAGGACGGCCCTCGATCATGCCGGTAATACGCTCTTCACCCCAAGCCGGAACCCAGCGTATATCCTTGATGGTTTCCAGTGCACGTGCCCGCAATCCCGCCTGATCCATATTGATAAACCATTGCGGAGTCACACGGAAGGCGGTCGGTGTTTTATGCCGCCAGCAATGGGGATAGCTGTGCAAAAATGACTCGTGGTGCAGTAGAGCTTTATTTTCTTTTAGCAGCTCAAGAATAGTCGCGTTGGCATTCCAGACAAATTCACCTGCAAATATCTCGGTATCAGGTAAAAACAGACCATCGGCCCCGACCGGACTGGTGACAGGCAGCTTATAGGGCTTACCAATAATGAAATCGTCCTCGCCGTGTCCGGGAGCCGTATGTACTGCACCCGTACCTGCCTCGGTCGTGACGTGTTCACCCAGAATTACAGGCACTTGGCGTTCATAAAAAGGATGCTGCAACAACTGGTACTCCAATGCCGCACCCTTGCAGGTGCCCAGCACTTCGGCATTTTCCAGTCCAATGCGCTCAACAACCGTGTCTTTCAACTCATCCGCCAACACGATTGCCAGTAACTGACCCTGCCAAACACCTTTAACCAACACATATTCCAGGTCTGCGTGCAGGGCAACCGCCTCATTGGCAGGCAAGGTCCAGGGTGTTGTCGTCCAGATCGGTATGCCGACAATTCCCTCAACAGAAACGACGCCAAATGCAGTCAACATCGCAGTCGGATCGACGGCAGCGAACATCACATCAATGGCGGGGGAGGTTTTATCCTGATATTCAATCTCGGCCTCGGCCAATGCCGAACCACAATCAAAACACCAGTTAACCGGCTTGACACCCTCTTCCAGGTGACCGCCTTCAATAATTTTAGCCAGGGCACGAACCATATTTGCTTCATAGGCAAACTGGTTACTGGTATAGGGATCATCCCATGTACCCAAAACGCCAAGGCGTTTGAAACCATCACGCTGGATAGCAATCTGCCGATCAGCATATTCCCGGCATTTTTGACGGAATGTGCGGGCATCCACTTTACGGCCAACTTTGCCGACCTTTTTCTCAACCTGTAATTCAATGGGTAAACCGTGACAATCCCAGCCAGGTACATAGGGTGATTTAAAACCCGCCAGCAAGCGCGATTTGATAACCATATCCTTCAGGATTTTGTTGACCGCGTGACCAATATGAATATCACCGTTGGCATACGGCGGGCCGTCATGCAGGATAAACAGGGGCCGGTCAGCCGTGTGCTCCTGGATGCGTTCATAGAGTCCGCTCTCTTCCCATTGCTTGAGCATGACGGGTTCGCGGTTGGCCAGGTTAGCCTTCATTGGGAAAGCCGTATGTGGCAGATTGATTGTGTCTTTATAGTCCATGCTTATCTGTACTTGTTTCGCTATTCAGTTTTCATTTCGTGTCAGACAAAGTCTTGCCTGACGTTCATCTTCCCGCATTTGCACGACAAGGTCATCAATATCTTCAAAATGTGTTTCATTCCGTAGCATTTTTACAAACTCAACTTCCAGTTTTTGACCGTACAGGTTGCCTTCGAAGTCAAACAGGTGGGCCTCAACCAGAAACCCTTCACCACCCACTGCCGGGCGTGTCCCAAGGTTCGCAACACCGTCATACCAGCCACTATCCCCCCAGCGGGCTCTAATCGCAAAAACACCCATTAACGGACTGGGTTCCGCTGCCAGTCGTATATTGGCCGTTGGGTATCCCAACTGGCGACCGAGTTGACGGCCCCTGATAACCCTGCCTGACATGCAAAACGGCCTGCCCAGCAGTTGTCCTGCCTTTTCAAAGTCACCGGCAACCAGACTTTCACGGATATTGGAGCTTGATGCTCTGCAACCTTCAACATCAAGCATTGGAACCGCATGCAAGTTGAAGCCTAGCTTCTCACCTGACTGACTAAGTGACTGAATATCACCTTGCCTGCCCTTGCCATAACGGAAGTCCTCGCCAACCACCACGTGTTTTGCCGCCAGAGTCTCTACCAGTAC
>JAOUCZ010000144.1 GCA_029859505.1 Lysobacterales bacterium | reverse complement strand
CTGACGTCAAAAAACTTTTAAAGAAACATGGGCAACTCAACCAACTGGACGCGGTGAAAGTGGTGAGTCATGTACAACGTGAGAAAGACGACTGGACCCTCAATACGGTAATGCTGGAAGGATATGCTGTGCCTTTCCAATACAACCGCAAGACGCTATACAAGAGCCTGAAAGGTGCGCGTGTTAACCTGACCTTTTACCCCGAATCGAAAACAGTAGCGGGCATCGCCTTTGAAATGATGCGTGTCGTAAGAATTCGAAGATCGTAGTTCCAAAATAATATTGACCAAGTAATACGGAAAAAGGGAATTGCCCCTTTATCGGCGGCACCATCATCCCTATATTAGAAAGAGAACATTCAATTACTTTGATCAAAGGAGTTTTACAATGTCGCACGTTTTGCCCCCATTACCATTTGCCAAAGATGCGCTTGAGCCAGTTATCTCGGCTGAGACCATCGATTTCCACTACGGTAAACATCATCAGGCCTACGTTACCAACCTGAACAACCTGGTGCCGGGAACGGCATTTGAGAATGCCTCGTTGGAAGAAATCGTCATGAAGTCTGATGGCGGAATCTTTAACAATGCAGCCCAGGTCTGGAACCATACTTTCTACTGGAACGGTCTGAGCCCGGATGGCGGCGGTGAGCCAACAGGCGCTCTCGGAGCCGCGATCGATACGGCATTTGGTTCCTTCGACGCGTTCAAAGAAACCTTCATCAAGTCAGCCATAGGTAACTTTGGCTCTGGCTGGACCTGGTTGGTTAAGAACGAGGATGGCAGCGTGGCGATCGTCAACACATCAAATGCCGCAAACCCATTGCGTGATGGCATGACACCATTGCTGACCATCGATGTCTGGGAACACGCCTATTACATCGACTACCGCAATGCGCGTCCGAAGTACATGGGTGAGATCTGGAAAATCGTCAACTGGGATTTCGTAGCCTCGAATTATGGCTGAAGCCGGATTTAAGTAAATTTAGCAGGCTTAATCGAAGAGGCCGGATACATTGCTAAAATGTATCCGGCCTCTTTTTTGTCTTTCTATTACGACTATTTAAGCAGTGACAAGAATACACCGGCTGCCATAGCTGAGCCGATTACACCAGCAACATTGGGCCCCATAGCTGCCATTAAGGGGTTCACCTTGCCATCGGTTTCATCTGAAACAAACTTTTGAACCACCCGGGCTGCCATTGGAACGGCAGAAACACCTGCGGCACCGATGCAGGGATTGATTTTTTTACCTTCCCGCAGGAACAGGTTGAGCAGCTTGGCAAACAGAATGCCAGCTGCGGTACTGAAGATAAAAGCAACCGCACCCAACCCAAATACCATCAAGGTCTGAGTAGCAAGGAAGCGATCGGCGGTCATGGTTGCACCAACGGCAATGCCAAGGAATATCGTAACGATATCGATCAATGAACCACCGGCGGTTTTCTTCAGCCTATCGGTCACACCGCTTTCACGGATCAGGTTGCCAAACATCAGCATTCCGATTAGTGCAGCACTTGAAGGGACAGCAAGTATGGTGATGGCCGCCGTGCATATCGGGAACCAGATCACGGCCCTGTTTGAAACCGGTATCGGTTCACCCATCTGGATGTGGCGCTCTTTTTTAGTGGTGAGCAGCCTCATCACCGGTGGCTGGATGATGGGCACCAGGGCCATGTAACTGTATGCCGCGAGTGCGACAGGGCCCAACAAGTGCGGGGCCAGTTGTGCCGAGAGGAAAATTGAAGTTGGTCCGTCAGCACCACCGATGATACCGATGCTGGCCGCTTCTTGTGGGCTAAAGCCAAACAGGTACGCCGCACCCATGGCAGCAATGAAGATACCCATTTGTGCTGCCGCACCCAGTAGAAACGTCAATGGCCGGCCAAGCAGTGGACGAAAATCGGTCAATGCACCCACACCCAGAAAGATAATGGGTGGCAGCAGTTCTGTCTTGATGCCGCCACTGTAGATCATGCCGACGATGCCGCTACCATATGAACTCATATCCGCCATCGGGAAGTTGGCAAGAAGAATGCCAAAGCCGATCGGGATCAGCAACAGTGGTTCATATTCTTTCCTGATGGCCAGGTAAACCAGGGTTGCAGCCACCAGGTACATAAAGATGTTGTCCAGGCCAATATTGACCAGGCCCGACTGTTGGATCAGTACAGTGATGGCTTCCATGTTTTCAGTCCTGTCAGGAAATGGTCAATATGGATCTGGATTGGTCAATTTCATCTCCAATCCTCACATCCACGGAAGTCACCGTTCCCGCACATGGAGCCTTGATATCATGTTGTGCTTTCATCGCTTCGATTGAGGCAACGACCATTCCTTCGTTGACCTGATCGCCTACCTTCACCAGGATATCAATGACCTCTACCTCTCCACCGAACACCGAGTAAACAGAGGTGCCCTGTGATGAAGTCGACTGGGCCGTTGCCAGGGCAGTAGCAGAAGGTGCAGCTTCTGTTGAGGCCGGTTCAACGGTGACAACGAAAGTACGGACCTTGCCGCCTTCTTCAACCTTGCAGGTTGAGGTGATCGGGCCAGTTGGTAAAGGTGCAGCTACTGTTGCGGGCGCTGCAACTACTGCAGGGGCGGGCTCTTCCTTCTTTTTCAGAGGGATGTCGATCTTGCCCTTACCCGTCAACAGTTTGATGCCTTCGTTAAGTTCCATCTTCTTACCGGGCACCATGGTGGAGAGTACCAGGAACAGGTTGCGGTCGTTGATCGGCAGACTACGTTCTTCGAGAGCCTTTCGGGCCGGTTCGATATTATTTGGTGCTGCTTCTAACGGATCGCCATCAAATACCGGCATCTTGAGCTGCTCGGATGCGATTTTAACTACCTCAGGATCAGGAGATAATGGTGTTTTACCAAAATACCCGAGGACCGAGCGGCCATATCCCGACTCAATCTTTTCCCAGCGGCCAAACATGACGTTATTAAACGCCTGTAACCAGTATTGCTGACTACCCGGGGTAACACTTGTCCATGCACCGCCTGCCTTAACCACAACAGGGAATTCGGCAAGGACGTCACCATACTTGTGGATGATTCCCGCTTTTACCATCATGTGAACATTGGGGCCTATCGCGCCACCTGGCATCGGAAAGCCAACTACACGGGCATCGGCCGTGGTGGTCGTGGGGTTGAAGTTGTAGTCTTTCAGACCTTCTTCGAGCAATGATTCAATTTCGGTCATCGCATCGACATTTATATCGAGCGAATAACCTGTTCCCTTTAATGCATGCGCAACGGAGCGCACGTCCGGTTGTACTGTGCCGCTTGCCATGGGCCGTACAGAACAGTCAACACCGTCAACGCCACCGTGAATGCCTGCCATGTAACAGGCAACGGCCATGCTGGCCGTGTCGTGTGTGTGCATCCACAAAGGCATGCCAGCGGGCATGATTTTTTTCAAACCAACAGCCGTGTCGTAAATGGTCTTGGGATCAGTGGTGCCACTGGCATCTTTAAGACAAATGGAATCAATCTGTACGTCACCCTCAAGCAATTGACGGCCGATATCGATATAAAACTCTGCTGTGTGAACCTTGTCGGAATGAAACGGCAGTCCCAGCAGTGCTACACATGCCTGGTGGTGCATACCGGCTTCGACGATGGGCCGGCCGGTATTGATCATGTTTCGGACATCGTTCATGTAATCGAAATTACGATCCCATGTGGTGCCTGCGCCCTGCATGAGCTTACCCTGGAGTTGCAGGGCTTCGATCGACTGAGTGGTCAAAGTAACACCGGAGACGGAACGGGTCAGGATTTGCAGATCGGTATCCGGTCCGACCACAGCCTGGATTTTCTCCATGGTCTCAAATGGATTTTCACCGAGATAAAACATGGGTGCCTGGAAGCGTGCGCCACCACCAAACTCGATATGACGGATTTCTGCTTTTGCAGACGCCTCCAGCGCCGGCATGATGTCCTCTAGCCTGGTTTTACCGCCAAAAGAACTTTGCAACCCATCTCTGAATGGGGTGAACATAACCCTGATTTTTTTCGGTGTGTCGGTGAAAATCATTTTGTTGTTTCCTTGATCCTGGTGACTTTTCGGTCAGGATAAATTGAGTGGTAAGCAGTTGTTATCGCAGCGATTGCAGCGCTGTCCTGTGTTTCGATCGGAGGAAAGAAATAAGTGAGTGCTCGCATCATGACTGATAGCACGGAAAGGAGTATAAATATCAAAATAAATGCTGCTATGCAGACAGATAAAATGCTGGTTGAAGCCATTTGAGTATCCTTTTCAGAGCTGGTCTGAAGTAGATAATAATAGCGGCGAATTATACCGGAATTCCTGCAGGCATCGCATGCTTTTCGGTCGATAGTTGATTGGTGTCAATTATTGCCTGTTTAATATCAAGCGACCCTTTGAAACAGGTTTTTCCTGACCCTCGATATAGAGCTCCAATGATGGTCCGATCGACTCAACCAGGCCTCGGGCTATCACCTGTGAACCGGGATCACGGGTATCTTCGCAGATGGTCACTTCGCGTCCCAGAATTAACGAATGCAATCGGTAGAGTTCAAGAAGTTCATTGAAGCTTCCCTCGCAAAGGCCTTGCAGATGAACACCCAGGGATTCAATAAGACGTGGGAAGACATCTACATGTCGTAATGTATCCGGATACCGGGAAAAGTCTGAGAGTGCAGCAACCTTTGGAACAAAGGAATCCCGTTCTACAACAGGTCTTTGTTCCACGTTTAACCCGATACCGACCACTGCGCTTTCAATGTTTGAACCCTGGGTTTGCAGCCTTGCAAGAACGCCGCCTACCTTGGCGCCCTGTACCAGGATGTCATTGACCCATTTGATTCCGGGGACACCGCCCTGAAGATCCATGGTCTCAACCGTCTGCAGGGCTGCTATGACAGCAGCAATGATAAAACCCACCGCGGCCCCCGGGATTTTCCGCTCCGGTTTTATCAATGCAGACAAATGAATGTTGCCATGACAAGCTGCCCAGCTACGGTTCTTGAAACCATGAAACTCGTCGCCGTATTGCGCACAACACAGTGTACGGTCAGGGAGTTCTACATCTGAAACTGACAACCGGGCCAACAGATCAAACTGTGATTGACTGGCACATTCCACTGCGTAAAGGTAATCCCAGTGTTCACTAGCGGCAACCTCGGTCTTCATTATGGCACTGGATTTAAATAGCTCTTTGGCAAGTGTGGCTTCCACCGGCAAGAGCCCTGAGGTTTTGCGTTCCTGCCAGTCACCAGACTGGGGAATGCAGCGTTGTGCGAATGCAGTGTTATCAGTGAGGATGATCATAGGAGGGGAGTGAAGAAAAATATGCCGCAACGTCAGCTATGTTCTGATCGGTGAGCTCGGCAGTATATTCCAGCATCACATCATCTTCGCTTGTCCTCTCACCCGACTTGAATGCCTTGAGGAACACAACAAGGACAGTTTCATCGGGACCGGCGATGGCAGGGAAATCTTCATCGCCTTACCATCTTCCCCGCGGCAATTGGCGCATTCCTCTGCAAGCTCTGCCCCCCCGGCAAGCTCGCCCCCGGCCTGGGCAGTACCAGTGAACACCGTCAATAAAAACATGACAGCGAAAAATAGATTCTTGTTCAAAATTTCATGCTCCCTTACAAAAAAACAGCTCCATAGGAGAAACCCGGATGAGTTTACTCTATCTGCTCGTCCTCCGGCATTCTTCAGGGACAGTCGGCAAAAAAATGACAGTCGCAAAAAGAACCGGATATAAGCACATGACATGTATCCGGCTTCTATTTCCTTTTGTATAGGAAGACGTCTCTAATGCCGGTCCCAAAAGGGCTTGTCGCCAAATCGCTCTACTAAAAAGTCGATAAACTGTCGAGCGTGCTGGGAAAGATAGCGAGTTTGAGGGTAAACAGCCAGGCGCAGCAAGCCTCCAAGAGATTTGCCTTCATCCGCTGCTAAGCCGTTCAACTCGGATGCATCACCTATCAATTTAACCGCACGATCATGTCTTCAAGTTACCCCATAACATTGTTCTGATTTAGGTAACAATCAATTGTGATTATTGCTGTTTTTAAAAATTAGCATAATCATTAATATGTGCCCAGGCTTAATTAATAGATGGAGAAATTTATGAATCAAATACAAACAATCGCAGCCCCGGCGGGTCGTATACTGATCTCCCTGATTTTTGTTACATCAGGCTTCAGCAAAGTTTCCGGCTACACAGCTACCCAGGGATATATGGAGGCGATGGGTGTGCAAGGTATGCTTCTGCCTCTTGTGATCGCTGTTGAGCTGCTCGGTGGCCTGGCAGTTATGCTGGGCTGGCACACACGGCTTGCAGCGTTCCTGCTGGCGGGTTTCAGTCTGCTTTCAGCATTGCTGTTCCATGCTAATTTCGGCGACCAGATGCAGATGATCATGTTCATGAAGAACATTTCAATTGCCGGTGGATTCCTGATGATCGTATCTTTTGGCGGCGGTGCTTTCTCACTCGATAACCGCTCGAACAAGGGGTCATAGCGATGGCAAATCACATGCAGACAGGCAGAAAGCTAGTGCAAACAACGCCAGGTGTCGCTGCAACTGATGGTGACGGTGTGAAGATGACACGTATCATTGGCTCCCCGGAGCTCAACATGCTGGACCCGTTCCTGTTGCTGGATGCCTTTGAGTCAGATCAGCCGGACGATTATATTGGTGGCTTCCCGAGCCACCCGCACCGGGGTTTTGAAACGGTCACCTACTTGCTCGCCGGGCGTATGCGACATAGGGATAGTGCCGGCAACGAGGGTGTGATTGAACCTGGTGGCGTGCAGTGGATGACGGCGGGCAAGGGAATCATCCATTCGGAAATGCCAGAACAGGATAATGGACTGTTGATGGGTTTTCAGTTGTGGGTGAACCTGCCTGCTTCGGCAAAGATGACTGAACCGGCTTACCAGGAATTTTCCCCAGCGAGTGTACCGCTTGAGCGAAGGCAAAACGGCACGCTTGTACGTGTTATATCTGGTATGACCAGCCAAGGTACTCGCGGTCCGGTTGAGAATAACTTTGTCAATCCAACCTACATGGATATAGCCCTGCCTGCGGGTGAAGAGTTTGAACAGGAAGTTGTCACTTCTGACAATGCCTTCATTTTTGTTATCGAAGGTAATCTCCTTGTTGGTAGTAACGGTCAACCATTGGGTCATCGTGAACTTGGCATCCTGGGCGAGGGTGATCACATCACTGTCACCTCGGAAAATTCAGCCCGGTTTCTGCTGGTTGCCGGTCAGCCCCTAAGTGAACCGGTCGCTCGTGGCGGGCCCTTTGTCATGAATACCAAAACGGAAATTATGCAGGCGTTTTCAGATTATCAAAACGGCCGGTTTTAAAGCATAAGTTATTTATGATAAAGGAGTGTTTTATGGGTCTTTTAGTCGATGGAAAATGGCAGGAACGATGGTATGACAAAGGCAAAGCCGGTGGTCGCTACATTCGCAGCGATGTCCAGCGATTATTCTCCCCAAGCACTACGTGTGGAAATTGATGTCAGTCACACCACCATTAACCCTTCCGGCGTAGTACCGGTTGGGCCGGAATTGGATCTGTACATGCCGAATGGCCGTGAGCAGATGTAAGGGGTTCCATTGGATCAGGCCTCGACATCGCTCCATACGGCCAGTTCATTGCCACTAGGCTCTGCGAAATGAAACCGGCGCCCCCCGGGAAAAGAAAAAATTGGTTTCAAAATTGAGCCACCGGCGCCTTTAACACGCTCTTGGACATCTTCGAGCGTGTCGGAATACAGGACAAGCAATGCACCGCCCGTTGCGGTTGATGATGTGTTATCAGATTTATAGAAGCCCCCATTTATGCCCTGGTTTTTAAATGAGGTATATTCCGACCCGTAATCAGTGAATGACCACTCAAAGACGGTAGTGAAGAATGTCTTCGTGGCTTCGATGTCTCGAGCTGGAAATTCAACATAATTGATGCTGTTATTGACGTTCATAGTGATCTCACTCTAATTGCATAACTGTTTTGACGTGCAGAACGGTAAAGTTACACACCATATCTGTTCTTTTAAGGCTGTCTTTTTTCGACTCTCCCATTCGGCTGGTAAGTTAGACCGATGCAGGCACAAAAGCAATCGGGAAATCGAATAAAACTCCCGGTGGAAGTATCAGCATACAAGCATTAGTATCTAATCAATACTTGTCCTTTACTAGCATTCCAGAAATATGACCAATAAAACTGTTTCACTTGTTCTTGGTAGTGGTGGCGCGCGCGGCCTCGCGCATATTGGCGTCATTCACTGGTTGGAGGATAATAATTACGACATCCGCTCTATCAGTGGCTGTTCAATGGGGGCGTTAATCGGCGGCATATATGCACGCAACAAGCTCGACGACTTCGAGGAGTGGGTTCGCGCGATTTCCAAACTCGATATCATCAGGTTGCTTGATGTTTCGTGGGGCTCGCAGGGTCTCGTCGAGGGCGAGCGTATTATGACGGTACTCAAGGATCTCGTTGGTGATTGCAGAATCGAGGATCTGGAGATTGAATATACAGCCGTTGCCTCGGATATCGAACGTGAAAAGGAAATCTGGCTGAAGCAGGGCTCATTGTTCGATGCGATACGCGCATCCATTTCATTACCGTTGTTCTTCAAGCCGTTTGATTTGAATGGTATGAAGCTACTCGACGGCGGGATCTTGAACCCCGTTCCTATCGCGCCAACGTTCGAAGACAACACTGACCTGACGATTGCCATTAACCTCGGTGCGCCTCCATCGGGGAATCTGCAACCAAAGCCCAAGGTTGAGTTGAAGGCTGCGA
>JAOUCZ010000378.1 GCA_029859505.1 Lysobacterales bacterium | reverse complement strand
TGCGACAGGTGCGTCGTAGCCAGCGACCCATTTGGATCGTATTCACAGTCGACAGCGGTGACATTGCCACCGAGAAGATCCCGGCATAATCGACCAATACGCAGGGAACCGGCACTGTGAGAACTCGAAGGCCCACGCATGACCGGGCCGAGTACGTGATTTAAGATGCTGATTGGTTTAGCCATGTGGGAACTATAGCGCGGATTGATTCCCATGGAAAAATTCATGGGTGTTTTCGTTTTTCTGGGTTAATCTAATAAGGATTGTCTGTGTTGGGGATTAGTGGTATTCATTGCATGGGGTGGGAGTGAACAAAGTTAAAGCAAGCCAGGAAACGGTTATTCGGGTCGCTAAAGATACGCTGGGACAGATCAGTAACCCGTTCACACTACCAACTTGGCTTCCGGAGCTAAAAGACAAGACCGTCGTACGCGCCGATTCCATCGCCGGCCTGACAGTTGCACTCATCCTTATACCGCAATCTATGGCCTATGCACAATTGGCCGGACTGCCAGCCTATTACGGACTCTATGCCGCCCTGCTGCCGACGATGATTGCCGCTTTTTTCGGCTCCTCCCGGCAATTGGCAACAGGTCCCGTGGCCATGGTTTCATTGATGACCGCAGCGGCCCTGGAACCCCTTGCGACGGCGGGAAGCGAGGCCTTTGTAGGCTACGCGGTATTGCTTGCCCTAATGGTCGGTCTGTTCCAACTGACCCTTGGCCTGTTCCGCCTGGGTGTCTTGCTGAACTTCCTCTCTCACCCGGTAATATTGGGTTTTGTCAATGCAGCAGCCATCATCATTGGCACATCCCAACTCGGCAAGATATTCGGCGTCAGTGCAGACAAAGGTGAATATCACTACGAATTCGTCATGAATACACTCAAGGCGGCTTCAGAAAACACCCATTGGCCGACACTGGCCATGGCCGTGCTCGCCTTTGCCATCATGTTCGGGGTACGGCGCTACAAACCCAAACTACCCTCTGTGCTGGTAGCGGTGATCGCCACTACCGTCCTGGCCTGGATGTTTGGATTCGAACAGCACACCAAAGTCAAAGCGGAGCAAATCGCCGATCAGAAAATGAGAACGGCGTTAATGTACGACGTGCTGGAGGCAAAACGGATAACCAATCTCAAGGAAAAACTCATCGCGGCGCAAAAAGACCACGACGCCAAGGCGGAAGGCTCTGAAGACGATAATGTAACGTTGCTTACCGAGCGACAGAGTCTTGAGCAGTTTAAATTCCAACTCGATCAATTAAAGGAGAAGTCCGGTTCATACCACAAGGAACTATTCAACACACCCTTATACTCAATGGGTGAAGGTGAAAGCATCAGATTTTATACAGAAGCGGAGATCAGCGAACTTAACCTCTCCGGAGAAAAAGACGGCTCTTTAGGCCAGCCCTGGTTCATCAAAAGCTACAGGAACGGTGTCGTTGGTCTTCAGACCGGTGGAAGGGTCATTGGAGAGGTTCCAAAGGGACTTCCCGGATTTAGCATGCCAAAGTTTGAATGGTCTGCCATCATGCACCTGATCGGGGCCACCATTACCATTTCTTTGATTGGCTTCATGGAGGCAATTTCCATTGCCAAGGCAATGGCGGCCAGGACCAGGCAAAGCCTGAGCGCCGACCGTGAACTGATCGGTCAGGGCATGAGCAATATCGTTGGCTCCCTGTTCCAGTCCTATCCCGTATCCGGCTCTTTTTCGCGTTCAGCCGTTAATATCAACGCCGGTGCTGTCACAGGGTTTTCCTCGGTGATAAGTGTAATCATCGTGGCCTTCACCCTGATGTTTCTTACCCCGCTTCTCTATTACCTGCCGCAAGCCACACTGGCCGCAGTGATAATGATGGCGGTAGCTGGTTTGGTCAGCATTAAACCGGCGATACACGCCTGGCAAGCCAACCGGCATGACGGCATTGTCGCCGGAGTGACCTTTGTATTTACACTCGCTTTTGCCCCGCAACTGGAAATGGGCATTATTTTCGGTATGTTGCTCTCCCTGGTACTGCTCCTTTTCCGTATCATGAAGCCACGTGTCGCCTTTCCGCCGCACATGGCCCACCAATTTCCTGCCGAGGCGATTGAAGACGGCATCATCGAAGACAATCGGGTTGTTCGGATGCGCTTCGAAGGTTCGCTGGTATTTGCTAATGTCGCATTTTTCGAAGAGCAACTGCAGAAAATATTGGCATCCACCCCACAATTGAAAGTACTTATCATTGATGCAGTTTCCATCCCTGAGGTAGATGCTTCGGGTGACCAGATGTTGCGTGACTACTACCGGCGCCTGACAGAATCCGGTATCAGAATGCTGTTTTCACGTGTCAGGAAACCCATCCTGGCGATGTTCGAACGTTCACACATGTACGAAGATATTCCCGAGGGGTGTTTCCACCGAAATCCAGTTAATGTATTTACGCACGCCTGGGCCCTTATCCAGGAGGCCGATGAAAAAGAAGAAGTTGCTGAAACCGATGAGATTGTCGAAATCGAGGAGATCAACGAGATTAGAGAAACAAAGGTAACCGACGGGACTGAGGAATCCAGGAAGACTGGGGAAACCGGAAAAGCCAAGGACA
>JAOUCZ010000023.1 GCA_029859505.1 Lysobacterales bacterium | reverse complement strand
TTCCCTATAATCGCGAATTCGATTACTTTCAATGTGATTAATACAAACTGCGTTCCAGCAGGTACAATATTCGGCCGGTCACCGGGAATAACCCGTGACCATTTCAGGAAGTCATGGAAATAAATAGATGGGAATAGTTTTAAAAACACCGGAAGAGATCGAAGCCATGCGGATTGCAGGGCATTTGGCGGGTGAAGTTCTGAGAATGATCCGTGAACATGTTCGACCCGGCATAACCACCGGTGAGTTAGATGATATCTGTCACGCCTATATCACAGAGGAACAGCAGGCCATTCCCGCACCTTTAAACTACCGGGGTTTTCCGAAATCAATTTGTACCTCATTGAACCAGGTGGTTTGTCACGGTATTCCGGGCAAGAAGACGCTCAAGAATGGCGATATTCTCAATATTGATATCACAGTAATCAAAGATGGCTGGCACGGTGATACCAGCAAAATGTTCCTGGTTGGTGAACCAACCGTACGGGCTCGGAATTTATGTGAGATCGCACACAAGGCGATGATCACCGGTATCGAAATGGTCAAGCCGGGTTTACGCCTGGGAGATATCGGTCATGCTATCCAGCGGTATGCAGAGGGGCAGGGTTGCTCTGTGGTCCGTGACTACTGTGGTCACGGTATCGGTAAGGTGTTTCATGAAGACCCGCAAGTTTTGCATTACGGCCGTCCGGGTGTGGGTGAGTTACTGGTTCCGGGTATGGTATTTACCATAGAACCCATGATCAATTTGGGTAAGAAGGACACCCGTTTGCTGGCTGATGGCTGGACCGTGCATACCAAGGATCGAAGCCTGTCTGCGCAGTGGGAACACACGCTGGCAGTGACGGAAGATGGATACGATGTGCTTACCCGGTTGCCGGGCGATGAGCTTTGAATTCCAGTTTTCCTGGTTTAGGTCGGTGGCGCGCCGGATAAGTAAATGAAAATCCGTTTACGAGGCCCTGTTTCGAAACCTGCTGCTGCCGACGGTTGTCTGAGTCCGGACTTTCCGGACCAGTATTCAGGTAAGCAGACCTCCGCTCAACTCATTCGCATACTCAAGCAGAGCCTGGCAGAGGCAGATGCGTGCTTGCAGGAGAAATTCCACGCATCTGAAGACGTAAACCAGTTGGTCAAGGCACGTGCCTGGGTGGCCGATCAGTTGATTCTGTTTGCCTGGAAACAGCTGATCCCGGCCGATGAACATGTTTCGCTGGTCGCCGTCGGTGGTTTCGGCCGTGGTGAACTCCATCCCCACTCCGATATTGATCTATTGATCCTGTTAGCTGAATCACCACCCACAGATGAACTTCGTCTCGCCATCGAAGCGTTTGTCACGCTGCTTTGGGATGCCGGGTTTTACCTTGGTCACAGTGTTCGTACGGTTGAAGCCTGTGTGTCCGAGGCGAAAAAGGAAATAGCCACGGCCACCAGCCTGATGGAAAGTCGTTTGCTGAGCGGCAGTAAAGAGATGATGCAGGCGATGTTTGACGCAACTGCAGCTGACCAGGTCTGGTCTGCAGCAGAATTTTTTGATGCCAAGTTTGAAGAGCAGGTGCAGCGTCACCAGCAATACCACGACACCGCGTACAACCTGGAGCCCAATATCAAGGAAAGCCCGGGTGGTCTGCGCGACATCCAGATGATTGGCTGGGTTGCCAAACGGCATTTCAATACCCAGTCTTTACATACCCTGGTTGAACGTGGTTTTCTGACCGAGTCGGAACTACAGGATCTGAAAGACGGCAGAACATTCCTCTGGGAAATTCGATTTGCGCTTCACGTGCTTGCCGGGCGCGGGGAAGACCGTCTGTTATTCGAGTTTCAACGGCAGATCGCTGAACACTTTTACAAACCTGATTCTGAGCAGCACCCCAATGCGGGTGTCGAGCGATTTATGCAGCGCTATTACCGCACGGTTATGCAGAATGAGCGGCTCAATGAAATGCTGCTGCAGTTGTTCAGTGAGGAGTTACTCCCACAGGATAACCTGCCATCGGAAGACCTGGGTGAAGATTTCAGAATGACCCAGGGTTTTCTTGAAGCTTCCTGTGATGATGTGTTTCGACGCCGTCCGGTAGCAATCATGGAACTGTTCGTGCTGTTGGCCAAGCATGAACGCTTAAGAGGCGTGCGGGCATCAACGATCCGCCTGATTCGCGATAACCTGTACCTGGTGGATCAATCATTCCGTGAGGATCAGCAGGCCAGAGAGTATTTCTTTGAGCTGTTTTGCCAGAGCAGCGGTGTGTACACACAACTGCAACGGATGAACCGCTATGGCGTGCTGGCGGCATTTATCCCTGCATTTGCGACAATTGTAGGCCGTATGCAGTTTGACCTGTTCCATGCTTATACGGTGGATCAGCATATTTTGTTTGTGGTCAGAAACCTGCGCAGGTTTGCCTACGGAAAATACAGGGAGGATTTTCCCCATACAAAAGATATTTTCCAGCAGATTGACCACCCCGAAATCTTGTACCTGGCAGCCTTGTTTCATGATATAGCCAAGGGAAGGGACGGTGATCATTCCACATTAGGTGCGCAGGACGCGCTGACCTTTTGCAAGAATCTACCTATGAGTGAAGACCATGCGGAACGCGTGGCCTGGCTTGTTGAGAACCATCTCGTGATGTCACAGACAGCACAGCGCAGGGACATTACTGATCCTGAGACGCTAAGGAATTTTTGTGAAACGGTCGGCACCCAGACCAGGCTCGATTATCTGTACCTTGTTACCGTGGCCGACATTGCTGCCACCAGCCCCAAGTTATGGAACCATTGGAAGGGCAGCCTTTTGTGGGAGTTGTATACAATCTCCTCAAGGGCGCTGGCTGAGGGCAGTTCCAACATTTTTGATCGCGAACATCATATTCAACAATCCAAAACCGAGGTGCGTGATCGCCTGTTGGCGATAGGGATGGATCTGGAGGCTGTCGACACATTGTGGGCCAGCATGCCGCAGAATATTTTTCTGAGTTACTCTAATGATCAACTCGAATGGACTGCGTCAAAGATACTCAACACCCCGCCGGATCGTCCTGTATTGGTGGCAATACGTCATGTGCCGGATCGGGGCATCAGTGAATTGCTGGTTCATGCGCCCGATTACGATGGTTTATTTTCTGCCGTCACAACGGTGATTGATGAAATCGGACTCGATGTACTTTCAGCACGGGTAGGAACCACCACTTCGGGTAAAAGCTACGACCTGTTCCAGTTGATGGATAGCAACGAAGAGAGTTTGAACAGTAACGATTGTGAGCGCCTGAAAACACGATTACGCAAGGTTCTGGCTGCTGCGAGTACACCCAAATCGGTGACCCGTAGGCTACCGCGTCGACTACGGCCATTCAAAACTGTTCCGGAGATTCATTTCTCGGCAGCCCATGGCGGTGAAAAAACCCTGTTGGATCTGATTTGTTCAGACCGGCCGGGATTGCTATCCGACATCTCCGCTGCATTCATCGCCTGTGGTATTCGTATACATGACTCGAAAATCACCACGATGGGTGACCGGGTGGAAGATGCTTTTATACTAAGCGATAAGCAAAACGAGCCTTTGAGCCGGGAAACCCGGGCACTTTTACTAAATACCCTGACTGATACCCTGGGGCAAAAATTGCCTGCCAATGGATCTTGAGAAAACTAATGAGCGACCAACGCAACATAATTGAAGCAGCATTTGAAGAACGTACAACCATTACCCCGGAAAGTGCCAGGTCAGAACTTCTCGATGCCATTGAAACGTGCATCTCCGGTCTGGAACAGGGCAGCTTACGGGTGGCGGAACCCGTCGATGGTGGTTGGCAGGTCAACGAATGGTTGAAAAAAGCGGTGCTTTTGTATTTTCGGGTTCGTCACAACCAGGTAATTGACGGCTCTGCATCACATTATTATGACAAGGTGCCATTGCGTTGGGCACAGGGCGCTGATGATGATATCAGTACATGTGGCGCCCGCATCGTTCCACCTGCCACGGTACGCCGTGGCGCCTTCATCGGGCACGACGCCGTGTTGATGCCATCCTATGTCAATATCGGCGCACACGTAGGTGAACGCTCCATGGTTGATACCTGGGCAACGGTGGGTTCATGTGCACAAATCGGTGAACACGTACACCTGTCAGGCGGAGTGGGTATCGGCGGTGTACTTGAACCGCTACAGGCAACACCGACCATCATTGAAGATGAGTGCTTCATCGGCGCCCGTTCGGAGGTGGTTGAAGGTGTGATTATCGGCAAGGGCAGTGTGCTTTCGATGGGTGTTTATATTGGCAAGAGCACGCGGATTTACGATCGCGAAAGTGGTGAGATCATGTATGGGAGGGTACCGCCCGGCTCAGTAGTGGTGCCCGGCAACCTGCCCGCCAAAGACGGTAGTTACTCCCTGTATGCTGCTATCATCGTCAAGCAGGTGGATGAGCAAACGCGCTCGAAGACCAGCGTCAATGAACTTCTGAGAGCGAGCGTGGAATCCTGATATGTTAACCGTTTACGGAATCAAACAATGCGACACGGTCCGCAAGGCACTCAAGTGGCTTGATCAACAGGGTGTTGAACATCAGTTTCATGACTTCAGAACGGATGGATTACAGGCTGAACTGGTAAAGTGTTGGCTGGATTCGGAATTTGCAGAAAAACTGCTTAACCGCCGCAGCACGACCTGGCGGCAATTGAGTGATTCACAACGCCAGTCCGATGGTAAAGTGCTGCTTGAACTGTTGTTGGAGCATCCCACGCTGATAAAACGGCCGGTATTTGTCACGGATCAGATTATCGCCATCGGCTTTAACACGGCCCAACTCCAGTCAATAATACCCGGCACGGCATAGACCATGAGTGAAACACTGAAATTAACCCGTGCCCTGATTGAACTGGCTTCGGTGACCCCCGAAGATGCAGGCTGTCAGTCCTTGTTGGCGGAAAGGTTGTTGCCGCTGGGCTTTGATGTTGAATGGATGCCGTTTGGAAATGTGAGCAACGTACTGTTTACCCATGGCCAGGCTGTTGGACATGATGAACCTTCGTTGTGGTTTCTCGGCCATACCGATGTGGTTCCACCCGGCCCCCTGGAGGACTGGACCTCACCGCCTTTCAAGGCCGAAGTCAGGAATGGTGTTTTATACGGCAGGGGCGCTTCCGATATGAAGGGCGCGGTGGCCGCCATGGTAACCGCGGCCGAAGACCTGGTTCGCGAACACCCGTCTCACAGGGGACAGATAGGCATCCTGCTGACAAGTGATGAGGAAGGCGATGCTGTTGATGGCGTCAAGCGTGTCGCGGCCGTGCTGAGGGAACGAAACAGTGCGCCTTCATTTTGCGTTGTGGGTGAACCCAGTAGCCGGACAAGGCTGGGTGACACGGTACGTATTGGCCGGCGTGGCTCAACCCATGCCCGTTTAACCATTCATGGTATCCAGGGCCACAGCGCCTTTCCTCAGGATTTGGATAACCCGATTCATCGTCTAGCGACCTTTTTGGATGAGTTGACGAAAATGCAATGGGACCAGGGTGATGAGAATTTTCCGCCGACACACTGCCAGGTGACCAATGTTCATTCCGGTACCGGTGCTGAGAATGTCACTCCTGGTCACGCCGAAGCCTGGTTTAATTTTCGCAATTCACCGGCTTCACCCAACGAAACCATCAGGTCAAGAATCGAGGAGCTGTTAAAGCAACAGGGTATTGATCGATACGATTTGAGCTGGCGGGTTTCCGGTGAAGCCTTTCGATCCAAGGCAGGAAAATTACGTACTGCTGTAAATGACACCATCGTTGAAGAACTTGGCATCCAACCTGAATTAAACACCGGGGGAGGCACCTCGGACGGGCGCTTCATCGCACCACTGGGAACTGAGACTCTTGAATTTGGCCTGCTGAATGAGAGCATCCACAAAATTGATGAAAATACCCCGGTAGAAGATCTCGAAGCCTTATCACGGGTTTACAAGCGGGTAATGTTGCAACTATTGGTTAATGGGGCGGACTGACGGCAGGATTATTATTCACAGATCTCATAGCCTGCACAGAGCTGCATGAATTCGGGCTCGTAATAACCTTTATCCTGTAACAACAAGCTGTATTCCCTTGCGCTATCCAGGTCACCGGACATCAGCGCCTGGCGGATGTACAGGTTAATTTCATTACAACTATGCAGTGCACCGGGCCCCTCAGCAGGCACCGGTAGGGTAGCGGTCCTTTCAACTGCACCCTTGCTGTCTCTCTGAACAAACCGGTTAAAATCAACCAGCACCAGCAATGAAATTGCATCATGGTCCTTCGGATTCGTTTCCAGGATCTTTTGCAGGTGTTGTGTAGCTTCATCAAGCAGGCTTACTGCCTTTTGCTTGTCTTTAACGCGAAATGATGTTTCCGAAAAATGGATCAGGAGTTCAGCGTATTCTTTCGTTCGCCTTAGTGTGATCTCCTTGTCGTCATCAATAAGTTGTTGCCCCTGGGTTTCAATTTGAAGGTACCAGTCCCAGGCTTCGTCAAGTTGGTTATTCAGAGACATCAGGTGTGCCGCGCGGCCTGACTTGGTCAGTAAATTCCAGCGGTATTGCAACTTGGTGGGATCTTCCAGGTGCAACTGGTTTAAAAGTTCCACGGATTTTTGCAAGTTGATTAAGGCTGGCTCAATGGCACCGGTCATTTTCTGAACAGATGCGAGGCCCGCGAGTGTATAGGCATGCGTGACCTTCAATCGGTTATTAGCCGGGTTGGCCAGGTAATATTGCACTGCAAGTTCTGCCGCCTGTTGACGCGATAAAAGTGCTCCAGGCAGATCGCAGACATCCAGTCGTGCATCGGCCAGATCCGCGTGGAAATCAGCCATCTCTGATCGCCAGCTTTCATCAAGCAGAGTCGCCTGTTCAACAAAGTGCAACGCGTCCTGATAATACTCGAGGGCGCTTTGACGATCCGGTGGATCACGCTTCTTTTCCAATAGTCCGAGATTGCTTAAGGCGTATGCCATTTCCATTACCCAGTCCACGTTTTCCGGGTCAATACTGATAAGTGTCTCACTTGCATCACGGTAAGCAGACCATGAGTTGTATGCTTCCTCAAAACGTTCTTGCATGAAATGCAGATGTCCGATGTAATATTCCACCTGGCTCAGGTCAAATATGGCTTGTTGGTCCTGAGGTTTCTCCTGGTAAATACTCTGTAGAACAGCTTTTGACTCGTCGAAGAAGTTGAAGGCAAGTTGGGAATGGCCCTCGCCATAACTGATCTCTCCCTGTTTTTGCAAAATTTTCCCCAGGCTGCGTTTTGACTCGATCGTCAGGTCATTCGGGTTCAGGTTTTGCAAAAAACTCGATGCAACATCATTAAAGGCTTTGCGGGTCTGAAGATCGGCCGTCTGCTCAAGGCCTTCTGTTGCTTTAATAAATTGTGACAGCATTAACTCGGCATTTTCACGGTCTTTTTGCCGGGCTTCCCGTGCCTGCTGTTCTGACAGGCTTTTTTGAAATGCAAATACCGCCAGTGCGATAACGGTCGCAATTGCGAAACCGGCCAAGGCCTGAAATTTGCGCTTACGCTGTAGTTCCCTTTGGCGTAATTCATCCAACCGGATACCGAGAATTCCTGCCACCAACTTGAGTTTCGCCAGGTTTTTGCCGTCTGCCCACTTGCGTACATCGGCCGCCAAAGGCTCATGCTTCAAGCCATCTTCATGCTCCAGTAATGCAGGCGGGAAACAGGCAGTCCCAGGGACCACTGATTGCGGATCGCCATCGACAATGAAGCAGAAAATCCGGTCTTCCCTGCCAAGGTCCCTGAACTGACGGATTTCCTCGTTCACCCAGTGTGACTGGGCAGAAGCAGGCGAGCAGATTACGACCAGCGATTCGGACTCTTCAAGGGCGTTTGTAATTTTTTCGCTGAGGTCGGTGGCTGAAGAGAGTTCTTCACGATCCCGGAAAACCGGGGTCAGTTTGCCCGGCACTGAGCCAAATTGACCCTGGGACCCTACCAGGCGCCGCGGAACCCGGTAGGTTTCCAACGCATGGTGCAACCAGGCCGCCAGGGACTCATCCTGGTGGCTATAGCTTAAAAAGGCCTTGTAGCGATACTCGCTCACAGGCAAACTCTGTCCACTCAATTTAAAGCTTGCTTGTTATCCTTCATTAATAACCTTGGGATCCATTTTTTTGCAGTCATTAGGATCGTTAGAGTTAGCAGGGCAAGCCTCTATCTGGTAGGAGTAGGTTTGTTTAAAGTCATTGCGATCAAATAGAGTGAACACATTCTTGTCCAGGTCCCTAAGTTCGATGATGCCGTCTTTATCCGGATGCCTGTTATCACTACCAAATTTGACATAAAAGTCAGCAATCATTTCGGGACTGAATCCGTCTTGAGTACCAAAGTTGAGCTTGGCATTGGCAGATGCCTCGGCAACCAGCTGTATTTTACTGAACTCCCAATCTTTCATATCAGGCATTTCCAGGTTGAACTTTATTTGTGCCCTTTTGATCTTTTTAACCTGGACACAGCCCTCTTCTGATCCTTGTGGACATTTTCCACGCTTGCCCGAAGTACCGCTTATTTTCAATTTATTATCTAAGATGTTTAAAGTGATAAAGGCTTTTTGGTCAATTGGGTGTTTGAACACCGCGACCCCTAATGCAGGTAACAGAAAAAAAAGTGCACCGTAAACTATGGCTAACCCGCCTCCAACTACAGCTATTCCGGGTAGTGAGTTAATTTTCATGACTGACTCCTCTTATTTAAGAACAGGTTTAACGAGTCTGTTAATAACATCCGTATCCAGTTTCAAGAGAGTCCATTCTTATAGTGCCTCAGTAGATAATATACACTTTTTCTGAGACTTATATTTAGTTTTCCAAGGCTTAGCCAACAATCCCTTGATTTACCATAGCGCAGACCGCAACTATTCCTCATCAAAGCACATCTTCGAACGTGCTCAAATATTCAGAGGAAAATGTAATGCGAATGGATAAACTAACCAGTAAATTCCAGTTGGCACTGGCAGATGCTCAAAGCCTGGCAGTTGGACAGGACAACCAACTGATCGAGCCTGAACATGTCATGGTGGCCCTGCTTGACCAGGAGGGTGGCTCGATCCGCCACCTGTTGACGAAGGCGGGTGTCAAGGTCAATGCCCTGCGCTCTCAACTGGGTGAACGGCTGGATGCGCTGCCCAGGGTTTCCGGTGCTGCAGGCGAGATCACACTCTCCAATGACACCATCAAAATATTAACCGTGACCGACAAACTGGCACAGAAGCGTGATGACCAGTACATCGCCAGTGAGTTGTTTGTATTGGCCGCCATGGATGTCAAAGGCGCGATTGCCGACCTGTTGAAACAGGATGGCGCTAACCGCGAGGCCATTGAAAAAGCCATTGACGAAATGCGTGGTGGTGAACAGGTCAATGACCCCAATGCCGAAGAGTCACGCCAGGCGTTGGAGAAGTACACCATCGACCTGACCGAAAGAGCCGAACAATCAAAACTGGATCCGGTCATCGGCAGGGATGAGGAAATCCGCCGTTGTATCCAGGTATTACAGCGCAGGACCAAGAATAACCCGGTGTTGATGGGTGAGCCTGGTGTCGGTAAAACCGCCATCGTAGAAGGTATGGCGCAGCGGATCGTCAACGGTGAAGTACCCGAAGGCCTGAAGAACAAGCGTGTTCTTTCGCTGGATATGGGTGCCTTGATCGCCGGTGCGAAATTCAGGGGCGAGTTTGAAGAGCGCTTAAAGGCACTGTTGAACGACCTTAGCAAACAGGAAGGCAATGTCATCTTGTTCATCGATGAAATTCACACCATTGTTGGTGCTGGTAAAGCCGAGGGCTCAATGGATGCCGGTAATATGCTCAAACCCGCGCTGGCCCGTGGTGAATTGCATTGCATCGGTGCCACCACGCTGGATGAATACCGGCAGTACATGGAAAAAGACGCCGCTTTGGAGCGCCGTTTTCAGAAAGTGTTTGTAGGCGAACCGACGGTGGAAGATACCATTGCCATCCTGCGTGGTTTGCAGGAACGTTACGAGGTCCACCACGGTGTCGATATCACCGATCCGGCACTGGTGGCTGCGGCGACTTTATCGCATCGCTATATCAGCGACCGTCAACTGCCTGACAAGGCGATCGACCTGATGGACGAAGCGGCCTCGCGTATCCGCATGGAGATCGATTCAAAGCCGGAGAAACTGGACCGCCTGGAGCGACGGCTGATCCAGCAGAAAATTCAGCGTGAAGCCTTGAAAAAAGAAAAGGATGATGCTTCCGTCCAGCGTCTGGCCGATCTTAATGAAACCATCGAAAAACTGGAACGTAAGTTTTCAGATCTTGAAGAAATCTGGAAATCGGAAAAAGCTGCGGTACAGGGCACAACCCATATCAAGGAAGACCTGGAGCGCGCCCGTGCCGAGTTGGAAACAGCCCGCCGCGCCAGCGATCTCGCACGTATGTCCGAATTACAGTACGGACGTATTCCGGAGTTGGAAGCCGCGCTGAAACAGGCCGAGAAAGGTGAGCAGGCCGAATTTACATTGTTACGTACCAAAGTGACCGAAGATGAAATTGCAGAAGTGGTCTCACGCTGGACCGGTATACCGGTATCGCGCATGCTCGAAGGCGAACGGGACAAATTACTGCGTATGGAATCCTCCCTGCACGAGCGTGTCATTGGCCAGGATGAAGCGGTCAAATCGGTTTCAGATGCCATACGTCGCTCCCGGGCAGGTTTATCCGATCCGAACCGTCCGATTGGTTCATTTTTGTTTCTTGGTCCTACCGGTGTGGGTAAAACAGAGCTGTGTAAATCACTGGCGGAATTCATGTTTGATACCGAAGAGGCCATGGTGCGCATCGATATGTCCGAGTTCATGGAAAAACATTCCGTGGCCCGTCTTATTGGTGCGCCTCCGGGTTATGTTGGGTATGAAGAAGGTGGTTATCTGACCGAAGCTGTCAGACGCAGGCCGTATTCCGTTATTCTGCTGGATGAAGTTGAAAAAGCCCATTCGGATGTATTCAACATCCTGTTACAGGTGCTTGATGACGGTCGTCTGACCGACGGCCATGGGCGCACGGTAGATTTTCGCAATACCGTGATCGTGATGACATCCAATCTCGGTTCCGACCGCATACAGGACCTGGCGTCAGAGGGTTACGAGGCCATGAAGTCGGCGGTGATGGAGGTTGTCGGTCATCATTTCCGGCCGGAATTCATCAACCGTGTTGACGACCTGGTGGTATTCCACCCGCTCGATCAGTCACAGATTCGCCTGATCGCCGGCATCCAACTGGGTATGCTGAGAAAACGTCTCGAAAATACCGGCTTGGAGTTGGCAATTTCTGATGAGGCACTCGATCTGCTGGCTACTGCCGGTTTCGACCCGGTATATGGTGCGCGGCCTCTGAAACGGGCGATACAGCAGAGTATCGAAAATCCGTTGGCACAGAGCATACTGGCCGGAGATTTTTCATCGGGTGATACGGTGCACATCAATGTAGAGGATGGGGTATTTAGTTTTACGAACTAACCTTAACCGAAAGCACCGTCATCCCCGCTTCCGCGGGGATGACGGTGCCAATATCCGGGTTCGGAGTGCTTATGTTCGGGTCTGTCCCGACCCTTTTACCACCCACTTATAACTGGTCAATTCCGGCAATGCCATGGGCCCGCGTGCATGCAGCTTCTGGGTGCTGATACCAATTTCGGCACCCATTCCGAACTGGCCACCATCTGTAAATGCCGTTGAAGTATTGGAATAAACAGCAGCGGCATCAACGCTGTTGAGAAACTGTTCAATGACAGCAGGGTCTTCTGCGACGATGGCTTCGGAGTGTTTTGAACTGTAGCGATGGATGTGTTCAAGAGCCTCAGCAAGACTGGAAACGGTTTTAATCGACATTTTCAAGGATAGAAACTCTGTTCCGAAATGTTCATCGCAAGCAGGTTGCAAGCCGCCAGCATAGTTTCCATTCAGGACCTCAAAGGCATCCTCATCAGCAAATACTTCAACTGCATGTTCTTCGCCCATCGTTTGCATCATCCCGGGCAGCGCCGGTAAAAGGTCACAGTGCAGTATCAGCGTATCCAACGCGTTGCATACACTTACTCGACGAACCTTTGCGTTGGTGATGATGGATTTCGCCTTTGCAAGATCAGCGCTTGCGTCAACATAGGTATGCACAATGCCCGCACCGGTTTCTATCACCGGTATCCGAGCGTTATCCCGTACAAAATCAATCAGACCCTTGGAGCCGCGCGGGATGGCCAGATCGATGGTTTCTGTTGCCTGCAATATGTCCGGCAGATACTCGCGTTGAGGCGGGGCCAGAAACACCACAGCCGGGTTGATATCAAAACCGGCCAGCACTTCATGAATTATTTTGACGATCACAAGGTTAGTGTCATGCGCGTCGCTACTGCCTTTCAGAACACAGGCATTCAGGGTTTTGAGACACAGTGCAAACACGTCAAAAGTGACATTTGGGCGAGACTCGAAAATCACCGCGATAACACCCATGGGTACGCGTACTTTTTTCAATTCAAGACCGTTGTCTAATTGCCTCTGTTCCAGAACTTCACCAACCGGAGAGGGCAGTGCGGCTACACAGCGTAAATCATGTGCAATATCGGCAAGACGTTGTGAGTTGAGCAGCAGGCGGTCGTACTTCGGGTCTGATTCCGGCATCCGGGAAAGGTCGCTGAGATTGGCTTTTAGAATCTCTTCTTCTGCGCCAATGGTGCGATCAGCCAACGTTTCCAGTACGGCCCGGATGGTTGCATCGTCACATTGCGCCAGTTCACGTGCCGCTTCCCGTGCGTTGTTCAACCCCTTGTCCAGGTATTGTTGCTGGTCTCTCATCAAGGACTCCCTAGTGTAGTGTCAACCCTAATCCATCAGGTAAAGGTAATCATAATGGATCAGAGGTTTGTGACCCCGTTGCCCCATCAGGTTTTTAGCATCATTGTGATCATAGCGTGCCTGTCCGCAACCGAGCACCTTGCCGGATGCGTTGAGTATCTGGATAACGTCTCCCCGGCTAAAATCTCCATCCACGGCCTCAATACCGACCAACAGCACACTGGCCAGCCGATTGCTGTCGAGAAGGGCATCTTCCGCACCTTGATTAACCGTGACCGAACCGGTCGCATGGTCATCAGCACTGGCGAGCCATCTCTTGGCAGGTGATGCCTCGCCAATGACCGGGAAATGTGTGCCGGTTTCCTGTTCACCAAGAATCTTGCTCATGATCTGCGGGTCGGTGCCGTCTGCAATGACCACTTCAGTACCGAGACGGGCCACCTTTCGGGCAACGGCCAATTTGTTATGCATACCGCCACGGCCCAATGCCGAGGTGCCGCGTGAGACGATGTCGTCGATTTGATACTGATCATCATCCCAGACCTTAATGCACTGAGTGGCGGGGTCATCCGGGTCACCGTCATAAACACCGGGCACTGTACTGAGCAGGCAAAGAATTTCGGCCTTGACCATGCCGGCCAGTAATCCTGCCAGTTCATCGTTGTCGGTAAACATCAGTTCGGTGACGGAAACCACATCATTTTCGTTGATGACAGGAACGATACCGGCCTTCAATAATGCTTCGATACAGCCGCGCATGTTCAGATAATGGCGGCGTGTCTGGAAATCGTTCTTGGTGGCCAGCACCTGGGCAATGGTCAAAGCCTGCTGTGCAAACAGTTCACGGTAGGTTTCCATCAGACGAACCTGTCCGGCGGCTGCCAAAACCTGTTTACGGGCAACGGGATCGGCAATACGCCCGAGTTGTTCAGACACCAGGCCTTTACCGGCGGCTACCGCACCGGATGAAACCAGCAGCACCTGCCAGCCTTCAGCCTGTAAGCCGGTCAGTTGGTTTACCAGGTTTGCCAGTACATCCCGGTTCAGACTGCCAGCCGGGTCACAGAGGACCTGGCTGCCAATTTTAACGACGATTCGTTTAGTCATGAACTAATTCAGGCCGAGTTGTTCCTTGCCCTGCTGGTATACGATATCCACTGGTATGCTGAGTGCGTCCAGCCGGTTAAGATCAGCCTGCAGTTGTGGGCTGACATTACCGCGTTCGGCCACAAAGGTTGCTACCGCTTCGTAATTCCCATTTCCCTGTAAAACCAGCAGATCGCGACTCAGGTCCTTGATGGCCTGTTCAAACTCCGCGACGTTGACACGGTAGGTACCGGTATCCGGGTCGCGGCTGAAAGCCCCCGCATCGCTGAAATAATTAAACCGGATCATATTGGCACGGCCATGGGCGCTGCTGGCGCCAAAACGAATAGACCGGAATATACCCGCGAGGAAGGTAACGTAGTTGTCCATCAATTCACCTTCGGTAATTTCGCCATTTTCCCGCAGCTTTTGCACCATGTACAAACCGAGGATATCGGCCTTGCCTTCTTCGAGTGCCGAGGCGTGCTCCTTAAGGGCCTGGCGTACCGTGCCGGCGCCGTCCAGAGTGGTTTTAATACCCAGTCCATGGGCTACTTCATGAAACATGGTATTTCCGAAGAATGCGTCAAAGGTGACGTAGGAACGCTGATCTTCCGCAATCAGTTCATTGGTGATTGGCATTAGAATCTGGTTGAACTTGGCCAGCATCGAGTTCTTGATTTGCAGACGGCGTGTACCCTTGGCCAGTTGCACTTCTTCATCGTTTGGCAGATTGATTGCAATGGTTTTAGAACCGGAATTGCAATCACCTGCACAATAGGCGAGATCATAGGCATTCAAATCAGCATCCGAACCAGGCATTTCCGCCTTGTAAGCCTCATCAACAGGTAAGCCCTGCTGAAGTTCCGGCATATATTTTGCAAAACGTGCCAGGCGCTCACTCCAGGCCATGTCCTTGATCAGCACAAAGGTTTCAAAGGCCGAACGGTATCCGTACAAGGCATCCTGGTAGTTTTCGATGGGGCCAATGACCAATTCAATTGGATTGTTTTTCATATCCATCCAGGCCATGTCCGAAGCCTGGTAGTTGTCAGTTTTCAAGGCCTCGGCACGCAATTTCAGGTAGTTTGCGAACTCCTCGTCGTCAGCCAATGCAGATGCCTTTATCAGTAAATCAGCTATTTCGCCAATCTGAGACTCAAATGCCTTGCTGTAAGGTACCAGTATCAGGCCGCCATCGGCATCGCGTTTTACCAATGAATACTGCTCGTCTTTGCCCTCTTGCTGCCAGGCTTCAAACTCCGCCTTGGTCATATCTTCAGGGTAAAACCGGGCACCGGGTGGGCGCGGGCCATAGCTTTCGATAAATGGCTGATCCGCTGCCAGTCGATCCCACGGTCCGTAGTTATAAAAAGCAAAACGCTTCATTTTGGCATCATCGATGCTGTTGAGTAGCTCGTCTTTATCGCCCCAGACCTGTTGCCAGAAAATATCATCGGTGATTTTGGCAGCATCAATCAGCAAACTGATCATCTGTCTTTGGTTGTCGCTCAAATGGCTGAGATCTGTGGTCAGTCCCACTTCAGCGTAAATATCAAACCGGGAAGGCGTTTCAGTCTCAACCGGTGCCGCAACAGTTGTCTCAGCGGGTGGTGTTTCAACCGGCGCTGCAGTAACTGCCGGGGTGTCTTTTTCACATGCGGTAAGCAGGCCTGCCAGCAGGATTGCAGAAACAAAAATCTTGGTTTTCATGGGTGTCTCGTGCTGTATTGGAATAGGGTGCTCACTATACCAAACCACGCCCCTTTAAAAAACGTGTAACACACCCTACGGGGCATCAAAGGTTGCGCACGCTGAGGGGCGGAAATTTGTTGGCACGACTGTAAAAATGAATTAACAACCCCCATCTAATGCCATCCGGTGTCATCAGCGTTTATAATTGCCGGTCGAGTGTTTGAGTCTGGATTTTTAGCAATCAGGAGTAATTAAGTAGTGCCGATTTACGAGTATCGATGCGAGTCGTGTGAACACCGATTGGAAAAACTTCAGAAGATGAGTGAAGGCGATCTGGTCGATTGCCCCGAATGTAAAAACCCGGCGCTGAAACGCCTGGTGTCTGCCGCTGCGTTCCGATTAAAGGGCGCTGGCTGGTATGAGACTGATTTTAAAAAGGATAATAAGCGGAATCTGGCAGACTCAACTGAAAAAGGAACTTCCGCCCAGGCTTCATCAGCCAAGAAATCTGGTGATACAGGCAGCACGAATTCCGACAAGTCATCCACTTCAAGCGGCGCTAGCAAGCCCGAAACCAAATCAACGGCTAAATCAGCCAGCAAGGAATAGACCAATGCGTAGCCATTTATGCGGTGAAATCAATGAAGAACTCGAAGGTCAGGCCGTCACGTTGTGTGGCTGGGTGGACCGCAGGCGTGATCTCGGTGGATTAATATTTATCGGTCTCAGGGACAATGCCGGTATCGTCCAGGTTGTCGTCGAGCCTGAAAGTGACGCATTTGCCGATGCCGAACGTCTTCGTAATGAGTATTGTGTACGTATAAAAGGCACAGTTCGGTTGCGGCCCGAGAGTCAATGGAATGAATCCATGGCCACCGGCAAAATTGAACTGGTTGCAGAAGAGGTCGAGTTGTTGAACGCTTCCGAGCCGCTGCCCTTGATGATGACGGACGATGACGGCGAAGAAATTCGCTTGCGTTACCGCTACCTGGATCTACGCAGGCCGCGTATGCAACATAATATGCGTATCCGCTCGAAGCTCAACCAGGCCATTCATAAACATTTGGACGGACATGGGTTTTCGGAATTCGAGACGCCCATTCTTACCAAGGCGACGCCGGAAGGTGCGCGTGATTACCTGGTGCCCAGTCGTGTACAGGCCGGGCAGTTTTATGCCCTGCCGCAGTCACCCCAGTTATTCAAACAATTACTGATGATGGCTGGTATGGACCGTTACTACCAGATTGCCCGTTGTTTCCGTGACGAGGATCTGCGCGCCGATCGCCAGCCGGAATTTACCCAGCTGGATATGGAAATGTCCTTTGTTGACGAATCCGGTGTACAGACCGCTGCAGAGGATCTTGTCCGGGCGGTTTTCAAAGATGTACTGGAAGTTGAACTGCCCCAACCATTCCCACGTATGACCTGGCGTGATGCGATGGAAAAATTCGGCTCAGACAAACCGGATTTACGCTACCCGATGTCCCTTCATAGCGTTGACGAGCATGTCCGTCATTTGGACTTTAAAGTATTTTCCGGTCCGGCCAATAATGATGAGCAGCGGGTCGCGGTACTCAGGGTACCCGGCGGCGCACAATTTTCACGTAAGCAAATTGATGAATATACAGCTTTTGTCGCACGCTATGGCGCCAGGGGCCTGGCCTGGATAAAGGTCAATGACCTGGATGCCGGTATTGCAGGGCTGCAGTCACCGGTTGCCAAGTTCCTTGATGACACGGCCTGGAACGGCATTGCAGAAGTAACCGGCGTACAAACCGGCGATCTGCTGTTTTTCGGAGCGGGTGACTGGTTGATGACGAGTACCTTTATGGGTCATCTTTTGGTCCGCTGCGGTGAGAACCTGGAGCTCGCAAAAGAAGGATGGGAGCCGCTTTGGGTTACCGACTTTCCGATGTTTGAATGGGATGAAGATAGCAGTCGTTTCATGGCCATGCATCACCCGTTTACCGCACCACAGTCAGATTCGGCCGAAGAGTTGAAGACCAATGCTGCCAATGCTTTGTCCCGTGGTTATGACATCGTACTCAATGGTGCGGAAATCGGTGGTGGATCCATCCGTATCCACAAACCTGAAATGCAGCAGGCGGTATTCGAGTTGCTCGGTATTGGAGAGCAAGAAGCGGAGGCCAAGTTTGGTTTCCTGCTCGACGCACTCAAGTACGGTTGCCCGCCTCATGGTGGTATCGCATTTGGTCTTGATCGTGTCGCTGCGTTGATGGCGGGTGAGCCATCCATACGTGATGTCATCGCTTTTCCGAAGACCACGACCGCGCAGTGCCCGTTAACCGATGCACCGTCACCGATTGCGGATAGCCAGCTGACGGAACTGCATATTGGTGTTGTGGCTAAACCAGAGAGCGAGTCTACGTAGGGAGCGTTACAGGTAACGCACCTTACTAATGAACACAAGAGAACAGAAACTGGATCGTGGCGGTGTTATTGCGGCACTGGCTGCTTTCGGGTTCTGGGGTCTCGTACCTGTTTATTACAAAGGCTTGCAAGATGTTGGGGCCTGGGAGGTTTTGGCGCACCGGGTGATCTGGTCAGTGCCTCTCTTGATAATCTTTCTGGGAATACGCGACGGCAGGCAGTTTCTGAAAAAGTTGCGCTTGCCGCTGAGCAGTATTGCCTGGCTGGTTTTGTCCGGTGTAGTAATCTCAATTAACTGGGTGGTTTTTGTCTGGGCAGTGGCGAACGATCATATCCTTGATACGAGCCTGGGTTACTTCGGCACGCCGTTGGTCAATGTACTGTTGGGCTACCTGATTTTAAAGGAGCGTCTGAGTGTAACGAAGGTCGTTGCGGTCACCGTGGCGGCTGCCGGTACCTTTTACCTCGCCTGGTATCTGGGCAGGCCGCCCTGGATAGCAATAGCACTGGCCGTATCGTTTGGCGTTTATGGGTTATTGCGTAAACGTCTGAATGTCGGGCCGATGCTGGGCTTATTATGGGAAACCGCGCTCATGTATTTGCCGGCACTGGCCTACCTGCTGTGGTTATCATCACGGTCCGAATTGCAATTCCTGAACGTTTCCAGCGGTATTGATGCATTGTTGATTGGTTCAGCGTTTATCACCGTGCTGCCACTGATATGGTTCAACATGGCGGCTCAGAAACTGCCATTGACCATCCTGGGCTTTTTCCAGTATATCGCCCCGAGTATAAGTTTCCTGATTGCAGTTTTTCTGTACGGTGAACAATTTTCAAGCGGGCATGCGGTCGCTTTTATTTGTATATGGTTGGCACTGGCACTGGTTTCAATTGAACCGTTCCGCCGGGCAAGGAGGCGATTGCGTGGCTGATATCGCACTTGTACATGGTTTGTGGAACCGGGGCTGGATGATGGCGTCGCTGGCGAAGCGCCTCCGTGCCCGTGGTCACCACGTCAGGGTTTTCAGCTACCCTACACGTTCTGCATGTCTCGATGATCACGCAGATGGATTGCATGAGTTTCTACATCGGCATGAGACCGGCGAACTACACCTGGTTGGCCATAGCATGGGAGGCCTGGTTATTTTGAACCTGTTGAGCCGCCACGATGATCTGCCGCCGGGAAGGGTTGTCCTGATGGGAACGCCTATCAAGGGCAGCAATGTCGTCAAGCGTTTGTCTAAACTCCCCGGCCAGAAATATATTTTTGGTGAAGCCCGGGAAGACCTGCTGCAAGGCTTCGAGTTCTCGCCCGAAGGCCGCGAAACAGGCATGATACGTGGTACGCGTGAATTGGGGCTTGGGCAGATCGCCGGTAAACAATCCGAGCCAAATGACGGCAGTGTCTGCGTCAGCGAAACAGCCCTGGCAGGTTTGAAAGACACGGTTGATATGGAAGTGTCACACTCGGAAATGCTGTTCTCAAATGAGGTTGTGGAGCAGGTAGAGCATTTTCTTTTATCCGGCAGGTTTAATAAAGACACTTAAGCGCCCTTTTTTTGCCCCCGGTTTGGCAGGGTTTCGTGATAAAATCCCGAGAATTCATATTCTAATTATTAAGGTGCGGTTTTTATGGCAGGTCATTCCAAATGGGCAAATATTCAACATCGCAAAAAGGCGGTTGATGCCAAGCGCGGTAAGATATTCACACAAATCAATAGGGTGTTATCTGTTGCCGCGCGTGAAGGAGGCGGGGATCCTGCTACCAATCCGGCATTGAGACTCGCCATTGAAAAGGCCAATGCGGTCAATATGCCCAAGGATAATATTGAGCGCTGCATCAAAAAGGCCACCGGCGATCTTGAAGGCGTCACTTACGAATCGCTCACCTATGAGGGTTATGCGCCCAACGGTGTTGCGGTGCTGGTGGAGTGTCTGACCGATAACCGTAACCGGACCGTTGCCGAAGTGCGTCATGCATTCAGCAAGTTTGGCGGTAACCTGGGTACCGATGGTTCGGTGGCCTATCTTTTCTCCAAAATCGGTGTGCTGAATTTTGCACCCGGTACATCTGAAGAAGGTGTGATGGATGCCGGGCTGGATGCCGGCGCGGACGATGTTGTTATGGAAGATGACGGCTCCATTGAGGTAATTACTTCACCCGAGACGTACAGTGCTGTAAAAGATGCCCTGGAAGCTGCCGGTTTTACTGCTGAAAATGCCGAAATAACAATGCGCGCCAGTCTTGAAGTTGAGCTGGACGTCGAAGCCGGTGAAAAAGTCTTACGGCTACTGGATGCGCTTGAAGACCTGGACGATACCCAGGACGTATTCTCAAATGCCGATATCCCAGAAGAGGCCTACAGCTGAAAAATTTAAGAATACTAGGTGTTGATCCCGGTTCACGTATGACCGGAGTGGGGATCATCGAAGTTACTGGTGACCGTGTAATCCCGGTTTATTTCGATGCCATCAAGGCAGGCACTGGTGAGTTTACCGAACGCCTGGGAATCATATTTTCCGGGCTTCAGGAATTGATCAAGGAGTTTCAACCGGATCAGGCCGCCATTGAGACGGTTTTTGTCGCGCACAACGCCGCTTCTGCTATCAAGCTGGGCCAGGCTCGCGGTGCTGCTGTTTGCGCGGCGATTTCTTGTGGGTTACCGGTTTCTGAATACAGTCCCCGCTCCATTAAGCAGGCTATCGTGGGTCGCGGTGGGGCCGATAAAGGGCAGGTCCAACACATGGTGGGTCTGTTGCTTGGCATCAAGGAGCCGATTCAGAACGACGCGGCAGATGCTTTGGCTGTGGCCCTGTGTCATCAACACACATCACAAACGCTCGCCCGTATGGCGATGATGCAGCAGGCATAAGCTAATGATTGCACGTTTATCAGGTATCTTACTGGTCAAGAACCCGCCTTATATGGTGATTGACGTCAATGGCGTCGGTTACGAAATTGAGGCCCCCTCAGGTGTATTTTCCGACCTGCCGGAAAATGGTAAGCAGGTGGCTATTGTCATCCATCACCATTTTTCCCAGGATAGCCAGACCCTGTACGGGTTTGCCTCGTTGGAAGAGCGGGAAGTATTTCGCAAACTGCTCAAAATCAGTGGTATCGGGGCTAAAATGGCGCTGGCTATTTTGTCGGGCGCCAGTGGCGAGGAGCTGGCTCATTATGTTGCCAGTGGCGATGTGGCTGCTCTGACACGTGTACCCGGTATCGGTAAGAAAACGGCGGAACGTATCATCATGGAATTGCGTGACAAATTGACGGACATAAGCATTGGTTCCGCTGGCGGTTCCATGCCGGGTGGCGCGCCGGTCAGTACTGACCCCGTTACCGAGGCGAGTCATGCATTAACATCGCTGGGCTACAAACCTGCCGAGGTCAGTCGCATGGTCAGCCTCGTGGCCGAGGCCGATATGGATGCCGAGACGATCATTCGCAAGGCATTGCAAACCAGGGTAAAGCCGAATGGTTGAATCAAATGATCGCATTGTAAACCCGGTGGACACGCCATCTGACAAGGCCATGGATATCAGCCTGCGGCCCAGGACCATGGATGAATATATCGGTCAGCAGGTGATGCGCGAGAAATTGAGTATTTTTCTTGAGGCCGCACGCCGCCGGCAGGAAGCACTGGATCATGTATTGATTTTTGGTCCGCCAGGACTGGGTAAAACCACGTTGGCGCATGTCATTGCAAATGAAATGGGTGTAAACCTGCGCCAGACTTCCGGGCCCGTGCTGGAACGCGCCGGTGACCTGGCGGCTTTGCTAACCAATCTACAACCTGGTGACGTCTTATTTGTAGATGAAATTCACCGTCTGTCACCCGTCGTTGAAGAGGTGCTGTATCCGGCACTGGAAGATTTTCAGCTGGATATCATGATTGGCGAAGGGCCGGCGGCCCGTTCCATCAAGATTGACCTGCCGCGTTTTACGCTGGTGGGTGCAACCACCCGCGCCGGTTTATTGACTTCACCGTTGCGCGACCGTTTTGGTATCGTTGAGCGTCTTGAATTCTATAGTCCAAAGGAATTGCAGCAAATAGTGACACGCTCATCCGGTATATTGAATATCCCATGCGATGAAGAAGGCTCTATGGGTATCGCAAGCCGTGCTCGCGGAACACCCCGTATTGCAAACCGCCTGTTGAGACGGGTGCGCGATTTCGCCGAGGTCAAAGGAGACGGCATGATCAACGCCGAGATCGCAATGGGCGCGATGGATATGCTGAAAGTGGATGCAAGTGGTTTTGATACCATGGATCGGCGTCTGTTGAGGTTGATTATTGAAAACTTCGACGGTGGCCCGGTGGGCATTGAAAGCATCGCAGCAGCATTGTCGGAAGAGCGTGGAACCGTCGAGGACGTGCTTGAACCATTCTTGATTCAGCAGGGGTATATCACGCGTACCTCGAGAGGTCGGATGGTGACAGCCAAGGCATACCTGCATTTTGGATTAGAGCAGCCTGGCAGAGATAGCAATAATGGCAATGCCGATTTATTTTCAGGCAAATAACCCCAATTTGGGTTTAAGAACGTATTAACCACAATATTTAGATAAATTATTCGGGCTTGAAGAACCAAATATGATTCCCTTTGTCTGGAAAGTAAGAGTGTACTGGGAAGATACCGATGCCGGCGGGGTGGTTTACCACTCGCAGTATCTGAATTTTTTTGAACGCGCGCGTACCGAGTGGTTGCGGGCAAAAGGTGTTCACCAGGCAAAAATTGCCAGTGAGGACAATGTTCTTTTCGCGATCCGGCACATGGATATAAATTTTGTGCAGGCCGCGCGTCTGGATGATGAATTGAATATTACGGTGACCAATGTAGATGTCGGCGGCGTAAGAATGACTTTTAACCAGGAAATGACTCGTTGCTCTGATAAGCAACAAGTGGCAACTGCCAAATTGACCGCTGTTTGCTTGAGGGCAGACAACTTCAAACCAACACGAATGCCCAAATGGATCAGGGCAGAAATCGGGAGCTCCCCATAATGCAAAATGATTTACAAGTCTGGCAGTTAATTCTTGATGCCAGTTGGATGGTAAAAGGCGTGATGCTGATTTTGTTGGCAGCATCGGTGTCATCCTGGATGATAATTTTCCGCAAACGCATGACGCTTGCAGCAGCAGAGAAAGGTGCGGATGCTTTTGAAGAGCGGTTCTGGTCGGGAACCGATCTTACGCAGTTATATGAATCGGTCTCCCGTAATAACACCGGCGATGGCTTGGAACAAATTTTTGAGTCCGGATTTAAGGACTTTACCCGTATGCGTGAGCAGGGCCGTATGACCCCGGGCGTGCTTGTCGAAGCCGCTCAACGTGGTATGCGTATCGCTTTGGTTCGGGAAACAGACCGGTTGGAACGCAGTCTCAGTTACCTCGCAACCGTGGGTTCTACCAGCCCCTATATCGGCCTGTTTGGAACCGTCTGGGGCATCATGACTTCGTTCCACCAACTGGCCAATGTCAACCAGGCCACCATCGCGATGGTGGCCCCGGGTATCTCAGAAGCCCTGATCGCCACGGCGATGGGTTTGTTCGCAGCTATTCCTGCCGTGATTGCCTACAACCGCTACTCCAACCAGGTTGAACGACTCGAGACACGCTACGACAATTTCGCTGAAGAGTTTTCCAGCATCCTGCAGCGCCAGGCACATGCGCTGGTGGATAGCTGAGGGTTTACGGCAACATGCGAACAAAACGTAACAGACGCAGGCCGATGGCCGAAATCAACGTGGTTCCCTATATCGATGTCATGTTGGTGTTGCTTGTCATCTTTATGATTACAGCCCCGTTATTAAATCTCGGTGTTGAAGTCGACCTTCCAAAAGCCGATGCCGAACCACTGGACAGTCAGCAGAACGAAGAGCCGATGGTGGTCACAGTTTTGACCAATGGCGATCTGTACCTGAATGCAGGTGGTGAGGTAGATGGTGTTTCAAGTGGTCTGATTGACCCGGAATCACTGGTGACCACGGTTTCAGCCATCGTGCGCCGTAACCCCGAAATCCAGGTGCTGGTCGCGGGTGATGAGGCGGTTGGCTATGGACATATTTATGGTGCAATGGTGTTATTGCAAAAAGCCGGTGTGACCAAGGTGGGTCTGATGAGTGACCCGCTTGATTCCCTGGAAGGTCAGGGCGGAGGCTGATAGCGGTATGCGCGAACTTTGGGCACAAACCAAAGCCTTCACGCTGGCCATTGCGGTTCATGCCTTGATGGCCGCCATGGTTGTTTTAGGAACGATGACATGGAAACCTTTCAAGCCACCTGCATTGACCGGTATGACCATTGAGGCCGTGATCGTGGATACCGGCGCGATCAAGGAGCGCCGCGAGCAGGCAAAACGGGAAGCAGAAAAAGCGGCCGCCCAGAAAGTAGAGAAGGATCGCCGTGCACAGGAACTCCAGGCGCGTAAAGAACGCCAGGAACGCGAAAGGCAGGAAAAGGAAGAAGCGGAGAAAAAACGTCAGAAAGACCTGGCAGTGAAAAAGCGCCAGGAAGATTTGAGACTCCAGGAATTGCGAAAAAAACAGGAGCAGGATCGAAAGGATCAGCTCAAGAGACAGAAAGACGAACTGGAGCAAATGCGTAAAAAACGCGAAGATGCTGCCCGTCAGCGTAAGATTGAAGAAGAACGGCTTAGGCAACTGGATGCGCGCAGGCAGGCCGAGGCCGATGCCCAGCGCCAGGCAATCGCCGAAAATGAGATGCGAGAAAAAATGGCGGCCGAACAGAGGGAGTTCCGGGCCGGTCAGCTAGCGACAAAGGGCGATGAATATTATGCAGCGATTCAATCACAGGTGACCAATAACTGGTTCCGTCCACCGACCGCCCGCCCGGGTTTACGGTGCAGATTGAAGATAGTGCAAATACCGGGCGGTGAAGTAATTTCGGCCGCGATATCAGGTAAATGCAATGCTGATGAGGCCACCCGCCGATCGCTGGTAGCCGCTGTGGAACGTGCCGGTTCTTTACCTTACCGCGGTTTTGAAGATGTATTTGAACGTGAGATTGACTTTATATTTACCTATGACGATGACTAAACTATGCGAAAAATAATTTTCACCCTACTATTTCTGCTCGTTTCACAATTAGCCCAGGCCAAACTCGAAATTGAAATAATCCAGGGCAATGCCAGTGCACTTCCGATTGCGGTTATCCCAATGCAGTGGCAATCCACGGACCCCCATCCCCAGACCGGTGTGGCAGATATCGTGTCGTCTGATTTGTATCGCTCCGGTTTGTTTGAACCGCTGGACGAGGAGGACATGGTAGACCGGCCGGTCGATGCGGAGTCGATACGCTACGGCACCTGGCGCCTGTTGAAAGTTGATTACATTGTCATTGGTCAGGTTAAGGATGCAGCCGGCGGCACTGGCTACGATATCACCTACCAGTTATTTGACGTGCACACGCAGGAGGCACTGCTGTCGCAAATCACCACGGTTGGATTCGGCGACCTGCGGTTTGGCGCGCACCGGGTGGCGGATGCAATTTATGAAATACTGACCGGTGTAGCAGGCGCATTTTCAACACGTATCGCCTACATCTCCGCGACAGGTATAGGAAATGACCAGAACTACCAGTTATTCGTTGCGGATGCAGACGGGTTTAACCCGCAGGCTGTTGTGGGTTCACCCGAACCGCTTTTGTCACCCAATTGGTCACCCGATGGCCAACGCCTGGCTTATGTATCATTCGAAAAGGGTAACTCGGCTATTTATGTTCAGAGCGTGGCCACCGGACAGCGTGAACTGGTGTCTTCCGGCAAGGGCATCAATGGCGCACCGGCATTTTCGCCGGATGGCCGATACATGGCCATGACGCTATCCGCTTCGGGCAACCCTGAAATATATATCCGTGACCTGACCACGGGCCAGAAAACCCAGTTGACCACGCACTGGGCCATCGATACCGAACCGGTCTGGTCACCCGATAGCCAGTGGGTATACTTCACTTCAGATCGGGGTGGAAAACCACAGATTTATCGTGTGCCGGTAACCGGTGGAAACCCAAGCCGAATAACGCTGGAAGGAGATTACAACGCACGTGCAAGTATTTCTCCCGATGGAACCCGAATTGCTATGGCACATGGGCGGGGAAACGAGTATCGTATAGCTGTGTTGGATACAGATACTGGGCGTGTTCGTATTTTGACACCCGGCGTACTGGATGAGTCACCCAGTTTCGCGCCGAATGGCAGCATGATTCTATATGCGACCCGTGAGGGAT
>JAOUCZ010000377.1 GCA_029859505.1 Lysobacterales bacterium | reverse complement strand
CGATGACAATCTCGTAACGGGTTTTCAGGTTTTCGAGAAAATCCGCGTTGAATTGTTCACGTTGTTCAAACTGCCAGTTCTCAAGCACGGCAGCCTGAACATCCTCAAACACCGGAGGTGGTGATTTCTCGTAACTGTACATATAAACCAGGTGCACGCCGTAACCCGACAGGACCGGACCATACCAAGACCCCGGTTCCAGTTGCACCACGGCCTCGACGAAACCGCTACCCATTTGCCGTGCGGCCTCTGTTGCGGTTACTGAGACGAAATCGCTTTGCAACATAAAGCCGTCCCCCACCTGCATTGATTCCTCGGTGGGAGCACCTGCTGCCTGCAACTTAAGCAATGCCTGTGCTGCATCTTCCAGTGTGCTGTCCTCACGTGAATCGGGGTCGAAAAACACCTGGCTAAAGGTCATCAAGTCCGGTGACTGGTAGACTTCGCTGTTGTCGGCAAAGTACTGTTCGAGTACGCCTTCGGCCGGTTGTACCATCATGGCAAGATCGCTTGTTAAGAACTCGATTTTTTGTGCCATACGCCGCCGGGTAATGGGGTCGTCCTCGTTCAGACCCATCGCAACTGCCTGCCGGTAAAGAACGTCTTCCTTGATGTAAGACTGTATCAGGCCATCGATTTCCTCACGTGTCGGCGGGCGGTTCCAACGGCTTTCCCATTCCGAAATGAACGCATTGATGCGGTTGGAATCAACATGCACCAGGGTGTCACGAAAATCCTCTTCCGGTGTTGCAAACATGGCATAGGCGCCATAAATGGCAGCACCAATAATTAAAAACTGTATCAACGGCTCTTTGAAAAGCCGGGTAAATTTGTTGCTCACTTAAATTTCCTGCGATTTGAACGGTTTGAGTTTCGAACATGAACCCAATATTTTATCAGATTTTCGACGTCCCGGTCACTTCTACATCCCGTGATATCACCGGCTTAGATAAGTAAACGCGCATCAACCCGATGGGATGCTCAGAGTAAACACTCTTACCAATCAGGCAACCGACAGGGAAGGAAATCTAATCACTCACTGACTGAATTTGCTCATATTCAGGACTATTCCTACAAAACTCTGAGCACCTTGCTATATCGGTCACCTTAGCTGCGGTCTTAAACTATTCTTAACTTGATTGCCTTGTTAAGGCGTCATTACTATAATGTACGGTAACCCCGTACGTTAATAGAGCAGTTCAATGGATACAATAAGTGTGAATAAATTCAGAGAAAATCTGAAACGTTTTGTAGAGCAGGTGACTACCCAGCATTTGCCGATAAAGGTAACTCGTCGTGCCGGTGAAGATTTTGTAGTTGTAAGTGCTGAAGATTGGGAGCGCGAGCAGGAAACATTGTATGTGTTGCAAAACACCGAGTTAATGAAGCAAATAGCTACATCTACAGGCACCCATTCCAATAGAAAGGGCTACAAGCCAACGACCGGGGAGCTTGATGAGATCACTGGTATTTGAGGGCGGCACCTGGGCTGTATACGAAGAGATCAGGCAAAAGGACAAGAAATTACATAAAGCACTTTGCCGAAAACTCAAAGAGATGATCAGAAATGACCCCTCTGCAGGAATCGGTAAACCTGAGCCGTTAAAACATAAGCTGGCAGGATTATGGTCTCGTCGGATCAGTCAGAAAGATCGTGTTATCTATAAATTCGATAAACAATATATTTATATTTTTGCAATTGGGGGCCACTACGATCAGTTTTGACATCCCTGTGCCATTGAGAACCTATTAGTTCAATGAAACGGGTAATCACGATATATGCATTGCGGGTGTTACTCAGTTGATTATTTCTATATACTTCCATAATATGAAAGTATCTGGAATTACTTTACTCAATACCTTGTGAAACAGCAATGCAAACACTGGTGCAAAAACTGATTGATCATGGCCTTGAAAACCGTGTGCTCACAGAAAAGCAATTGGCGCGAGTACTGGAGGGGAGTCAGCAGCGTCGCTATGGCCTGGTTAACCGTGCATTAAAAGCGGGTGAGTTATATCGTCTGAGTCGCGGCCGTTATTTACTTGCTGACCGATTCCGTGATTATCCTGGTCACCCATTTGCATTGGCCCAGGCCTTTGTTCAGGGAAGCTATGTATCTTTCGAAACTGCACTTGCTTACCATGGCTGGATTCCCGAGGCCGTCCACACCACCGCTTGTGTGACGCCAGGTAGAAAAACACTGATATTCGAACCCGGAAAGTTCGGACGATTTACTTTTCATCCTTTGGCCCTGCATACGGGCCAGTTTCTGGAGTTGGTTCAACGAATTCAAATTACTCAACAAACCATGTTGGTGGCAGAGCCCGTGCGAGCGCTGATGGATCTTGTGTGCTTACGCAAAACCCAATGGCAGGGATTAGGCTGGCTTATTGAAGGCTTGCGAATTGATGAGGAACACCTGAAATCCATCATGCAAAGTGATATTGATACATTGATGGTGGTCTATAAACAAAAGAGGGTCAAATCGTTTCTGGGCTCACTGGCACGGGCACTGGACCATGATTGAATTACTTCAACAACAGTTGAACAAGTACAAAGTCACCGGTCCGATAGAAGAAGAGCGGGCAACAAGGGCGATTTTTCAGG